>CAZVPD010000041.1:0-3659 GCA_964628455.1 uncultured Lachnospiraceae bacterium
AATCTGGTGCTTATATTTTATTTTTTTTGGGACATTTTCAATTATGCTTGACAGCTGATTTAAGCGCTGAAATTCATTTCGGGGCATCTGCGGGGATAGGACGAAATGCTGTTTGATCTCTCCCGAAAAAAACACCGTATTTCGCCCGTTTACGGTTGAAATATTTATTTTTTTCGTTATAATGGAAGTTGATGTTAAAAAAACGCAGAGTGTGACAACGGATGGGTATGATTTTCGATATACAGCGTTTTTCCCTGCATGACGGTCCCGGAATACGGACGGCCGTGTTTTTTTCGGGATGCAACTTAAGGTGCCTGTGGTGCCACAATCCCGAATCGCATGAAATGAAGCCGCGCCTCGGATATTTCGTCCGCGCCTGCACGCTTTGCGGCAAATGCGCCGAAGTTTGTCCCGCCGGAGCGGTAAAGGTCGGAAAAGACAGGCTTTTGTTTGACCGGGACGTATGCGCTTCCTGCTTTACATGCGTCGGTTCCTGTGTTTCCGGAGCGAGGCGCGTCATCGGAAAAAGGATGTCTGCGGCCGAAGTTTTTGATATCGCGGCGCGGGACAGGCAGTATTACGGCAAGTCGGGCGGGGGCGTGACGTTTACCGGCGGAGAGCCTTTGCTGCAGCTTGATTTTTTAACGGAACTGCTGCTTCTTACGCGTGATGCCGGGATCGGCACGGCTGTGGAAAGCGCTCTGTGCGTCGCCGGGGACAGTATCGGGAAGATCGCGCCGCTTACGGACCTTTTTATGTGCGACATAAAAACGATGGACGACGGTCTGCACAGACGGATGACCGGGGTATCCAATCTTGATATACTTTCCAGTATCAGACTGCTTTCCCGCCTCGGTGCGGAAGTCCTGATACGAATCCCCGTGATGGAAGGCGTGAATGCATCGACGGAGAATATGCGGCTTACGGCGGATTTTTTACTGAACGAGACGGGGATCAGGCGGGTCGAACTTTTGAAGCTTCATACGCTTGCCGCGCATAAATACGATGCGCTCGGTATCGTTGATACGCTCTCGGATTTTCGGGAGACGGATGACGGCGTTATAGCCACGATCAGGGATTTTTTAACGCGGAAAGGTCTGGAGGTCCTATGACATACACGGAAAAAGCGGCTTTGATGAAAGCTGAAATACTGGATATGCTTCGAAACAAACCGGTAAACAGCTCGCTCGTTGAACGCTGGAAGCTGATTGACGAGGCTTATGATTTATACGGCACACTTCCCCAGCCCCTCAAACTGGGATTCGGGCTGCAGTATGTTGTCGGACGGGCTTCCCTGTCCCTCAGGGAGTATGATATTTTACTGGGACGTTTTGATGACCATGTCCCCGATGAGGATGAAGAGGCGTTTTTACGCGGGTTTCACGGAAAAAACCGGCCCCCTTTCATGGTTGAAGGCGGTCATATTACGCTTGACTGGGAAAAGATCCTTTCGGCCGGTATTTCCGGCTGTATAGAACAGGCGGAATGCGAACGTGACCGCCGGACCCTTGCGGGGGAGGACGGCAAAACGCTGCTTTTCTACACGGGGGCGGTTTTGCTCCTGCAGGCTTACCGACGTTATATCGTCCGCTACGCGGAAGCGGCACGTGCGGCCGGTATGACGGAGATCGCCGGCATCTGCGATCGCATCGCCGGTCATCCGCCCGGCACTTTTTACGAAGCGATGCAGCTTGTCATTTTTATTGCGACTGTATACTATGTATACGCGGGTGCCATGGGTCCTACGCTGACTCTCGGCCGGCTCGATGATCTGCTTCTGCCGCTTTATGAGTCGGATATGCTCTCCGGCATACTCGACAGCGAAAAAGCTGCCGCGATCATCGATGATTTCAACGCTAAAACGAATCTGATCCTCGGACGCGGCGAGCATCAGATGAGCGGCGGTTCCCGAAACGATACCGGCTGGTGGCGCAACAATGTATACGACGCCCCGACTTATGTTGTGATCGGCGGTTATAGCTGCAGACAGGACCGCCGGGAAAATCCTCTGACCGCGTTGTTTGCCGAACGGATCGATCCGAGGTATGAAAATCCCGTGTATGTGTATCGCCGGACCAAAGACAGGAACGAAAAGGTCTGGCGTATCCTGTGCGGTAAGGTTCTGCAGAACGCTTCTGTTTTGATTTACAACGACGAGACCGTCATACCCGCGTTTGTTTCGGCCGGGATCGACCCGCGGGACGCTGCCGGTTATACCGTCCACGGCTGCAACTGGCCGGATATTCCGGCGAAATACTGCGTGACGGATTTTGCCGGCGGTTCGCTGGCGTGTATGGTCATGGAAGAGCTGACAGACAAAGACGGAGATCCGAAACGGGAATTTTCGGATATGGACGAACTGTTTGACGCCGTTGCCTGCAGTTTCCGCGCTTCGGTAAAACAGCGTTTTGAAAATTATCGCGCCCGTTTTCGCAGGGGAGCCGTTTTTAAGCCCCCCGAACGCATATCCTGCACCGACTGCTTCACCGAAGGGGTTCTGGAAAACGGAAACACGATGGACAGCGGGGCTGTAAAATATCCTGTGGTCTATACGCTGCTGCGCCATATCGCGACCGCTGCCGATATTCTGTCTTCGATCGAAAAAAATGTTTTTGTCGAAAAGAATTTTACCTTTGCCGGATTGGCCGCGGCGATGAAAGCCGACTTTGCCGGGTTCGAAAAAATCCTGAAACAGTGCCTGACAGCTCCGAAATTCGGCACGGACGATGATGCCGCCGATAAAAACGCCGCCCGGCTTATGACTCTTCTGCAGGATGTCCTGGAAGAGGAATCGCTGAACGAGCGCGGAGAGAAAGATGTCATTTCATTCGGCGTGACCATTACGGATATGGGACATATCCGTGAGGGTGCCGACCTTTGTGCGTCCCCCGACGGCCGCCGAAAAGGCGCTCCTCTGAGTGAGAATCTCTCCCCGACCGCCGGCTGTGCGGAAAGCGTGACAGCCCTGCTGAATTCCGTTTCAAAACTCCCGTTTGACCGCATCTGCTCCGGCGCGTTGAATCTGCGGCTTTCAAAAAAGCTGTTTGCCGGCGAAACCGGACTCGACCTTTTTATTGTCCTTGCCGATACATACTTTGAGCGCGGCGGCATGCAGCTGCAGGTCAGCGTAGCGGACACCTCGGAGCTGCGTGACGCGCAGCTTCATCCCGAAAATTACAGAGACCTGATGGTCCGTATAACCGGATACAGCGCGGCTTTCGTCGATATGTGCCCGAGCGCTCAGAATGAAATCATCCGCCGCGACGAACTCTGATAATTTAAAACTCCAATTCTCATATACCTCATCCCCTATCTGTACCCATCGTAATGGCTCCTTTACCAAAGGAGCTGGCGCCCGCAGGCGCCTGAGGATTCGAATATACTCCCGATCGGCATCGCGCTCCCTTGTTACCCCCGTCCGTATTCGCTCCTAAACGGTGCGCGAGGTTTCGATCCTCACCCTCTATCCATACTCAACCCCGTAATGGCTCCTTTACCAAAGGAGCTGGCGTCCGCAGGCGACTGAGGATTCGCTTTCGTAGCCGGCGCCCGCAGACGCCGGAGGATTCGTTATCGGAGCTGTCTTCGTAGGCTCCTTTACCAAAGGAGCTGGCGCCCGCAGGCGCCTGAGGATTCGCTCTTAAGCCGGCGCCCTCTCC
>CAZVPD010000041.1:3669-23995 GCA_964628455.1 uncultured Lachnospiraceae bacterium
AGGATTCGAATATACTCCCGATCGGCATCGCGCCCCCTCGTTACCCCCGCCCGGATCCGCTCCCCCTCGCGTTATCAGCCGCCGAGATGATTTTTTGCATGATCCTGAAAGGAATATTTTATGACAGCTAGAGAACGAACGCTGAAAACGCTTGCTTATGAAAAAACGGACTTTGTTCCCCCGGGCCTTCCGCTGTATGGCATATCCTATTTCGGGTGTGACCATCAGGGTCCGGACGGCGATGAATGGGGCGCCGCCGGTACGGAATGGACCGATGTCTTCGGTGTCCGCTGGAAAAAAGAATTCGGCGGCATGATGGGTATGCCCTGCGGGCATCCTCTCGCGGAAACCGGTGCGCTTAAAACATATAAATTCCCCGATCCGGGCGACCCGGTGATCACGGACAAGCTTTACAGGAAAGCCGGATCCTTTGTCGGGGGCAGCGACGCTTTTTTATGCGGAAGTCACCGGGACACGCTGTGGGAAAAGGCATATATGCTGGTCGGGATGGAAAATTTCATGTGTTATATGCATACGGAACCGGAATTCGCGCGGGAGGTTCTCCGCAGGATCATGGATTTTCAACTTTCGGTCGCGGAGCATTATGTCCGCGCCGGCGTCGAATTTGTTTCCATGAGCGACGACCTGGGCATGCAGCACACTCTGCTGATGGACAGAACGATGATTGAAGAATTTTTCGTGCCCGAATACAGACGGCTTTTTGATTTCTACAAAAAAAAGAATGTGAAGATCAGTTTCCACAGCTGCGGAAAGATCACGGATCTGATACCTGTGTTTATCGGACTCGGTGTCGATGTTCTCAATCCCGTTCAGGCTTCCGCAAATGATTTCGTTCTGCTGAAAAAGCTTTGCGAAAAGAAAATCGCGTTGCACGGCGGGGTGAGCAGCGCGGTCATCGCGGGGGGCACAAGGGAGGAGATATTCGCCGGGGTAAAAAAATCGATCGGAATACTGGGGGAAAAAGGCGGGTATTTCTGCGCGATAGACCAGGGAATGCCTTTCCCGCCCGAAAATCTCGGTTATTTTCATGAGGCATATGATTTATATAAATATTTATATACGGACGGCGGAGGTAAAGAAGTATGTTGAAGGCTGTTGTGGTAAAATGCGGGCAGAGTATTTTCAGACAGAGGATGGAACTGAACAAGCGTTATCTTGAGTCTCTCGACCCCGCGCGGCTGCTGGTTAATTATTACATCGAAGCGGGGCTGACTTCAAACAATAATTCCGGGAAATGCGTTGACTTTTACGGCGGATGGGAAAAACCGGACGTGCAGGTAAGGGGGTGTTTCACGGGTCATTATATGTCCGCGTGCGCGATGGCTGCCGCGTATGACAGGGATATGTCCCTTGTTCCCCGCCTGTCCTTTATGACGGCCGAACTTGAGCTCTGCGGCAGGGAGCATCTGGACGGATGGTGCTTTTCGATTCCCGAATTGTACCTTGAGTGGATTATGAAGGATAAGTGGGTGTGGGCGCCTCAGTATGTGCTGCACAAGACCCTGATGGGGCTGGTGGACGCCTATAAGTTTACGGGGGATGAGGCGGCTCTCCGAGCCGCGGAAACCGCCGCGGAATGGATTTATACCTGGTGCGGCCGTTTTACCGCCGGACAGCGTGTGCAGATGCTCAAATGGGAAACCGGCGGCATGATGGAAGTTTTCTGCGACCTGTATAAACTGACAGGCAAAGAGTTATACCGTGAACTGTTCGAAATATACTGCCGTCACGAACTGCTCGACGCCCTCGCGGCAGGGACGCGCAGCGTTTCGTTTATGCATGCGAACACCACGATACCCGAGGCGATCGGGGCTGCCCGCGCATATGAAGTCACCGGCGACATGAAATATTTCAATATGGCAAAAGCTTTCTGGAAAAATGTTGTTGAAGACAGGCCCTGTCTTGCTTCCGGAACCGCCAACGACCGTGAGATCTGGATGGAGGATATCAGGGGTAAGGACTCCGACATGAACCAGGAATTTTGCACGGTTTATAACATGGTCAGGCTTTCGGAATATCTGTACCGCGCCGAAGGGAAAAAGGAATACGCCGATTATATCGAGCGTGCGTATTACAACGGATTTCTGACGCAGCAGAACCGGTATACGGGCGCAAATACGTATTTTCTGCCCCACCGCGCAGGCGCGAAGAAAAACTGGAGCAGTCTCACCGACAGCATGTATTGCTGCAACGGCACACAGGTGCAGGCGCATATGACTTATGGGAGCAGGATCCTTTATACGGACGGCACTGTATTATACCTGACGCAGTATATTCCGTTTGAAGGAAAGGTCGGGAATGCGTTTGTTTCACTTGTTGAGCTTGTGCAGGACGAATCGCGGTATTCTCTGTCGGTCCGCGGCAATAACGGTGATATCAGCACGGTTAAACTGCGTTTGCCCTGGTGGACGGACAGGATGACCATAGACAGCCGGGAGTGTTTAGCCGCCGGAGACGGTTATATAACTCTTGACGATATCGGAACGGACCGGAGGATCATGGTCGTGATGGAAAGAAAAATTACAGTCATACCTATGGGCGGTGAGGATAAACGCGTTGCTTTTATGTACGGACCTGTTGTTCTGGCAGGTCTCGGCGGTGAAAAAACGCTGGAAGACGCGGTTTTATTCAAAGAAGAAACGTGCGCGGAAGAGGACCTTTCATGGAGAAGCTCGGACAATACGGTCAGGTTTAAGCGTCTTTACGATATAACGGATGAAGAGTATACGGTTTATTTTAACATAAAGAAACAGGAGTCATAAAGGATGGGTAAAAAATTTGTTTCTTTGATGCTGTGCCTGCTTCTGTTGCTGCCTGTTTTCGGTTCCTGCGCGGAGGGGTCCGTCGGCGAAACAGCCGGCACCGCCGGGACCACGGCGGAAACGACTGCCGAAACCGATCCGCGAGATATCCCGGACGGACTTCCCGGGCGCGACTTTTTCGGAGATACGTTTACGCTGTTTTGCCGTGAGGAAGTGAAAGAACAGTATTTTATCGGGTCCGAAAACGGAGAGATCGTAAATGACGCCGTTTATGCGCGCAATCTGGCTGTGGAAGAACGGTTTAATATCAAAATGGATTATGCTGTGATGGACGGCACCTGGACCAATATGGTAGCGTTTAAAAATGCGATCAGATCCGTTGTTCAGGCCGGGGACGATTCCTATGATCTGATCGAGGGCAACTGCGCCATATCGGACCTTCTCGGAAACGGTTATTTTCTTAACTGGAATGAAATGGATTTCATTGATTTTTCGCAGCCGTGGTGGGCACAGTCCTCGCAGAGGGAACTGAACGTGGGCGGCAATCTTGAGTTTGTTGTCGGTGATTATACGCTTATGCTGTGGGAAGGACTGCTCGTTATCTATTTCAACAAACAGCTGGCTGCCGATTTAAATATTGTAAATCCGTATGATATCGTCATGGACGGAAAGTGGACGGTCGATAAACTCGCGGAGATCAGCCGTGAAATCACTCGGGATTTAAACGGCGACGGTTTGTTCGACAGCGCCGATCTGTACGGCCTGATCACAACAACAGGCAACTGCATCGATAATTTTTGGATTTCGTGTGATATGCCGATTACAGTCATGGATGAGGAGAACTTTCCCGTTTTTAATCTGCCGCTTCAGATGAACCGAACTTTGTCGGTTTCCGAAAAAGTTTTTGATCTCGTCACCGGAACAGGGGTTTACGCGATCGATGAAGGAAAACTTGCCGATACGCTCCAGCCTATGTTTATGGGAGACCGCAGTCTGTTCTTTACCGATTTTCTCGACAGTTCGGAAGTCTACAGAACGATGGAAACCGATTTCGGGATCATACCTTATCCGAAATACGATGAGCAGCAGAAAAAATACGAGACTTTTTCCAAAACGGGATACGGCACCTTCGCAATTCCGTCTGTCGTCTCCGACGGCGAGATGTCCGCAGTTATAACGGCCGCGCTGAATGCCGAAAGCTATAAAAAAGTGGTTCCCGCGTATTACGATGTCGCTTTGAAAACGAAATATTCGCGTGATGATGAATCCGCCGAAATGCTTGATATCATCCGCAAAGGATTCGATATGGATTTCGCATGTGTTTGCCTTGATTACACAAAATGGGTATTGCTTGAGATGAGATACATGGTTCAGGCCGGCAGTTTCGACATGGCGTCGCGCATCGCAAAACTGGAAAAACAGATTGATTCGAATCTTGAAAAGCTGAAAGAGGATATATTGAAAAACCGTTAAAAAAACCGGGGATCACGCCGCAAAACGGATCCCCGGTTTTTTTATTTTATTTCTGCATCTCGTCCATTAATTTTGTGATGCTTTCTTCTATTTTCGGTTCAAGGGCTGCGAGAGCCGAAGCGAAATCGCTGTTAAGACTGTGGTACATGGTGCGTATTTTGTTCGCGGATCCGCCGAAATCGAAAAGCAGTCCCGTATCGTAAAATCTGTATTTGAAGATCAGATCCAGCATTTCTCCCGACGTATCGTCCCGCGCCACCTTGCGCTGCAGAAGCGTGTCATAAAACGCGGGCAGCAGGTCACGGCGTCCCAGGTA
The DNA here is from genome assembly GCA_964628455.1 of uncultured Lachnospiraceae bacterium. GTDB lineage: Bacteria > Bacillota > Clostridia > Oscillospirales > CAG-272 > JAQVWU01. Next base: position 8,242 of record CAZVPD010000041.1, read on the forward strand.
TCCGGAGTATTCGAGAAAAATTCCCGTGTTTTCAAGGTCGGGGTTTGTCACGGGTACGGCGACATAGGCCATGCATACCGACAGGGTCGGCATATAATATTCTTTTTGTTCTTCGTTGTATTTCGGGTAGGGGATCAGGCCGTAATCGTTCTCGGTTTCCCGCATTTCCGGGCCGTAGTATATGCCTCCCATATTGAACAGGACGCGTCCGTCCACAAACATGCCGGCTTCGTCGAGATTGGCGTTTTTGCTGCGCGCGTGGCAGTTGAATGAGACCGTCAGATCTTCGAGGATTTCGCTCAGATGCAGCATCTTGCCGTATGCTTCCTCATTGGTGATGGTGATCACCGGTGTTCCCTCGGCGTTGAGTTCCGCCATGCGGATGCCGAAGCTGTTGAGCAGTGCCTGCGGGACGTCGTCGATATAGGTAAAACCGTACCGGTCCGCGTTCGTATATTTGCCGTCGGAGTCAAGGTCTGCGGCAGCTGTTTTGGACATGGCGTACAGCTTGTCGATCGTCCATGTCCCGCCGGTGACAAGGCCATACGGGTCCTCGAGATTATAGTCCGCGATAAGGTCTTTATTAAAGAAAACGACGAATGTACTCAGATATCCGTTCATGGTGATATCCGAGACAGCGGCGATATTTTTCCCTTTTATCGACATCGCCTCTTGAAATCCTCTGTCCCACCAGGGATTATTCAGGTCGACATGGGGAATTTCGGATAATTCGGTGAGAGCTCCCGACGTGACCAGCTTGATGTACTGAATGCCCCGCATGATCGAAAAATCGTAGGCGTCGTCGCCGGCCAGAGCGGTTTTGGTGAACTGGCTCAGACCTGTATCGATGCTTGTGCTGCTTTCGATCACCTCGATCTTGCAGTTATACGTCTGTTCGATTTTTATATTGCGGTTAAAAACGGCGTCGTTGAAGCTGTCTCCGTTGAGCTCCTCGGTTATGATGTCGGTGATCTGGAGGGGGGCGTAGTCATACCAGCTCTGCGTGTAGACGGTAAAAACTTTCCCTTCCATATCGGTTTCGGGTAAGTCGGGAGCTTCGAGTCCGGCGGTGGTTTCCTCGGCCGCAGCGGTTTCGGTCGTTGTTATTCCGGCATCTGCGTTTTCCTCCGCGTCTGCGGCGCAGCCGGATAAGGCCGGGATGATCAGAAGCGCCGCAAGGATTGAAAGGACTGCTTTCATGGCTTGTACTTCCTTTTTTTTATGTTTAAACAGTTCGGGAAACCGACGCTCAGCGGTTTTCGTATTCCGCCGCGACCGTTTCGAGTCCCTTTATAATCTTCTCTTCGGCTGCCGCGATGACCGAGGCGAATTTGCCGCCGGCTGATTTAAGTCCGGAGCACAGCGCTTGGCTGCCCCCCCAGTTGTTTAAAAACCCGAGGTCGAATGTCTTCGAATTCATGATGATCTCAAGCATGACGGGTGACTGTTCGTCCCGAAGCCCTTTGCTGATCAGAACGGTTTCGTAATACGCGGGCGTTACCGTTGTGACCGACGCCGCGGCCATGGCCTCCAGCACGGACGCTGTGGTCTCGTAACCCGTATGGGTCACCGGTATGCTGATGGCCGTCATTCCGTGTTCCGTGCCGCTGCACCAGTAGTTTTCCTGATCCTCGTCGAGTTTGGGTGTCGGAATGATGCCGTAGGCGTTTTCCATATCGCGGAAGGTGGTTGTGGCCAGGTCCAGGTGGCCCATAAAGAAAAGCGCCTGATTGTTCATAAACATAGGGTATATATACTCGCTCCAGACGTTTTTGGATGCGATGGAATTCCATTTCTCCGCGAGAAATGTCACGTTTTCGTTGCCGTAAATGGCGTGGACTTTCTCGAGCGCGGAGATCATTCTGTCGTTGTTCATTGAAAATACAGGCTTGTCCTCTTCGTCTTTTTCAACGCAGCGCAGTCCCGAACCGAGGACGGTAAGGTAAAATCCGTAATCCTCGCTCAGTATCCCCCAGCTGTCCTCCTGATTCATGGTACCGTCGCCGTTGATGTCGCCTGCTGTGCTTTGGGCTGCCGCCTGCATTTTTTCAAATGTCCATGTCCCGTCGAGGACCGCGTCATACGGACTTTCAAGGCCGTAATCCGACGCGAGTGCCTGATTGAAATAGTAGCACCAGGTATACCGGTCGTCCATGGTGTTGATTTCCCCCATCGCCAGATACAGCTTTCCGCAGACCGACATAAGCCGGCTGCAGTTCGCATCCCAATAAGGCTGAGCAAGGTCAAGGGCGGTGATTGTATGGAGGTCGGTCAGGTGTCCGGAATTGGCGAGTGAGATATGGCCGTTCAAAGCGATGTTGATGAAAGCGTATGCGTCTTCCTGCGCCAGGACCGTCTTCTGCACATGGGAGGCGTCGCCTTCCGACCAGCTGAACTTGACGTTGTATTTTTCCGCCACGCGCTGATTGCGTAAATAGATAGCGTCGTTCAGCGGTTCTCCCGTCGTTTCGCCGGCGCAGATATCCGTGAAGATAACGTAAACGGCGGTTCCGAGCGGCCGGGTCAGAAAATTCAGCGTCAGCCCTTCGAGGTCGGGCGCGTTTGCCGCAAGAGCGTCAAAAGGGTCCGCATGGGTGGTTTCCGCGATAACGGATGTGATTGCCTCTGTTCCTGCCCCGCCTGTCTCCGTTTCTGCCGAACAGGATGCGATCTGCATGAAGCAGACCAGCACAAAGAGAATAAGACAGGCGCGGTGCGTCGTTTTGCTTTTCATCGGACAGCCCCCAAATGTTTATTTAATAAACCGTCATGGTTTCTTCACTTGTCAGAACAGATTATAGAATAAAGCAAACGCTTTGTCAATAATATTTATGGGTTATCCCGAAGACGGAAGAAAAGCAGGGGACATTGCTTCGGATCGGAAGCTGTGTCTCCTGCTTTTCCGTATGGATATGCCGTGATGATGTGTTTAATACTCGCCCCTGTTGCTCCATAATCCGAACTCGGCGCTTTCGACCCAGTCCTCGGCGTGGCTCAGCCGTACGATCAGCTCATCGAGGATGTCGTAATGCCTTTTTTCCTGCCCGATCAGGTATTCGAATAATTTTTTTTCGGTCTCTGACTTTGCTCCCGATAAAAAATTTTGGTATAATTCGATGCTTTCCTTTTCTTTTTCCTGAGCCATCGTATAGAATTCCAGTTGAGTCGGCAGTTCGTTGATCTCGCTTTTAAAGTTTTCGAGATTTTTAAAGATGCTTTTTAACCGGGACAGCGGGTCCTTTTCTCCCGGAACCTCCGCCGTGTTGTTTTTCAGGTCGGCCAGGAGCAGCGCGTGCTTTTTTTCTTCCTCTGCCAGTATCATGCATACGGTATACAGGTTGTTGGCCGAATTGATTCCGGCCTGCCGCCTGTAATACTTTTCGCCGTCGTTTTCCATCTTAATGGCAAATTCAATGGATTTCATAGGGTCACTCCTGTCTTTTGTCTTTTTATGCCGGACCATAGCGTCCGGTTTTACTCATGTCTTATTATAGCATAAATGCAGGATGATGACAAGGTCTTGCGGAAATATCAAAAACGGGGTTTTTCTTCTCCGGCGGTATACGGCTGCCTTCTTCAGGACGTGCACGGACGGATGAAGTGCTCCGGAATGCCGGCCGGACGCATTTCTATACAAATGTGTACCACTGATCGATCCAGAGCTCGTTCCCGTATTCTTCTTTAAGTGTTTCCCGTATGCGTGCGAGTATTTCCTGCGACTGTGCATACTGCGGGTATCCGGTCAGTTCAAGGTCCGGTGTAAGCCCGTTGATATGCCCTGAAACGCTGTGATAATTTAAAACAAGCTCTTTTATGCTCTCCGGAACATCGAGTTCGCGGAAATAATAGAAAAGCCACTTGTCGCAGGGATACGCTTTTCGTTTTAATAAAAAGAACAGATGGCAGGCAAACCGCAGCACACTCGCGCAGTACAGCAGGGCTGCGCTCTTATCGGCTCTGAGCAGCGGCTGCCGCATCCAGTTGTCGTAAAGGCAGAGATCGAAATATTTGCGCCGTATAAGAGAATGCGGGTTTGAGAACAGGTTCTTCATCCCTTCGCTCAGGATCTGTTCGTATCTATCGTCGTTTTTGTGCATGACCGTGATGTTCGTATATTCGAAAACCTGTTCCATATCGTATTCCGCAAAATGACGGCGGAGGTCGTCATACAGGTCGAGATTGTAATGCCCCGGGCAGCAGTAGAGCGGCTGAAAAACACCGTCCTCGCGCTGCTGGATCTTCGCTTCGTTATATGCCTGCGTGATCTCGGCTTTGGCCGGGGCATCGCAGAAAACGACAAAATCGACGTCGGAATACCGGTCGGTATACCCCCGCGCCGTGCTTCCTTTTAAGATCAGCGTGATCCTGTTCCAGAATCTGCCCATTACGGGATGCAGGCGCAGTTCCTCCCGCGCGTTTTCCGCGTTTTTCCGCATGGCTTCGTTGAGTGTCATGAGAATACCTCGTGCAGTTGTTTTTTTTGAGTATAGCATTTTTATCCGATGATGTCAATCGTTTTTACCGCCTGCCTGCTCTCCGCCGCTTCGGGCGGGATGAGAAAAGCGGAAGGCCGCTTTGAGTCTGCGCCCTTCCGCTTTTTCTTTTGGCTTTTCATCGAAATGCATACGCCTGATGGCGGTATCTTCTTATAACACCAGACTCGGGGGAGCGTAAACCCTTGTGCCGAGTTCGTTGTCGAGCATATAGAGCCCCTTTGTGTCGCTGCCGAAAAGCTCCATTTTCCTGATCAGGTCCTCGGCGTTTTTTTCTTCCTCGCCCTGTTCCTTGATGAACCAGTCCAGAAACTGCATGGTCCTGAAGTCTTTTTCCGTGTATGCGGTGTCATAAATATTGTGGATCAGCGAAGTGACATACTGCTCGTGTGTAAGTCCGCTCTGAAGCACCGCCATTTTCGTTTCAAATATGTTTTCGGGCCTGTCTATGGCCTCGAGGACTGCTTTGGAGGCGTTGTTCTGCATATACTGTAAAAACAGCAGCGCGTGGTCGCGTTCTTCCATGGCCTGTACTTTATACCAGTTGGCAAATCCGTGAAGGCCTTCCTCCTCGTAATAGTTGGAAAAAGCCAGGTATAAATAGGCCGAATAAAATTCTTTGTTGATCTGCGTGTTGAGCAGATCCGCAACTTTTTTTGTAAGCATAAAATCCCTCCCGTATTAAAAGTATTTATTTTGTGAACCTGTCTGTATTATAACGCTTTTGTCCGGAAAATGCAAGTACCCCCGGACTCCTTTTATTTTCCTGCGAAGGCGTTCCTTCCCGGAAAAATCTGGGATTTACCGAGTTCGTCTGCGATCCGCAGCAATCTGTTGTATTTGGCGACCCGCTCGCTGCGGGAGGGCGCGCCGGTTTTGATCTGCCCCGCGTTTACCGCGACGGCAAGGTCGGCGATCGTGGTGTCCTCGGTTTCGCCCGAACGGTGTGAGATGACCGCCGTATAGCCCGCGTGGTGCGCCATGCGTATGGCGTCCAGGGTTTCCGTAAGTGTGCCTATCTGATTGAGTTTGATAAGGATCGAGTTTGCGGCTCCCGACCGGATGCCTTTTTTCAGTCTGTCGGTGTTCGTGACAAAAAGGTCGTCCCCGACAAGCTGCAGTTTTTTGCCCAGTTTTTCGGTCAGGGTTTCCCAGCCCTCCCAGTCATCCTGGGCGCACCCGTCCTCGAGCGAAATGATCGGGTATCTGCCCGCCAGATCTTCCCAGTATTGTATCAGGCCGCTGCGTGTATAGGCTTTGTTTTTTTTCGGGAGCAGATAGGTCCCGTCTTCAAGCTGCCATTCGCTTGAAGCGGCGTCGATCGCGATCATAAAGTCCCTGCCGGGCACGGCTCCCGCCGCTTCGATGGCCGAGAGGATCATTTTCAGCGCTTCCTCGTCGTCATCGAGGTCGGGTGCGAATCCGCCTTCGTCTCCGACCGCGGTGGACAGGCCCTTGGAAGCCAGCACTTTTTTAAGGCTGTGGAAAACCTCGGCGCAGCGGGTGAAACCGGCGGTGTAATCGGGTACGCCTACGGGTACGATCATGAATTCCTGAATATCGATGTTATTCGAAGCGTGCGCGCCGCCGTTGAGTATATTGAGCATGGGGACCGGCAGCACCTTTGCGCCGCATCCTCCGATATACCGGTAGAGCGGCATCTGATAATAGGCGGCTGCGGCTTTGGCGCATGCGAGGGAAACGGCCAGAATGGCGTTTGCTCCGAGTCTGGATTTGTTCTGCGTGCCGTCGAGTTCCGTCATTATCCTGTCCGCCTGATCCTGCATGGCGGCATCGGAGCCGGTCAAAGCGTCGGATATCTCTGTGTTCACGTTTTCGACGGCTTTCAGGACGCCTTTCCCCGACAGCCTCTTTTTATCGTTGTCTCTCAGTTCTGCCGCTTCGTATATGCCTGTGGAAGCTCCGGACGGAACGGAAGCGATGCCCTTTATGCCGCAGGCAAGCGTCACTTCCGCTTCTACGGTGGGATTTCCTCTGGAGTCGAATATTTCTCTGGCGTGCAGTTCCTTGATTGTTTTATCTTTTGACATCCGGATCATCCTTTCTTTATGTCTGGTCGGTTTTTTTATGTGATATCTGATTATACGGCACGGATGAAAAAAATGCAATGTTATGATTTGAACAAAAATAAAATTCCTGTTTTTACTTAAGAATTCGGACAGAAGGACTGGTCTGTTCGACGCAGAAAAATCTCGCTTCTTGACTTTGATCCCGAATCATGTTATAATTAAATGGTTGGTAATGTTCCACACAAAACGGAGTTTTGCGTTCGTTTTTGCCGGGAACGGCCGGAATAAATTCGGATGAAGGAGCTATAAAATTTTATGCTGAACCGTAAGTTATTAAAGATCGGCGCGTTTTTTTTGACCGTGCTGATGATGGTTGGTTTTGTATCCTGCGCCGCGGCGGATGACGGTCAGGCCGCTGTCACAACAGCAGCCCCCGAGGGGACTGCGGCCGAAACGGAGGCCGAGGATACGAGGATATACCCTGAACTTCCCGAGGATGATTTCGAAGGATATGTTTTCAAAGTACTCCACTGGTATGTGACCGGCTGGGATACCCGCAGGAACAAGGATATTTATGCCGAAGTTGAAAACGGAGATCCCATAAACGACGCTGTCTACAGGCGCAACATGAGTCTGACCGAAAAATACAATGTGACTTTTTCTATCCAGAACGAGACTCAGGACAAAGTCGTTTCCATGACGCAGAAATTTATCAGCGCGGGTGAGGATGCATACGACCTCGTTTATGCCCGTATGATCGATGTGACGGGGCTGCTGACAGGCGGTAACTTCATCGATATTAATACGGTGCCGTACATTGATCTCGATAATCCGTGGTGGGACCGGAACTCGGTCGAAAAATTGTCTGTGCTCGGAAAGCTGTACCTGGTGGCTTCCGATATCAATATCATAGACAAGGACGCGACCGCTTCGATCGTGTTCAATAAAAAATACGCGCAGGACTATAATTTCCCCGATCTGTATGAAATGGTCGGCAAGGGCGAGTGGACGATGGACGCGATGATGGGACTGTATAAGGGCAAAACGGTCGACCTTGACGGCAACGGCATCATTGACGGGAACGACATCTACGGCTTTTTAGGCAAACATGACGTGACCGCCAGCTTTTATATGGGTGGAGGCGGTACTTTCGTTTCCAAAGACGAGGACGATATGCCCTATATCTCCTTTGAAAATGAGCGAAACTACGACATCGCGATGAAGATTTTCGAAATTGTCTATGACAAAGAAAACTTTTACAACCAGCACCTGATGCAGAAACCCGTGGACGACCCGCTGTTTGAAAAAATGTTCCCCGACGGGCACGGGCTGTTCTATTGGACCCGTCTTGACGGGATCACCGCAATGCGCGCTTCGGAAACCGAATTCGGTATTCTTCCCATTCCGAAATACAATGCCGAACAGGAAAATTATATGAACATGGTTTCCGTTCACACATCGGGTCTTATGACCATACCGAAAACCGCCGTTGATATCGACCGGACCGGCATTATTCTCGAAGCTCTGGCTGCCGAATCGAAATACACGCTCATTCCGGCGTATATCGATACCGCGCTCAAAGGCAAATACGTGCGTGATGCGGAATCGGAAGCAATGCTCGATATCATCTTTGCAAACCGCGCTTTTGACCTCGGTGATGTTTACAACTTCGGCGGTCTGGCCGGCAATTTTTTATCCATCGCCTCGACCGGCAATACGGATGTCGCTTCCTTCTATGAAAAGAACCAGAAAGCGACGGTAGCCGCGATCGATAAATTTATCGAAAAGATTCAGGCTGCGGAATAAACGGGATTTGTTTTCTCTTCCGCGGCAGATAACGCATGTCTCCCTTTGTGCAGGCCGGTTCTGTCCGGCTGCCGCGCAAAGGGAGTTTTTTTGTGATTTCTTTGATCTGCACTAAACCGGAGTGCGTGTCTCCGTATCTTAATTTCCGGCTGCGAACGACAGCGAATCAATGATTTTGCCGAAGATTCCGGCGTATCCGTCGGTGTCCTCTTCATAGATATAGGTTCTTATGAACAGAGCGAATTCATCGGATACTTTAATATAATATACGCCCGGATATTCGACGGCTGTGTATCCGTTCGCGGTGACAAAGACCCTGCCCTTTCCGTAGCCGAAGCTGTTTGCGAACTCATCTCCGGATTGCTCGGACGCGCGCAGGTTTACGTCGCTGTCCCAGATAAAATCCGGGCCTGTGCGTATCAGCTGATTGCATCCTTCAAACCGCTTGTTATGAAGATAGCCTCCCTCTTCCGTCCTGGTGCTGTCATAAAACAGAAAACCGTTGTCAGTATCCCACACGGCGGGAAGGGTCAGTGTGACCGCGGCGCCGTCGGTTTCGGTCACTTCCGGTTCCGGAGCGAAACCGTTCTCGACGATCTCTTTCGGAATGATGACGATCTCTTTGAATTCCGCCGGAATTTCCGTCGGCTGCGCGTCGATGAAAGTCAGTTCGCCCGAAATCAGGTCGGCCCGCACATAACCCTCGCGGATCTCGGTGTAGACCCGATAGGTTTCGGGAATGCCGTCTTCGTTCGGTGCCCCTTCGGGTTCTCTCTTTTCAAAATGCAGGTAATATCTGCCTGTCAGCGCGTTTCCGTCGGCTGACGCCGTAAGGGACAGGAAATCGAAAGCGGCCGGGAAATACTCGGCCGGGTCGATACCCGATATGGCTGCGACGCTGTCCGATGTAAGGATATATTCGTCTGTGATTTTATTTTCCGCCGGGAGGGCGGTGGCTATGCGGCAGCTTGTCGCGGATAATTTTTCGGTGAAGGCTATTTTGTCTTCGCTCAGCCATACAAGCAGGGGCGGCATGCCGTCGCACGCGATTTCGAATCTGCTCTCGTCCCGGACCAGCACGGCGGCGGTTATATTGTCTCCGCGCAGAGATTTCCGGTTGTCATACATGTAATAGATATCCCGGCCGTGGTCGCTTCCTGCCGGAAGCTCGAAGACATACTGCACTTCTCCGACTTCGGTTACAACCCTGAAAGATCCCGTGTTGTTGTTGCGGAATATGCCCTTTATATCTTCGGGTTTTACGCTGTAGCCGTCGAGCTCTCCCGTCCGGTTTCCCGAATTGGCAAGCCGTACCTGCTTCGAATTCAGCTGTGCCGCGACGGCGGCGGGATCGCCTCCGATGATGAAGGGTTCCCCCCCTCCGTCTTCCCTGCGGCTGCGCAGGTAGTCCTCAATTGTTGCTCCTGTTTTTCCGTCCTCTTTGAAATAATAACACCGGAATTCGGCTGCCGATTCCCGCATGACAAAATCATAGCGGTGCGTCATGACGACGATGACTTCGGTTTCGTTTCCCGACGCATACGAATAATCTGTGATGATCCCGACGGGCGAATGGTCCGTGTCTCCGGCTGCAAGATATGGGAGGTACATTCCGTAGGACGAAAGAAAATCGGATGTGATCCGCGCGTTTATTGCGTCTGCCGCGGCGGATTTTTCGGTCAGTTTCGGGAGAACGATGCTGTTTGTCACCGCGTCGTCCGACCCTCCGTATTGCGAATAATTACAGATGAGTTCAATGATATAAGCGTCTGTCACCGGCCCGCGGTCCTCGCTATATCCTGTCGCGTAAGCGGACAGGTCAAAGCCGTCTTCTGCCGGTTCGGGTGTTTTTATTTTCGGGACCGCGTTGAAAAACAGCAGCCGGGAAGCTTCCGCCGCGTCTTTAAAGCCCGACAGCCAGCTCACGGGTACCAGAATACCCGGTGATACGCCGTACAGCACGTCAAGCCCGCCCGCTTCGTTTTTCGCGGCATGAACGCCGAATCCGCCGCCCGGTCCGGAAAGCATATCGGTCTTTGTATGTGTTCCTCCGAAAATGAGGTCGAATATCTCCGTGCCGTATAGGTCGTATCCGAATTCCGGATACAGCGCGCTTCCGATCTGCCCCGCTTTCGCCCCGCGGTAATACAGGCTGCTTCCGTCGCAGCCTGTCAGGCCGAACGGCTCGTTTTTATATCTGTCGAGGTATCCGGCGCAGTTCATATAGAGGATCCTGTACGGGTCGTCTTTTTCCGGCTCGCTTTGCGAGGGTTCTTTCAGGATATAGACCGGCAGCGTGAAATCCTCTTTGCCGGAGTCGAATTCCGGAACCGTGTCCGCGGCCGCGGTAAGCCACAGTGGGTACATTTTTTCATCCATGGCGTAAAGTGCGGTGACGGACTTCGCAAAAGCTTGTGCGCTTTCCTCGGTCATGTTTACGTGCATGAATTCGTAAAGCCCCGCGCCGGTCACCGCGTCGCGCCCCTCGAACAGGCGCGCCGGCAGGTGAACGGAGCCGGCATCCATCCGTGCGCAGAGCATAGCTATCAGCTTATATGCGTTTTTCACATCGATATCGCCGTCCGTCTTTTTGCCGAAGATAATATCGGACAGGTATTCCGTCAGGCTTCCGTCCGCCGGAGTCAGTTCTTTTTCGTCTGTGATCTTTCCGCCGGCGAAGAGCGTCTCGATGCGGGCAGCCGCGTCTTTATATTCGGATGTTTCGTTTTTGAGAAACAGGAAGCGGACCGCGGCAAGGCCTGCCGCGATACAGAGAAGGACCATGGCCGCGGTCAGAACAGCAAGGCGCCGCTTTTTTCGTGTGTTCAGCAGTTTCAAAACAGATTCCTTTTTTGTTTTTTCTGTGTCGGATTTTGTATGTTTGGTTTAAACTTCGATGATAAGCAGCTCTTCGGTTTTACCGCTGATCGTAAGCGTATTCCCTTCGGCTCCCGGATGTAGACGGCTGCGTTGATGTCCGATTCACAGCTGAAGGCCGGACCGGGTGGGAAAGCGGGTTCGGGGAACGCCGCGTGTTTTTTCAGCGGTGTTAAGACCGGCCGGAGCTGGATACAATAGAAAAACGGCATGGTTTCTGACCTGTGCCGTTTGTTGTTTTATTGTTTCAGCCCGTGATTTCGCCTATGAATTTATCCATGGCGGTGACGATTCTCGCTTCGTATTTGGTGTAATAGGAGGCAAGGTCCGTTTTTTTCGCGCCCATCATCGTGTTGGCGAGATTGCCGATGTCTCCGAAATTGAAGAAGAACACGACGTCGTAAACCATGTTGTCAAATACGATATCAAGCATTTCCTTGGAGTCCTCGTCGCGCGACGCTTTGTCTTTGAGCGTGATGTCATAGAATGCCACTTTGGTCAGTTCTCTTCCCTTGCGCGCCATGGCTTCGGTCAGGACGCCCGCGCGGGCGGTTTCGGCTACGGTTTTCGGGATCATGAGGAACGGGCAGGCCACATTGTTCGCGCATGAATAGTAGCCGTCCTGCGCTTCGTCGTATTTCGGGATCGGAACGATTCCGAAATCGGAAAACATATTGCGCAGATTGGGTACCGCGTGGATCCCGTTATAATTGAACAGCCCCCGGTTCTCCTGGAATATGATCAGTCCCACGTTTGTATTCGGGTCTGCCGCCAGATGATAATAATTCGCCCAGTCGAAGCAGAGTTCCTTGTCGGTCATAAAGGTGATATATTCCTCGACCACATTCACCGTTCTCTCGTTATAGAAGGTCAGTTCCGGAAGATCTTCGGCGTTTTTGGTGTTGTAATGAATGCCCGAAGCGAATATGCCGCTTGTCACCACGTTTGTATAGGTGATCATGCCGTATTTGTCGTTTTCGTCGAATTTACCGTTGCCGTCCAGGTCGGCCGAAACGCCCCGGCTCATCTCGAGCATCTTCGGCAGCGTCCAAGTCCCGCCGCGTACCAGGTCATACGGGCTGTCGAGATTGTATTCCTCGAGCATGACTTTGTTGAACAGGATGGCTTCGGTCGCGCGGTAGCGGTCCGTGGAAATTTCACCTGTGGTAAAATAGAGTTTTCCCATGATCGACATTCCGGCGTTTGCCGCCTGGTCCCACCACGGCATGTCGAGGTTCAGCCCTTCGACTTCGTTCAGGTCAAGCAGCGTGTTGTTGGTCGCCAGAGTGGAGGCGTCGCTCGACGCGCCCAGCATCATGTCGTATGCGTCTTCTCCCGCCTGGATCACCTTGATGGCGTCCGCGGCGACCGTTCCCGTCGATTTGATCAGCTCCACTTTGACGTTGTACATTTCCTCGATATCCGCGGCGCGTTTGTATATGGCGTCGTTCAGCGGTTCGCCGTCGATCGATTCGGCAAACATTTCGTTGGATTCCCAGAATCCGTAGGGTGTTCCCCGTACGAGCAGTTTGAATGAATATCCTTCATAATCGGCGCTCTTATACGGCAGGTCGTCCGCCGTTGTTTCGACAGGCTGCGGAGCCGTTGTCACCTCTGTGCCTTGCGTAACGTCTCCGCCGCCGGCGATTTCATCGGCGCACGCGGCAAGGAATACGGATAACAGCAGGAATGCCGCAGAAAGTGCTGCGATTCTTTTCATCATATCGTTATATCCTCTCTGACTCTCTGATTGTGGATAAGAATAATTGTATCATTTTATAAACCGCATGTCAATAGAGGTTATTTTAATCGCTTTGTTTTATTGACAAATCGTCCGTTTATGCTATAATTGTATTGATCGTTCCGATAATAATTCAGGTATACGAATAAAGGATTTGTTAAACAGGCCGGTACCGAAAATGCTTTCCCGCTATGCCGGTAAGGTTTGCGTATCGGTCCGGAAAGGGGTAGAAATGAGAAAATACGACCTTGTGGTGATCGGAAGCGGCGTCGGTCTTATGCTGATCGAAGGGGCGCTGCAGAACGGAATGAGATGCGCGCTTGTCGAAAAATCGAAATTCGGCGGCACCTGTCTGACGAAGGGCTGCATTCCTTCAAAGATGCTGGTTTATCCGGCGGACATGATCCGCGAAACGCAGAAAGCGGCGGATGTGGGCCTTGAATTCGGGGCTCCCGCTGTCAACTGGCAGAAAATTTCGGACAGGATGTGGAAGCAGATCAATCATACCGAAAACATCGAGAAGAGCCTGTCCAATGCGGACAATCTGACTGTCTATAAGGGGACCGGCGAATTTATCGATTCGAAAACGATGAGGGTAAGGTCGCCCGAAGGCAAATACTACGAGGAATTCGAGGGCTTGAAATTTATCATCGCCGCCGGTGCCCGCTCTTTTATTCCTCCGGTTGACGGACTGGAGGAGGTGGGTTATGTCATTCCCGAAACATTTTTCGGTGACAAGTATCCCTCCGAACCCTGGAAGCGTCTTGTAATCGTCGGATGCGGTGCGATCGGTGCGGAATTCGCGCATATATTTTCCGCATTCGGCACCAAAGTGACGGTCGTCGAGATGAGCAGCCGTATACTGCCTCTGGAAGAAGAGGAGATCAGCGCATTCGTCAAAACACAGTTTATCGAAAACGGCATCGGCGTGTATACGGGGTCAAAGGCGGTATCCGTTTCGAAAAACGAGACGGGCAAAACCGTCGTGATCGAAGATGTCTCCTCGGGATTGAAAAAAGAGATCGTATGCGACGAGATTTTTATGGCGTCGGGGATCGTCTCGAATGCGGATCTGCTGAAGCTTGAAAACACGGGTGTGAAAGTCGACCCGAAAGGCTGGATCATAACGAACGAATTTCTCGAGACCTCACAGAAAAACGTCTGGGCGCTCGGGGATATAAACGGCAGGTATCAGTTCAGGCACAAAGCGAATCGTGAAGCGGAAATTCTGGCTCACAATTTGTTCTCCGGCGATAAAAAGAAAAAAGACGTGAGCTATGCGTCGGTTCCATGGGCGGTCTTTACGTCGCCTCAGGTTGCGCATGTCGGTATGACCGAACGCGAGGTGAAAGCGAAAGGGCTGAAATACTGGAAGGGCGTTAATTTTTATTCCGAAGTCGTGGGCGGTATCGCCATGGGTTACTCGCACCGTAAAAACGACGACGGCTTTGTAAAGATCCTCGTGGGCGAAGACAAAAAAATCTTCGGCGTTCATATCGTAGGACCTTATGCGGCGATTTTACTGCAACCCTTTGTCTATCTGATGAATTCGGAGCATAAATGCGTTAAAAACAAACCGGGTATTTTCGGCAGGAACAAACCGGAGATTCGCGAACTGCGCATCATGTGTCCCGATCTGGGCACCTATTCGCCGGTAAACGAATCCATGGTCATCCATCCGTCCCTGAGCGAACTGACGGGATGGGTGCTCGATAAAATCGACTGGGACAGCGAAGGCTGACTCTCTGCCCCCGTCGGTCCGGTTTGATTTCATAAATATTATAAAGCGCGCCGTCTGATTTTAATCCCGGCAGCACCGCAGCAGGGCATACCCGTCAGAGTATTCCCTGCTGTTTTTATGCGCAAATTTATAAGGTCCGGAAAAGTCAGGAAAAATGCATTCGTAAAACCTATAATAAGATAAAATCACGAATATGCGGTATAAATTCCCCTCTTTGGAGGCGTGGTGCGTCAGCACCGGGGTGGTTAACCGTCATTGTCGGTAAAAGTGCATTCAACATCCCGTATCGATAAAATCACGATTATGCGGTATAAATTCCCCTCTTTGGAGGGGTGGTGCGTCAGCACCGGGGTGGTTAACCGTCATTGTCGGTAAAAGTGCATTCAACATCCCGTATCAATAAAATCAAAATAATGGTTCTGTTTCCCTTTATGCTTTTCCTGCATTTTAAAATCGTTTTCACGTATTCGTTCACAATAAAGTTACTTTTTATACATACGATTTTCGGCGTATTTGCGAAAATGTATCCTTTCGTATAATATATATTTTTATCCGGACGAAGTATAATGATGTTATAAAGGTATGTTTATAACACGAAGGGAGGATTGATCTGAAAATACTTTTTACATGCGCATTCATCCCCCGCACGCAAAGACTGCATCATTTCCCTCATTGTTTGAAATCTCGGAGGTCCTGCATTTCGGAGAAAACCGTTTTGTGTTTTATCTGTAATTGTTCATTAACCGATAGACAGACGAAAGAAAGAGGTAAATCGTATGCGTTTTCATGCTAAAAAAGCAGGTCTTATTCTGACAGCGCTGCTGCTGACGGGTATGCTCCTGATGGGGACAGCCTCGGCGGCCGGCACTTTTGCGCAAAAAACTTACACATCGACCGCGGATTTTAATCAGGGAACATCGATCAACGTCGTAACGGCCGGCGATCAAGTGCAACTCGATGATACGACAACACCTTTGAATATTATTTATGTTGCCGTATCGAACAGGGGAACAGTTGTGAAGATCAATACGGAAACCGGTGATGTTTTAGGAGAATATAAGACGGC
>CAZVPD010000042.1:0-4439 GCA_964628455.1 uncultured Lachnospiraceae bacterium
TTTTGACTTCTTTAAAATCTTTTATTAAAAAAACCTACAATAACTTGACACGGACGTGTGTTTTTTGTTTTATTGACATTTTTGGTGAATAATATTATACTTTAGACAGTCCGGTAGGCAGCATTCATGCAGCTTCGGAAAGGAAAAATCCCGTATTTCCCCTCCGGCCGGGGACACCTGCGGGATATGTGATAAAATGACGGTAAGCGTGATCACGATAAAACTGTATGCCCCCTGGGTGCACAGTCTGAAAGAAAAGCGAATGATCGTAAAAGGGCTTTGCGAAAAGCTG
This sequence comes from uncultured Lachnospiraceae bacterium, assembly GCA_964628455.1. Classification (GTDB taxonomy): domain Bacteria; phylum Bacillota; class Clostridia; order Oscillospirales; family CAG-272; genus JAQVWU01. Next base: position 293 of record CAZVPD010000042.1, read on the forward strand.
ACGAACAAATTTCATGTGTCGGTCATCGAAAGCGATATGCAGGATGTTCATCAGACCATTGTCATTTCCGTTGCCTTCCTTTCGAATACCGCCGCGATCGCCGACAGCACAGGCGAAGCGATCACGGCTTTCATCGAAAAGAACACCGATGCCGAAATTGTCGATCTGTCTGCGGAACGGAGATAAAGGTGTTAATCATACGACTTCACCGGCAATATTTATGTTTTCCGTTGACAAAAAACATCGGATTTGTTTACAGCGGCCGGTAAACGAAAGACGTCGGTTACAATTATATTCCGGAGTTGTTTGAGATAATAAAGGCGATGAAACAGAAGGATAAAAAAACACGGGACTATTCTGTTTGATCCGCGCGGCAAACCCGGCGGTCCGAATACACGCGGCATTTCTATCGTCTGTCCCGGCAGGGATTTCCCCGGTTGTATCAAATGACTCGCCTTTGCCCGAGAATGCCTGTACCGATCCGGTAAGTGTCGGTACGGGCGTTCTTCTTTTATGCAGTGGGAGCTAAGCAGCAGCTGCAGACACCTTTCGGAAAGAGACATCCGTTGATTTATCTGCTTCCGGGAATCACAAAACGTCCGTCAGGCTGTTTTCCCCGTCTTTTCAGATCGGCCGCAAAAGCATTGAGCAGCAATCGACAAAATGCAATATTGTTTTATAAGTCCATTGACATTTTTAGTGAATAATATTATACTTTAGACAGTCAAATGGTTCGGATATGTAAACCCGATAAACATCAGCACGGATCATCGGCAAATCATACCGGTCAAGGTTTTGCTGCGCGTTTTTATAAATTTCTTATATACGGATAAACGGAACAAACCATATTATACAATGCCCCCAACGACCGCAGAAAAACAAAAGACATATCGACGGAATGATATTGCATTGGACGGGTGATCCTGCAGATATACGCAAAGGGGAGGCTGCGATGAAAAAATCGACCGTTTTTTTACTTGTGTTTATGATGGTTTTCACTTCATGCTCCGGCACGGAAAAAACAGCGGAGCAAACATCCGCCGCGGAGAGCACTTCGGAAACATCGGCCGAATCCATAAAATCAAATCTTCCCGGTGATTTGAATTATAACGGCCTGATTCTGACCGTCATTCACTCGGGGGATGTCATGTTCGGCGCAGACTCTTTGGAAATGAGCGGAGATATTGTTAACGATGCGATCTACAGGCGCAATGCGGATGTGAAGGAACAGCTCAACGTAGAGTTTGAGTATGTGGAAACCGATTACGACATTGCGCCTTATATACGTGAGACTGTGCTCGGAGGTATTGACGCGTATCAGCTTATTTCCGGATCGCAGTGGATCATCGCGCCCGTTGTGCTCGAAAACGCTTTTATGAACCTGAAGGACGGCGAATATCTTGACTTTGAAAGTCCCTGGTGGGCGGAGAACTACAACAGAGAAGCCTCGGTCGGTGATCATGTCCGTTATTTTGCAGGCGGTGACATCTCTTTGTCGATGCTGCAGCTTATGAGCTGCATGTATTACAACAAGACGCTATACGGCAGTTTGGAGGGCGATCCGGATGAATTGTATGCGACTGTCGTCAATGGCGAATGGACGCTTGACGAATTCGGCGCTATCGGAGCGCGCTGTTACGCGGACCTTAACGGCAACGGCACGTCAGACGACGGCGATCAATACGGTTATGGTCTTATTACCGCCAATCTTACCGATCATCTGACTTATGATGCGGGTATTCGTGTGACGGAACGCGACAGTGAAGGAATTCCCGTTCTCATCCTGAACAATGAAAAGACGATATCCTTCACGGAAAAACTTTACGGCCTGTTTTATACTAATCCGGGAGGAAGAGTGTTCCCCGCTACGAACGATTCCAACCAGATCACCATACCCGGAAAATTTATCGGCAATGAAATGATGTTTGACCTGGGCTGGTTCCATACTTCGGCGCTGTTCAGAGACATGGAGGGTGATTACGGTCTGATCCCCTACCCGAAATACGATGAGGCGCAGGAAAAGTATTTATCGCTTGTTCATGACACAGCACAGGTCTACTGCGTGCCCATTACCGTCGGAAGCCGTTTTGACGCTGCGTGCGCGGTGATGGAAGCGCTTGCGTTTGAGGCATATAAAAGCGTAACTCCCGCTTTTTACGAAATAGCGCTCAAGGTAAAATACATTCGCGACAGCAACGACACGGCTCTTCGGATCGTCGATATGATCCACGACGGAGCGACAACCGACTTTGCTTATATTTATAACTATACGCTCAATGACATCGGATTGATCATGAGATCTTTGATGGGAGGGAAAAAATCCGATTTTGCTTCGGAATATGCCAAAAGAGAAAGCAAAGTAAAAACCGACCTTGACGCGCTGATCGAACTCTATACTTCGCTGGGATAAAAAATCACAGGGTGATTCCCTTGTCAGCAACGCGTAAGAAGCGGCGGAACTGCCGGAAAAGGCCCCGAAACGGATAAAACAAAGTCGAACGAATCTGCTTCCGTCCGCTTTTCTTATGTGTATGATCCCTGCCGTAACTGAAATCACCGTTTCCCGGCTGATTTATTTCCGGTAAACGGAAGAAGAATGGAGAAATCTATGAGACCCTTCATTTCATTGATCTTATGCGCTGCCCTTGCGATTCTTAACCTGACCTCCTGCTCTTCGGACAAAACAGACGACGCTCAATACGCATCCGTTACCGATACCGCAACTGTCGAAGAAACACAGCCCGGGCCGGTCATTCCGGAAGCGGATCTGGCAGGTGCCGATTACGTCCTGCTTGTCCCCGCTACCGCGGGCTGGGTAAACTCCCGTGATTTTATTTACGATGAGACGCTGAAAGGCGAACCTATAAACGACGCCATACACGACAGGATCCTTAAAGCGGAAGATGCCTTTAATTGTACTATTATAGGGCTGCAGTCCTCTTCCCTGATTACAGATGCGAGAAGCGAGATCATGTCGGGAGGGAGTCAATATCAGGTTATTATGCCTGCAATGACCGAAGTAAAAACACTGGCCGGAGAAGGTTTGCTTCTCGATCTGCGCAATATCGACACCATTATGCTCGAAGAGCCCTGGTGGAGTCAGAACGCCAACAAAAATCTATCCATAGGCGGCAGGCTTTACTTTACGCTTGGTGACATAAGCCTGATCGATAATGACGGGATCGCAGCTATTGCCTTCAACAATGCTCTTATTACAGATAACAATCTGGAATCGCCTTACACACACGTTTATGACGGCACATGGACAATGGAACGCATGTATGACATGTGTAAGGGCCTGAACCGTGACCTTGACGGCAACGGCAGGCTTGACGCCAATGATCAGTATGGTTTTGTCACCGACCACGCAAATATTGTTGCTTTTCTTTACGCGTCCGGCGAGACCTTGATATCAAAGGACGAAAACGATATGCCCTATCCCTCCATTTTTAACGAACGGGCTTCGGCGGTCATAGACCTGATCACAGCCTTCGCAAACGACGAAACCGCTTTCGGGCAGACGTCCGTTTTCGGAGATCACGGACTGGCAAATACAAACTTCATGAACAACCAGATGCTGTTCAGGCTTTCGTCTATGTTCCGCTTCACCCAGATGCGCGCCATGGAGAGCGATTTCGGTTTTCTGCCCATGCCGAAATACGAGGAGAACCAGGAGGATTATCACCACAGCTATTCATATGCCAGTCCGGGCGTTTCCCTTCCAGTCACCCTTGACTCCCCTGAAACGACGGGAGCGGTTCTCGAAGCCCTCGCTTATTGGGGGCGCTATGCCGTACTGCCGGCATATTATGAAATCAACCTTCAGACCAAAGTCGCGCGGGATGAGGATTCGGCAAAAATGCTTGATATCATTTTCGACGCCGCCACCTTCGATTTGGGTCTTATCTATAATTTCGGCGGCATGAGGGACATTTTCGAGCCGTTTGTAAAACGGAATACAAACAATTTCGCCGCGATTTACGCCGCTATAGAAGAGAAGATAAAAACCGATATAGGGTCGCTCACAGAAACTTTCAATAACCTGAAATAAACACGCGCTCACAGAAACGGACCGCGGCGGCTATGATATTTGACCCGCCTTTTTCCGGATCTCCGGCCATTAAAACGGCAGTTTGATCCCGCTTAA
>CAZVPD010000042.1:4449-5915 GCA_964628455.1 uncultured Lachnospiraceae bacterium
AATCGATTTTGGGAGGGTGAAATGGTGATAAAAATAATTATTTTTTATTTGTTGACATTTTCTGTCATATTTGTATCCGCAGCCTGTAACAGCGCGGAAACAGCGGATGAGCAAACCGCGCAGACAACTGTCGCCGATGAAACGGAAGCAGCCGATAATCTGCCTGACAGAGATTTTAATGATGCGGATGTCAATATACTGATACGCTCCGAATTTGCATATGAATTCAACACGGAAGATACATCGGAGCTTGTCAACGACGCTCTTTATAAACGTGATCTGAAAATCGAAGAACGCTTTGGTGTGAAGTTGAATTATATCCCGGTAAACGGCAACTGGGGCAACCGCGAACTATTTAAAAATGCCGTATCGCAAAGCGTGACGGGAGGTACCGGTGATTTTGACGTCGTTTGCGGTGCCGAAAATCAATTGTTCTCTTATGCTCCGGAAGGATTGTTTGTCAACTTATACCATGTTGAATATATCGGTCTCGCCGAAAAATGCTGGGCTCAAAAATTTGTAACAAATGCTTCCTATAAAAATCTGCTTTTCTTTGTGACAGGGGATGCGGCGCTGACAACACTCGATAATATGTGCGTTGTATATTTTAATAAAAATATGATCAACGACTTTAATCTGAATTCACCTTATGATTTGGTTAAAAACAGTCGGTGGACTCATGAAAACATGGCTGCCATGGCTGCCGATGTATCAAGCGAGTTAAACGGCGACGGGAAATTCGGCACGGAAGACCAATACGGCTGGATAACCAGTCCTCTGATGACCGGAGGTTTTTTATCCGCATACCAGACTCCCGTCACCGAATTTGATACCGAAGGCATCCCTCGTATTATTTTATTTGATGAAAAAATGACTGATCGTTTTATCGCGCTGGGAGATTTTCTCTTTAAAAACAATTCTGCATTCATTACCGAAAATGCCGCAACGGAAGTGACGACCAAACAATTAACCGATCTTTTTACTTCCGGCAATTCGTTGTTTATGACGCAGACGCTGGGACAGGCCAAAGCTTTGCGGACATTTGAGAATGACTTCGGAATTATTCCGTATCCGAAATTCGATGAACAACAAAGTGAATATTATACGCATGTCCTGGAGACGAACAGCGTATTCGGCATTCCGTCCTTTGTAAAAGATATTGAAAAGAGCGGAATTATACTGCAAGCCCTGGGTCTGGAGAGTTATAACAGCGTAACGCCCGTATATTTTGATGTGGCGTTAACCACCAAATACACCCGTGACAACGATTCGGAAGAAATGCTGGTGATTATCCGCGACGGTATGTATTTTAATTTCGGGCATGTTCATACGATCGCGATTTCTCCGAACGGTCTGACAAGCGAAATAATGGGAACTTTTGCCACAAAAAAATCCGGAAGTGATATGGTTTCCTATTATGAAGGAAGACGCAGTCAGGATGAATCCGCGCTTTCATCGCTCATAGA
>CAZVPD010000042.1:5925-23841 GCA_964628455.1 uncultured Lachnospiraceae bacterium
ATAATCTTTTGTAACTATACTTTGAGCATCACTAGATGCATATGAAAAATATATCACCGAAAATCCATGACAGGAGAGAGGTCAGCCCATGATTATTCATCCCCCGTTAACGGAAATATCGACGGATATCCTTGTCATCGGCGGCGGACTGCCGGGAGTATGCGCGGCTGTTGCGGCAGCGCAGTCCGGTGCGGATGTGACGCTTGTCGAACGCGGATTGTCACTCGGAGGAAACTGCGGGCCGGAGGTCGGCGTTCATCCGTCCGATGCGCACAGGTTCCATCCATACGCTGTCACAACCGGGATCGTCGGCCGGTTCATTGAAGACGCTGCGTTCAGTGCGGCAAAAACAAGCGCAAACAGCAACCATTATAACATTTCCTCTCAGTGGGACAGCGTAATGAGCAATGCTTTAAAGAATGAGGGAGTCCGGCTGCTGCGCAGACATTATGCCCATTCACCGGAAATACTGGGCGACCGGATCGTCGCCGTTTACTGTGAGGATACGGCTGCTTATAAACGCGTTAAAATAAACGTCAAAACAGCCGTCATCGATGACAGCGGCGACGGGAATGTTTCAGATCTGGCCGGTGCTTTATGGAGGCAAGGCAGGGAGGCAAGGGAGGAATTCGGAGAACGCTGTGCGCCTCAGACTGCGGATTCCGTCACAATGGGTTCCAGCCTTGTGGCGCTGGTACGGGATGCCGGCCATCCCGTACCCTTCATACCGCCGGAAGGAACGCCTCCGTTTCATCCGGGTTACGGAGGAATGGTGCAGCTCCGACCCGGACCGGATGACACGCTGTATTTTTTCTTTCCGACGGAAACCGGAGGGGATATCAACACCATAACCGATGACCATGAAATTTACGAGCGCTTGCTCGGGCATCTCTACAGCGCGTGGAACAGAATAAAAAACGAAGTCAGTATCGAGGAAACAAAAAACTGGGAACTTGTATGGGTCAGTTCCCGTGTTGCCAAAAGAGAAAGCCGCCGTTTTATCGGAGATTATATTCTTACGCAGACAGACGTGGAATCCGGAAGGATTTTTGATGACGCCATTGCGTTTGGCGGTTTCGCGGTTGATGTGCATGATCCGATATCCGACGCACCCGAATACGTGAAAATCAAATACTACAGCATACCGCCGCTTTATACGATTCCCTACCGCTGCATTTATTCAAAAAACATTGATAATTTATTATTCGCTTCGCGTCTCTTAAGCGCGACACATATGGCACACGGTACCGTGCGGCTGCAGCGGACCCTGTCGGCCGTCGGTCAGGCGGCAGGTACGGCGGCCGCATTATGTCATCATTATAACTGCCTGCCGCGTGATATTTATACCGGGCATATTTCCGAACTGCAGCAGATTTTACTGCGTGAAGACTGCAGTATTCCGGGTCAAACCAATAGGGACAAAGCGGACCTCGCACGATACGCTTCCGTTACAGCCGACAGTGAAACAACCTGTGAAGTGACCGGAGACGCCGCGTGGGAACCCCTTGACAAAACAAAAGGCTGTGAGTTGTGGGACTTCGGAGACAGAATCGACTCTATATCTTTTTTGCTGAACAATAATACAGATCAGGACCGGAAATTAACGCTGAAATTATATCGGTTTGATCCGGTAAGACCGTGGCAGGAACACGGCGAACGTAAGTTTTTTGATTATTACAAATCACGAAATGAGGCTGAGTGGGGCAATGCACATGATGAAAAACAGTTCAGCCCGATCGGTACGTCTGTAACTATGATCCCTCCGGCATTTAACGGTTATATCCGGTTTGACGTCGGAACGGATGTTACGGAAAAAAATATTTACAATGACGATGACCGGATTCTGGCCTTATTGGAATCCTGCGAAGGCGTAGATATTGCACACGGCAGTCGCTTTTATGAATTTGTAAGAAGCGTAGAAGGCACAGAAGACGGTTCTTACATCGTTCGTCCCTCTGCATACTTATACAAACTCGAACCGTCTCCGTTATACGGAAAAGCGATACAGACCGTTAATGGCATAAACCGGCGATACAGTACCAACCCCGTCAATATGTGGAAACCCGCTTCATTGCCCGCGTCTCTGACATTTCGCTGGGAAAAGCCGGTCCGCGTATCGCAATTACGCATAACATTTGACACTTTAACGCGCACATACCATGAAATGCCCTTTGAATGCGGCAAACGGGTATCGGGACAATGCGTTAAGTCGTTTCGTGCCGCATTTAAAAACGGCGTGAATACCGTCAGCGAACGGGAAATCGTGAATAACCATAACCGTGTCGCAGTCCTTGATTTCAAATCTTTATTCGTCGATTCACTCACTTTGACTTTATTCGAAACCTGGGATATGAGTGTTTTGCCGGGCGTGTATGAGGTCAGGATCTATTAACGGACTTTACATTTATTAAAAAGAATTCGGGTTTTTTATTTGTCTGAAAGAATTGTATACGGCATACCGTTGTTTCGCGCTTATGTAACGGTGCGTCAACACCGCCATGCTGTTATCTTAAGGAACATACCGATAAAGAGCTTCCGGAAAACGCGCCGGCCAATGTATTGTATCGCTGCATATATAACAAATGAAAATAATACAAAATCAGACGTTGTTTGAGATAAAAAAGGCAACGAAACAGAAGGTTGAAAAAACACGGGACTATTCTGTTCGATGCGCGCGGCAAACCCGGCGGTCCGAATATACACGGCTGTTCCATCCTCTGTCCCGCCGCCGGCGGGTCTGTCCGGATGGATGGGGATTATAAGCGTTTACTTCCGTGAGGACGCCGGCGGTGACCGGCAGCAAAAATGTTTTTAAGCGTTCTACAATGCCGGCTGACAGGCTGAGGCAGTGAATGGTCTTGTCTTGTTTTCTGAAACCGGATAGTCATTGTTCTTAAAATACCCGGGCGGCCGGGGATGTTGTGCGAAAAACAATAGCGAGTATTATCCGCAGTTCGGGGTATTCATCTTCTGCGGAATATTCAAAAACAAACGAACGGAGGCCGGTAAAAATGAGATCATCGTTAAAAGTCTTTTGCTTTATCACACTTGCCGCGATGCTCTTCGCATCGTGCGCGCCTGACCCGGATGCCGGCAGCATCGGGATCACGGAAAGCGCGCCCGCGGAGGAAAGCATCGAAACAGAAGCCGATTATCTTTCGGAGCTGCCCGAAACCGATCTGGAGGGAAGAGAATTTACGGTCCTGTCGCGCAATACGACCGAAAGGCTGAATTTCTACACCGAAGAGCTGACAGGTGATGTCTTCAACGATTCGCTTCGGGAGCGCGACCTGCAGGTTGAGGAACGTCTCAACGTAAAAATAACGAATATTGCCACGGCAGACAGCGGCGAAACGAAAAACAATGTTGTTAAGACGGCTCTTGCCGACGATCCCGTGTATGACCTGTTCTATCTGAATATGACGGGCGGGATAAGCACAATGGTAGGCAGCAATCATATTATAAACCTCAGGGAACTCCCGTATCTGAAACTCGACAGCGCGTGGTGGAATAAGTCCATAAACGAAAACATGGATTTATACGGAAAACTATACTTTTCGGCAGGTCCGATCTCCGGAGTTTATCTTCTCACTCCGATCGCGATGATGTTCAATAAGCAGATGGCCCGGGATTATATTGCCGATGATCTATACGATATCGTCAAGGACGGAAAATGGACGGTCGATCGGCTCCATGAGCTGACAAAAGACGTCGCCGCCGATGTTGACGGCAACGGCATCATGGATACGGAAGACAAATACGGATTGGCGGTTGAGCCGACTTTCGGATTCGCGCTGTATGCCGCGGGCGGATTTAAAGGCGTCGAGATCGACGGTAAAGGTGAATATAAAATACATCTGGACAGCCCGGAATCGGTTGACTTTATTCAGAAATGCAGCGGTTTGTTTAAAGACAGAAACAGCGTGTTCGTGCGTCCCGTCGGCGCGGGAGAAGCACACGCGGATATTTTCGAAGCCGGACGCGCGCTTTTCACCGATTTTACGATCCTCGGCGTTTTCGTTTATTTCAGGGACATGGAACAGGATTTCGGCCTGATACCGATCCCGAAAAAGGATATCGCACAGGAAAGATACCTGACTACGTGCAACACATACCTCGATTCCGCCGTGGCGGTTCCGGTCACCATCCGCGATTTTGAAACAACCGGTCTTGTGATGGAGACGATGGCGTATATCTCCCGGCTGACCGTAGTGCCGGCGATATACGAAACGACTCTTCGCGGCAAAGTCTCCCGCGATGAAGACAGTTCGGTCATGCTTGACATCATCTACGCCGACACGTCCTACGACCTCAACACGATTTTTGATTTCGGCGTCAACATCATTCTGCTGGCGAACTCCCTGTGCGGGAACAACGAGAATTTCGTATCATCCTATGAGGAGATAAGTTTAAAGGTTGTCGGCGCGGTGGAGGATTTACTGGAGACGTTAAAACAATGATTGATTTTAAGATGACAATACCCTGTTTCGGCTACGGTACCGCGATAAAGGCGGAATATGATCTTTCGGACGGGACTTACATAACGCCGAAAATCACAAACATTTCGGGTGAAACGGTAAAAATCGGTAAAATTTATTGCATAAAAGACGCCGCTGTAAAGATAAACAGCGAATTCGGCATCACGGTAATCTATGAAGCGGGCTGGGGAAACGACGGAAACAGGGTTGTTTCACCCGAGGCCGACGGCTCCTATAAAAGCGTGATCTGGGGCGGGATCTACGATAAAAGCAGCCGCGGCTTTCTTCACGTCGCTTTCGTGACTTTTGACCGTGTCGACTGCATCATCGAGTTCAACTTCAGAGACGGCTCGCCTTACCTTGACTGTTACTGTGATTTTCACGGGTTCGAGCTTGCGGCGGGGCAAACGGTCGCGGGTGAAACGCTCCGGATCGTCACCGCCGGTTATTTCGGCGACGCGCTTAAAACATGGGCCGATGAGGTAAGCGCTCATTATAGGCCTAAAATAGCCCCGAAACCCGCGCTCGGTGCTGTCGGCGTATGGACCTGGACGAATGCGCTCGGAGTGAACTGCGGTTATGAGGAAAAAGTCTTAAGAAACGCAAAGGCGTTATCCGAACGGCTGCGCGGTTTCGGCTTCGAATATTATTGGGTCAGTATCGGCAACTTAAAAGGCTGCGTACCCGGCAACTGGCTGGAGAACAACGACCGGCAGTTTCCCGGTGGAATAGAAAATTTACCGGCGAAGCTTCGCGAACAGGGGCTAAAACTGGGTTTATGGTTCGCGCCCTTCTGGATACCCGACCGTTTCACCGATTTTGACAGATTGCATGAAAATCAGATCCTGAAGCGCGGGGGCAAAAAACTCGTTTACCCGACCCGCTGGCTGTACGAACTGTCCGCTGCATACCCTCCCGGGGAACGCCTGAATTTTTACTGCCGCGACGGGAGCAGCCCGGACGCGGCCGAATATGTAAAAAGCGTGCTGCGTTATTACCACGGCATAGGCGTCAGGTATTATATGGTCGACTTTCTGATTTCGGGCGCGGGTGAAACCTACGGCCCCTGCGGTTACGACGAGTACAGCGACAGGAGCAAAATAAACGGACCCGAAGCCTATCGCTTCATGATGCAGGCCGTGCGCGAAGCGGCGGGAAGCGACACCTACCTTGTCGCGAGCACCGGTCCGAGCATGACAAACATCGGCTGCGTCGACGCAACGCGCACGGGTCCCGACACGGGGGAAGGCAGACCCGCGTTCAAGGACGGTTCCTCATACCCGGCGACATTCTGCACCGAAAGCTATGATATGCTCAGACTCGCGTGCAACAATTACGCGCATTATTATCATCAGCACGGGAAACTCTATCATTGCGACTCGTTTAACGTGGTCACCGTTGACAAACCGGTTCCGCTCGATATTGTCCGCATGACGCTGTCCATGGCCGCTTTGTCCTCAAGCGCGATGATGCTTGGGGATGAGATTTACGAGATGAGCGGCGAACGATTGGCCATGCTGAAAAAAGCGCTGCCGCAGAACACGGGGGAAGCGGCTGTTCCCGAGGATCTGCCCGACAGTGTTTACCCCGAAATACCGGGTAAATATCATCTCTCCGTTCATCGCCGGTGGGGAAGCTACGATGTTTACGGACTTTTGAATCTCGGGGAAAACGACCGTGAATTTAAGATTGATCTTAACGGGGCAAGCGTGGTTTACGACTTCTGGAACGAGAGCTTCGAAGGCATATATACCGGTATTTATTCGTGCAAAGTGTCGAAACGGGATATAAAAGTATTGCGGGTCTCTCCGCTTTCGGATCATCCGCAGCTTTTGAGCACCGACATGCACATTCTGCAGGGGGCCGTCGAGGTCCGGAACGTCGATTGGGATGAAGGAGAATGCCGTCTGGCTGTGACTTGTACCCGCCCCGAAGGGGAGACGGGGACAGTGATCCTTCTCGTGCCGAAGGAGTATGTTCCATGCGATTATGAGGGGATCCATACCGCGATGACCGGGGGCGGAAAACACTATATATTGACGAAACACCTGCATTTCGACGTTGTGACAAGAGTCTTCGGTATTAAATTCATAAAAAAAGATTAGCATTCCGATGGTTTTGCGCTGTCTGCTCACACGGGGATTGTTTGATCATTAAAATATATGCGTCAAACCCGAATGTCACTTCGCAGCGTTTAAAACCATTCATGTCTTTCGGACGTTTTCACTTCTTCCGTTCTTTTGCGAAAAACCGGGTGCGTCCTTCAATTGGTTGTCGGTATATAAAGTTATTGACAGCACAACCCGGTCTCATTGACATTTTGTGCTTTTGCAGAAAGGGACAGAGATAAGTATGAGTGATTTACGGGAAGGTTTTTACACTGCACTGGGGACTCCTCTGGACGAGGAGGGGTACATCATTGAAAACAGCCTGAGGAAGCATATCCGGTCACAAAAGGAGGCAGGCGCTGCGGGACTGCTTCTGATGGGCAGCATGGGGATCGAATCCGCGATCAGGGACAGCCAGTACGGAAAAATCGCCCGCATTGCCGCAGACACGGTCAAGGGGCATATCCCGCTGTTTGTCGGTGCGATGGATAACTCTGTTGCCCGGGTGCTGGACAGAGCAGACGCGCTCGGAAAAATTCAGATCGACGGGATTGTCGTCACAACGCCCTTTTACTCGGTTTCACCCGAGGACGAACTGCTTAATTTCTTTGACGGAATCGCGGACAGGTCGTATTATCCGGTCTATTTGTATGACTTGCCGGGGGTGACAAAACAAAAAATCACGTTTGACATGGTTCAAAAGCTTGCGAAGCATCCCAACATCAGGGGGATCAAAACGGCGGACACCGCGCTGGTCAGGTCGATCATGGGAAGCCTCCCCGGTTTTCAGGCGTTTTACAGCAATCTCGACTGCTTTGACGTGGGTGTTTCCTACGGCATCTCAAAAGTGCTTGACGGGATGTTCTGCTGCACTCCTAAAAATGCGTTTCAAATGAAGCAGGCGTTTTGGGGAGGCAATGTGAAAGACGGCACAAAACACTTAAACAGAATACTGGATTTCAGGGATTTTCTGCTTCGCTGCAGACTGCTACCGAGCTTTACCGCGGCGATGAACCTGCTTGGCATCAAGGGTAATTTCCATCCCGATTACAGCCGTATCAAAGGCGAGGAAAAGTCGGAACTTGTAAAAAACAAGATGCTGGAAATCGGAGAATTATGACGTTTTAAAAAAAGGAAGGGGGAAACTGCGGGGATGCAGATACTGAAACGAACCGCGTCCGACAACGAGTATTTTCACACGGACTTTCATGTTTCGGCGGATCAGGGGCTTTCTTATCTGGGAAACAAATACGGCGGCGGCGCAGTACGCGAATACCTGGAACAGTTCGCCCGCGCGTATTACGGGCCTTTGATCGAAGAAATTAAAAAAGAGGGGCCGGAAGCTTTCAAACGGCAGATACTCCGCGTTTATGAAACGGAAAAAGCACTTGACGCGGTCAGAACACATATGGCCGGGGACTTTTTAAGCGTGGAAATAGATTACTGTCCGGCTGTCCGTTCTATGAAAAGCACAGGGCATACGCCTTCGGAATGGTACATTGAAACGACCGCAACGGTTCAGCGTGTCATTGCAGAGGAAGCGGGATACGATTTTTTCATGGGAGAATATGACGGGGAAACCGGAAAAACGTCCTACACCATTCAAAGGAGGAAGACCGAATGATATCCTGTACGGAATTCATACCGCTATACAGCGAATTATTCAAATACCTCGAGAAAAAGGGCGGAAAAGAGGAAGTGATGACATACTGGGAGTATATCTCCGACGTCTATATCGCGCCCCGCTTGGGCTGTGAGGTGAAAGCGAAAGGTATGGCGGGGTGTTTTTCCTATTGGTCGAAAAGCCTGAATGAAGAGGCCTGTGATTTCACGATGGTTTATGATGAAGAGACTCGGACATTTTCGATTGATATGCATAAATGTCCGTCGAAAGCGATGCTTCTTGCCCTCGATTATATGGAACCTTATCACGACTACTGCGGTCATTGCGCGGTTCTTTATGCGCGGCAGCTTGAAAAGTACGGGATTATGACGGAATGCTTTGATTTATCGCATGTTTGCGAGGCGAAATGCTATTGGCGTTATAAATATAAAGAAAGCCGATTATAGATAAACCGGATGGTCAAAGCGGAGATTTCGCCGCTGTGAAAAAGGTCGGGGAAAGCATGCCGCCGGCAGCAGCAGAAAGAATGTCCGACGGCTTCACGCCTGTTCGGAAATGGAAGCCCTGTTTTTTCGGAGCCGTAAATGATCGGCGAATATCCGGTGTCATCCGGGTATACAAGTTACCGATGTTCTGTATAAAAAGAAAACAGGAGGGATATCATTGAAACTATTTGGATCTGCAGCGGTATTCATGTTTATTGTCATGCTGTGTATAGTCATCGCTGCCTGCGGCGGAAAAGACGGACTCACACCGGCAGTCGGTGACACCGCCGCTTCTTCGGCAGACGCTGAAATCGAATCCCCGAGTCCATACGGTGACAGCCTGCCTGATGATTTGGATTATGGCGGTTATGAATTTACCGTGTTAACCTTCAAAGGCGGAAACACCGCCGAATGGCCGCAGTATATCGATATCGACACGCAAAACGGCGATCTGCTGAATGATGCCGCGTTCAACCGCAATGTTACGGTTGAGGACAGACTTAATATTCAGATCAAAGTCATGGAAAGCAATAATACCAACGATTGCAGCGTCATGTTCGGAAAGATAGTCCTCTCCGGTGACAACTCATTTGATATCGGCACCTTTTTCGGCCCTGAAAACATATCTTCTCTCGTTCTTGAAAACATGGTATATAACTGGCTTAATATGCCCTATGTCGACCTGGAAGCCGATTATTATGCCAGGCAGGCAAATACCGAATACAATATACTCGGAAAACAGCTTTTCGCGGTCAGCGATATCACTTACTGTACACAAGCCTTTTCCCTTTTTCTGTTTAATAAAAATTTGCTTGAAGATTACGGACTTGAAACACCCTATCGGCATGTCTATGACGGGACATGGACATACGGCAAAATGCTCGGTTATATCAAAGGAACCTATTCGGACCTGAACGGCAATGCCAAAAAAGATTACGGCGACATTTTCGGATTCAGCGACCATCCGTATATGCCGTCCTACTTTTATTTCGGCTTCGGCGGTGTTGCCACCGTCCGTGACGGCAGCGGCAGGATCACACCGGTATTGTTTGATGAAAAAGTGGTTTCCATCGTTGAAACTTTAGTCGGATTCGTGACCGACGATCATGTTTTTCTGAATGAATCCAAAGGTGTTCAGAATTTCATGGACGGAAATGCACTGTTTGTTTATTACGGCAGCAATAAGGAGGTATTGCGCGATATCGAAGCATTCGACTTTGGTCTGCTTATTGAGCCGAAATATGATGAAATGCAGAATGAATATATCGTACCGGCATATGGCGGGCTGACAGGAATACCCGTTACGGCAAACGACATGGAGCGTACCGGATCGATCGTCGAAGCTCTTGCTTCTTCTTCACACAGATTTTTGCGGGATGCTTTTGCCGAGGTTTATGTTCAGCAGAAAATTTTACGCGATGAGGATTCACAGAAAATTTATAAACTATGCAGCGAACACACCATGTTTGATATCTTAAAAAATTGCGATCCGAGCGGCAGTCTTTCAAGCTGCGCGTATATAAATACGATGCTGAATTCAAAGAATGCCGATGTCGCCTCGGCTGCCGCAAAGATCGAATCAAAGGTAACCGCGGCGTTCGAACATTTCCATGATCGGATTTCCCGGTAACAGACATAAGAAGCGGACCCGGTTATTCTTAAGGGAGTACCTTCAGACCGATTCCTTCTCTTATTGCACCTTAAAAGAATGATCCGGGCTGTCTGGGCAGGCCTGTTACAGGCCTTGATTCCGTTGTTGAACCTGTTCGTTATAAATATTCTGTAATTTATATGGAGGAATTATGATCAAATCCAAACTGTCCGGCTTTTCGGCGCTGCTGCTGGTCATACTGATGCTTTTTCCGGCTGCCGCGGGATGTGCGGCTTCAGAACCGTCCGCCGCCGGTCTCTCCGAAGAAAACACCGGAACGGCAGAGGCAGCCGAAACCGAAGGAACATTGCCCGAACCCGTCCTCCCCGCCTTGCAGCTGAACGGCAAAGCTTTTACGATCCTCGCTTCCGACTGGTGCGCATACGACCCTCTCAACATCGATGACATCACCCGGGACGAAATTACGGGTGATTCGCTGAACGACGCGGTTTACGAACGGTACAAATACGTAAACGAATTGTACGGCTGCGATATCGTATACGTAAACATAACGTACAACACCCTTTTGAATGAAGTGAAAAACTCGGTGATGGCGGGTGACAACGCGTATGACACCGCCGTCACGCGTTCTTCCGTGTATACATCCGTCATCTCGGCGGACCTGCTGCTCGATCTCGACAAGGTTCCGTATATAAATGTTGACGATCCGTGGTTTCACAGGCAGTCGCTGGGCGCGCTGTCCGTGCTGAATAAAAATTACGGCATTGTATCGGACCTGACCATGAATCAGTATCTGCTTATTTTCTGTTCCTACATCAATCTCAAGATGATGGAAGACTATTCGCTGGGCAATATCTACGATATCGTCGGCAGCGGGTCGTGGACGCTCGATAAGCTGGCTGAAATGTCGGTTGCCGTCGCCGCGGACATAAACGGGGACGGGCGTTATACGAACGAAGACCGTTACGGTATGACCTGGATCATCGACGTGCCCGAAGGACTGGTCAACGCCGCCGGCATCTGTTACGGAACGCTTGACGGCGAAGGGATCCCGCAGATCACATACGACACCGAACCCGCCGTCAATGCGATGCAGACGATTTACGATCTGCTCAGCGACACACAGCTGTATTACAATGTGCATAAACGCAGTACCAACGCGCAGGTGGACGAAGTCGGCATGTTCGCGTCCGGAGAAGTGCTCTGTTCCATAGCGGGCGTATACTACGCGCCGCAGTTCCGCGGCATGGAACAGAACTTCGGCATCATCCCGCTGCCGAAATTCAACGGGGAGCAGGAAAACTACAATTCACCGCTGTTTTCAAACGTCATTCCGATCATGATCATACCCGAAACCAACGGCGATTTAGAGGCGACCGGTACGATCCTGACACAGATGGCGTATCTGGGCAGGCGTGACATGTACCCCGCCCTGTACGACAATCTTCTTCAGGGCAAAATAACACGGGATGAAAATTCCAACGCAATGCTCGATATGATCTTCGAAAACACCTTTTACGATCCCGGCATCATATTCTTTACAAGCGTGCGCGACCGCGTGAGGAATGTCTACATGAACTTCAGCGGTGATTTCACTTCCGTACTGGCAGCCTGCAACGAGCTCACGCAGAAGACCATCGACGATCTGGTGACAAGCGTGCAGCCGGACGAATGAGCGGTAAGAACGCTCATACCGCTACGTCGGGTATCGGTATGAGCGTTCTTTTTTATCCCGGAAAGCAATTTTTTCTGCCATAAAAAAAGGCAGGGAACGGTTTCTTCCCTGCCCGATTTCCGGGCTTGCGCCTAAAGGTCTGATTCAGTCTTTTCATCCGGATCTCCGGAGGCCTTCCCGCTGCTTTTCCTTCGCTTTTTTACGCATTCGGTCAGCAGATACTCGATCTGGCCGTTGAGAGAACGGAAATCGTCGGCTGCCCATTCGGCAAGCTGGCCGTACAGTTTTGCGGACAGCCTGAGGGGGATCTGCTTCTTCTCATCCGGCATCATGAATAAAGGGTTCCGGTGTTGACGACGGGCTGCGCGTCCTTGCTGCCGCAGAGCACGACAAGCAGGTTGGATACCATGGCCGCCTTGCGCTCTTCATCGAGCTGCACGATCGCTTTTTCATTGAGCTTTTCAAGCGCCATTTCGACCATGCCGACCGCTCCGTCCACGATCATCCTTCTGGCGTCGATGATGGCAGACGCCTGCTGCCTCTGAAGCATGACGGCCGCGATCTCGGGCGCGTAAGCCAGATGGGTGATGCGGGCTTCGATGATCTCCAGCCCCGCCTCCCGTGTTTTCTGCTGGATCTCGTTCCTGATCTTTTCGGCCACGATCTCGCTTGAGCCCCGCAGGCTTCCCTCGTCGGCGACCCCGTCTCCCGTCGTGTCCACGTTCGACGCGACGTCGTACGGGTAGGAGCGCACGATATTGCGCAGCGCGCTGTCGCTCTGAAGGGAAAGGTATTCCTTGAAGTTATCGACGTTGAAGACGGCTTTGGCCGTGTCGGCGACCCGCCACATGACGGCGATGCCGATCTCGATGGGATTCCCCAGACAATCGTTGATCTTTTGCTTGTTGTTGTTCAGCGTCATCACTTTCAGGGAGATCTTATTGTTCTGAAGCGAAGCGGCCGTACCGGCGGTTGTGGAAATGACGACGCCCGCGGTTTCCCCCGATTTGACGTCACCGCTCTGGTTCAGCTTCGTCTTGGCTGCCGGATTGACCGACACGCTGAACGGATTGACAAAATAAAAGCCTTCGCTTTTGAGTGTGCCCGTATATCTGCCGAACAGCGTGAGCACAAGCGCTTCCTGAGGTTTGATGATCTTGAGTCCCATAAACGGAATAAAGCCGATGACCGTCCACAGCAGGCCGGCGGTCAGCAGTACAGCGCCGGCAATATTTGCGTTGTCCAGCATGATACCGCCCAGAATGATGAGCGCGACGGCAACAATATACGCGAGGATCGAAAGGATCAGTGCAGCCATCCCGCTGCCTGCCTTCAGGTGTTTTTCTTCCATAAAATGTTGATACCCCTTCAATATCTTAAAATAAGATATCATAATGATATCACATTGATATTTATTTGTCAAGAGTCCGGGCAAAATATTTCCCATAAATTTCAAAGCGGGCCCCCGGACGCCGTGAAACGGGATTCCCTCCTCTTCTGTTTAAAAGGCTCCCGCGAGCGACCACATCTTCGTCTCGCCGAGTTTCATTTCAACTTCTATACTGCTCACGTTATGGCCGTAAAAGCGGCGCTCGTAGACTTCGTAGGGCGAACACGGACGCTTGAATCGGATCTCGCGCCTGCCGTCGGAGTTCGCGTGGACCGCGGCGAAGTTTTCGTTCGCGTACAGCACGTCGTCCGTGCGCGTGAAAAGGTGGCAGCCCGACCATTCCGCAAGCGAGGCCAGCAGGTCGCTCCGCAGAACCTGAGCGGTGCAGTAGACGCTCGGGAAACCGTGTTTATACGAGACCGCAAGCGCCACTTTCCCGTCGGAGCAGTAACGGCCGATGATCTCGGCTTCGGGGTCATCGACAAAGAACACGGGGTTGAGATATGCGGGAGGGAGCACGGTCGGGCCGATCCAGATGTTGCTGTGCACATCGCGGTCGATAAAACCGTAGCGCCTCGAAGCGCTCGCGTAACGCAGTGCCGGGTGGTCCGGATCGACGCGGAAGTGCGGGAAGGCGGTTTTGGCGGTCATGACCACGTTCATGCCGACGGTCCGCGATATGTTCCCGGCGGCCATGACGGGGTCGGCTCCGGGGTCGATAAAACCCGGGGCGTACAGCCACACCACGGCCGCGCCGTTTCTGCGGGCTTTGGCGAAGACGGCTTCACGCTCGGGGCCGGTCAGGCAGTAGCAGTTGATCATCACATACATCTTATAGTCGCGCATGTCGGGACGGGTCATGTCGTCGTGGAAATACCAGTCGACGGGGGCTCCGATCCTGTGCAGGTCGGAGGTGCGGTAATAATCGAGCACGAGCGCGTCGGTCGCCTGGGACACATGGTGCACGCTCTGGGTATCGTAGATGAGAGCGATCTCGTTCTTTTTCGTGCGGTCGAGGCTGTAGGCGAAATCGGCTGTCTCCCGCTGCCTTTTGAACAGAGCCAGTATGTCGGGGTCCCTGTACCAGTCTCCCCCCATGTCGAACCACCAGCCGCTGATCTCGTCGCAGAGGTCGCGGGCGAAGTCGCGCTTGAGTGTTTCGATCGAATCCTTCACCGTGTAGAGCGCCATCGCGTCGCGCTGCATCCACGGCCCGCAGCGGTGCGTGCGCGAGTCGTCCTCGCAGACATAGATCATATTTCGTATCCGGAACGAGTCCTGCATCTCGCGCTGGGCCACCACTCCGCCCGGCTCCCGGTTGTTGTACACCCCCGGCGCCGCGAGGAAATCCACCGTGCCGCAGTCGAGGATGGTGAGCGTGCCCGTGGCCGTCGACCCTTCGTAAAAGTCGGTGCAGCCGTAGGAACCGTAGAAGGCTCCGACAAGCAGGTCGGGATAGCGGCTTTTCAGCGTGCGGGAAAAATGCACGACGGTGTTGGCGGTGCTTTCGTGCCACGCCGCGAAGAAATCGGCGGTGCGGGCGAAGCCGTCGGCGTTCAGGAACACCCCGACGCTTGCCGGGAGAGCGGCGTCCATATCGAGCTTCATCCCGATCGCTCTCCCCTCGACCTCCCAGTTGCGGAGGGCGCCGATGATCTTCGAGTCGGCTTCGCTTATGTACTGCCGGTCGGAGAGGTCGGGTATGGCCGGGTGCGCAAAGGAGGCGTCGGGGCGCTTCCAGACCCGGCGGAGCGTCTCCTCGTCCTTGTACTTCGCCCTGAGGTAACGTTCGAATTCCCTGCGGAACGGCTCGGAAAAGTCGCCGTAGGCTCCGCTGCTCCTGACCAGACCCGAGGGATAATACCACTCGCTTGTGCCGCCGGCGCATAGGAAAAATCCGATGATCCGGTCAAAGCGGGGAGACCTTTCGAGCTCGCCGAAGTATTCGGCCAGAGCCGCGTCCCCGTCCCTCCGCCAGGCTTCGGAGCAGAGCGAATGCATTCCGTCGAGGGGCTCGCCTCCGACCGAAGTGCAGATGGTGCACTCATGGGAGCCGTCGGAATAGGTGACCATCTCTTCGGGGTGCGCGTTGACCCAGTCCGCCGGGGGGCTCACGTTCAGGCGGAGCATGACATAGGCGTCGGGCACAGCCGTCAGCAGAAGCTCGAGGTCGGCGAGGGTCCTCTGCGGGCCGGAGGGATGCGTGCCGTCACCGGGCCGGTTCCACCGGGTGTCGGCCGTGACATAATAGATCTTAAGGCCCGCCTCCCCCAGCTGCTTCAGGTAGGCCGGATCTCTGATCGGGACGGTGACGGTCATGGGGGGATAGGGAACGCCGTTGACCGTGACCGCGGGTTCGCCGCGCCAGGACTCCACTTTTGCTTTGGTGCCTGTGTTCATAGGATGTACCTCCGTAAGTCATTCCGTGATCCGTCCGGAACAACGGTTCCGGATATGATGATAAGCATGCCCTAAAATGCGGGCCGTTTTTACGCGGTCAGCGGATCTCCGACAGGTCCCTCCCGAGCCGGAAGCCGTCCTCTTCCCAGAACAGCTCTTTGAAGCCGACGAACCCCAGCAGTTCCGTAAGGATCCAGCGCGCGTAGGAGATATACCATTGTCCCTTGAACTCAAACACCTCGCTGGCGCAGACGGAATCCGTGATCACCATGTGTTCCTCCCCGGGTTTTATCTGCCAGCCGCGCAGGGGATGACTGCTGACCGCGTATCCGGTGCCCCCCCTTGCGCAGTCGGTGAAGAACATGTAGTATTTCCCGTCCCGCGCGACCACGAAGGGCGATTCCGACGCCTTTTCGGTATGCAGCCCGGACGTGAAGCCCTCGTCTTTCCAGTGAAGCAGATCCTCGGAGGAAGCCATCCCCATGACGTCCCTGTTCGAATCGAAAGTCCCTTCGGACGTGCAGTAATACATGTAATACAGGCCGTCGCCGTTCCGGAAGACCATGCTGTCCCGTGCGTTGCTCCAGCGGTCCTTATCCCAGGGGCACCAGCTGCCGGGGATGAAGAGGGGGCTCGCGGCGCTTTCCCAGTGATACAGGTCCTTTGAGACGGCGAGGCAGGGCGCCTGTGCGACACGGAAATTGCAGCCCGTGTAGAACATATACCAGGTGTCGTCTTTTTTTATTACGGCCGGAGACCAGGTCTGGCTGTCGTCAAAACGGCCGGGATGCGTGGCTACGACGACGGGTTCGGTCTCCCAGCTCAGAAGGTCATCCGACACGGCGTGGCCGATGGTGTCCACGGAGATCTCCCACCAGGCGTATCCCGTCGTCACGCGGTTGTAGAACATGTGCATCCTGCCGTCCTTTTCGATCATGCTGTGGTCGGACATGCTCATGCCCGGTTCGGTGTACAGGCCGTAAAACGGAAGTTCTCCGTTTTCCAGCCGCGCGATATACCCTTCCGCCCGGTCCAGCATTCCCGAAGGGGAGGGATAAAAAGGCCCTCCGGGCTTCGCCCCCGCATCGAGGACCCGCGCGCGGTTGAGAAGGGCCTCGAGCACGCCGGCGGTCTTCTTCATCTCATTGCCCGGCTTCAGCCGGAACACATTGAGCCGGGTCCTCAGTTCCGCGTAGCGCCTGTAAAATTCCATCGTCCGCCTCCGTATAATTTTATGCACACTGCGGGCACTCGTCCCGAACGGTGCGTTTCCGAAAAAAACGCGGTGCGGCAAAACGATGAACCCGTCGTTTCGCCGCACCTCTTTTCCGGTCTGCCGTTATTTGATAAACGTGTTGTTCTTCAGTTCGCTGAAGGCGAGTTCGAGTTCCTGCCGGGTGTTCATCACGATCGGGCCGCCCCAGGCGACCGGTTCTTTGAGCGGGGGTCCGGCGAACAGCAGAAACCGCATGCCTTTCGGGGACGCGGCCGCTGTCAGGCTGTCTCCGGGGGTGAAGAGGACGGCGCTTTTTTCCTGCTGCGGGTTTCCGCCGCCTGCCTCAAAGGATCCCCCGCCGCCGACGATATAGACAAACACGGTGTCGTCCGGGTCCGTATCAAGCTCCAGACGCGCGCCGGGCTCCAGTTCCGCGTCGAGGATCATGGCTTTGACGTAATCGCCCTGCACGGCGCCTGCTGTTCCTTTGTAATTTCCGGACAGGATGCGGACTTTGCAGCCTTTTTCTTCGGACACCGGAAGGGAGCGGATGTCGCGGTATGCGGGAACGGTCATCTTATCCTTGCGCGGCAGGTTCAGCCACAGCTGGACGCCCAGCATCCTGTCCGAAGCTTTGGGCATCTCCTGATGCATGATGCCGCTGCCCGCCGTCATCCACTGGCAGCAGCCGTCGAGGATCGAACCTTTGTTGCCGATGCTGTCCATATGCTCGATGTCGCCCTTGATCAGGTAGGTGACCGTCTCGATCCCCCGGTGGGGGTGCCATGGAAATCCCTTCGTGTAATCGTCGGGGTCGGTCGAATCGAAGGCGTCGAGCATCAGAAACGGGTCGAATTCCGCCGTGTCTTTATTACCGATGACGCGGACCAGCTTCACGCCGGCGCCGTCGTACTGCGTGGTTCCTTTG
>CAZVPD010000043.1:0-17481 GCA_964628455.1 uncultured Lachnospiraceae bacterium
ATACCCGGCAAGGATATCTATATCGAAAAGGATTCCCTGATCAACGAGGAGATAGACAAGCTCCGCCACAGTGCGACTTCTTCTCTTTTTGAAAGGCGCGATGTCATCATCGTTTCATCCGTTTCATGTATTTTCAGCCTCGGGGATCCCGAAGAATATCAAAAGCTTATCATCTCGATCCGTCCGGGCATGACACTCGACCGCAATGAGCTCATCTCGAAACTGATATCGATCAGTTATGACCGGAATGACATAAATTTCGTCCGCGATAAATTCCGCGTCAGAGGCGATGTGGTTGAGATATATCCCCCGTCCTCCGATACGAAGGCGATCCGGGTCGAATTCTTCGGCGACGAAGTGGAGCGCATTTCCGAGATCAATGTCGTAACCGGCGAACTGGTGCAGGACCTGCGCTATGTGTCGATATTTCCGGCTACGCATTACGCCATCACGGATGAAAAGCGTGAGGCTGCCCTGAATGTGATAGAAGAGGAAATGCTTGAGCGGATCGAATATTTCAAATCCGTCAACAAACTCATCGAAGCGCAGCGCATCGAAGAGCGCACGCGTTACGACCTTGAAATGATGCGGGAAATCGGTTACTGCTCGGGAGTCGAAAATTACTCCCGGGTGATGTCCGGCCGTGAACCCGGTTCGACTCCCTATACCCTTCTCGATTATTTTCCCGATGATTTTTTACTGTTTGTCGACGAATCGCATGTGACGCTTCCGCAGGTCAGGGGCATGAGCGGAGGCGATAAGGCGCGTAAGCGGAATCTGATCGAATACGGATTTCGCCTTCCCTCGGCTTATGACAACCGTCCGCTTTACTGGCCTGAATTTGAAAAGAAGATAAATCAGGTCATATATGTTTCGGCAACTCCCGCCGAATACGAACGCTCGCGCTCCGCTCAGGTTGTTGAGCAGATCATACGTCCTACGGGTCTTATCGATCCGGAAATCGAGGTCCGGCCGGTCAGCGGTCAGGTCGATGACCTTATCGGGGAAATCCGCATTCGCGCGCAAAACAGCGAACGCGTGCTGGTCACGACACTCACCAAAAAGATGGCCGAAGACCTTACCGAATTTCTGGGTATGAACCTGATCAAAGTGAAATATATACATCATAATGTCGATACTCTGGAACGTATAGAAATACTGCGTGACCTGCGTCTGGGCGCATTCGATGTTCTGGTCGGAATAAATCTGCTCCGTGAAGGACTCGACCTTCCGGAAGTATCGCTGGTTGCCGTTCTCGATGCGGATAAAGAAGGCTTGTTCAGATCCGAGATCTCTCTTATCCAGACGATCGGTCGTGCTGCCCGTAATGCGGGGGGGAAGGTGATCATGTATGCCGACACAATGACTCCTTCCATGAGGGCCGCCATAAACGAAACAAACCGGCGGCGCGGGATACAGATCGAATATAACGAGGCAAACGGCATAACTCCCCAGACGATCATTAAAGCCGTGCGGGACCTGATCGAAATCACAAAGAAAGACGACAGCAAACCCCTTCCCAAACTGCCGCCCAAAGAAAAAATGGATGAGGAATCAAAGAAAAAGCTTATCGCTGAACTGACTGCGGAAATGAAAACCGCCGCCAAAGCGCTCGAGTTTGAACGCGCGGCTTATCTTCGCGACCAGATAGCAAAACTGACGCCGAGATAGGAATTTTTTCGCGAAAGCCGGACTGATTTTTAATGATCTGCTTTTTCATACGGCGGAATTGAATTTACAAAACGGAGTAATGCATATGCCTTTACAATATCTGACCATAAAGGGCGCCCGCGTTCATAATTTAAAGAACATCGACCTGACCATACCGCGTGACAAGTTTGTTGTTTTTACGGGGCTTTCCGGATCAGGCAAGTCTTCGCTCGCTTTTGACACGCTGTATGCCGAAGGGCACCGGCGTTTCGTGGAGTCGCTGTCATCCTATGCCCGTCAGTTTCTGGGTCAGATGGATAAACCGGACGTTGATTCCATCGAAGGTCTTTCGCCTGCGATCTCCATCGACCAGAAGACAACTTCGAAAAATCCGCGTTCCACTGTCGGAACGGTAACCGAAATCTATGATTATCTCCGGCTTCTGTATGCCCGGGTGGGCATACCCCACTGTCCCGTCTGCGGCAGTGAAATCCGGCAGCAGACTACGGACCAGATCATCGCTCAAATCATGGACCTTCCTGTCCGCACCCGTTTTATGGTTCTGGCCCCTGTGGTCCGCGCCAAAAAGGGTATGCACGAAAAAATTTTTGAAGATGCGAAAAAAAGCGGTTATGTACGGGTACGCGCCGACGGCAGCCTGTATGACCTGAGCGAAAAAATCGAACTGGACAAAAACAAGAAGCATAATGTCGAAATTGTCGTGGACCGTCTGGTGATGAAAGCGGATATCAGGAACAGGCTGGGCGATTCGGTGGAAAACGCGCTGGCTCTGGCGGAAGGCAATCTGATCATACAGATCATAACGGAAGACGGCAACGGAGAGTCCCTGGCTTTTTCGCAGAATTACGCGTGCGAGGAGCATGGCATCAGCATCGGCGAACTTGCCCCGCGTATGTTTTCCTTTAACAATCCCTTCGGCGCATGTCCCGAATGCGCGGGTCTGGGCGAACGGAACCAGGTTTCTTTTGAAAAGGTATTCAATACAAAACTTTCCTTGCGTGCGGGTGCGATCCGCGTCAACGGCTTCAAATCGATCGATGACGACACCTGGCTCGGACCTTTATTTGAAGCGATCGGTAAAAAATACGGATTTACACTCGATACGCCTCTTTCGGGTATGACAGGCGAAGCACTTGAAATTATAAAATACGGCTCCCGCGGAGAGAAATTCTCTGTTCTTCGCCGTCATTACAATCCGGATGCGCCGCGGTCGATGGTCGCTTTCGAGGGCGTCCTCAATATGATCCAGGCCCGCTATAACCAGACTCATGACGAATATTACGAGGAATTTATCCAGTCGGTGTCCTGTCCGAATTGCTCCGGGACACGTCTGAAGCCCGAAACGCTGGCCGTCACCGTCGGAAGTCTGAATATCGCTCAGTTCTGCGCGCAGCCGGTAACGGCAGCGCTGGAATTTACCGACAGTCTCCGGTTCAGCGAAACCGAATTTCAAATCGCACGGGAAATCATCAAGGAGATCAGGTCGAGGCTCGGATTCCTTTCCAGTGTCGGACTCGAATATCTGACTCTCGCGCGCCGTGCCGGAACCCTTTCGGGGGGTGAAGCGCAGCGTATCCGTCTCGCGACCCAGATAGGATCCTCGCTGATGGGCGTTCTGTATATCCTTGACGAACCGTCGATCGGACTTCATCAGCGCGACAATCATAAGCTGATTGAAACGCTCAAGAAACTTCGCAACGTGGGCAACAGTCTGATTGTGGTCGAACACGATGAAGAAACCATGGAGGAATCGGATTATATAGTCGATATCGGACCCGGTGCCGGCATACACGGAGGTTATATCGTCGCTCAGGGCACGCCCGACGAAATCAAAGCCAATACCGCATCGATAACCGGCGATTATCTGTCGGGACGGCGAAAGATTCCTGTTCCGGCAGTCCGGCGCGACCATAAAGGCAGATATCTGAAGGTCTATAATGCGCGCGAAAACAACCTTAAGGGAATCGACGTGTCGATCCCTCTGGGAATATTTGTCTGCGTTACGGGCGTTTCGGGCTCCGGCAAATCGTCCCTGATCAATTCCATCGTATACAATATGCTTGCGCGCGAACTCAACGGCGCGTATACCTTCCCGGGAAAACACGACCGTATCGAGGGTGTTGAATATCTCGACAAAGTCATCGCCATCGACCAGAGCCCGATCGGCAGGACTCCCCGTTCCAATCCCGCCACATATACGGGACTATTTACGGATATCCGTGAACTGTATGCCTCTACCCCGGACGCGAAAATACGCGGATTCAAACAAAACCGTTTTTCTTTCAACCTAAAAGGCGGGCGATGCGAGGCCTGTGAGGGGGACGGCGTCAAACGGATCGAAATGCACTTCCTTCCCGACGTTTATGTCACCTGTGACGTCTGCCGCGGAAGACGTTACAACCATGATACCCTTGAAGTCAAATACAGGGGTAAAAATATATACGAAGTGCTTGATATGACGGTTGAGGAAGGGCTGAATTTCTTCTCGGCGATTCCGAGGCTGTATAACCGCCTTAAAACTCTGTTTGACGTGGGACTCGGTTACGTGAAGATCGGACAGTCTTCCACCACCCTTTCGGGCGGCGAAGCGCAGAGGGTCAAACTCGCCGCCGAACTGTCAAAACGCAGCACGGGCAGGACTTTCTATATCCTCGACGAGCCGACCACGGGTCTTCATACGGCGGATGTCGAAAAACTGATCGAAGTGCTGCAGCGTCTTGTCGAAGGCGGCAACACGGTCCTTGTCATCGAGCATAACCTTGATATGATCAAGACAGCCGACTATATCATCGATCTCGGTCCGGAAGGCGGAGACGCAGGAGGAGAGGTCGTCGCACTCGGGACTCCCGAAGAAATTGCCGAAAATCCGAAATCCTACACGGGATACTATCTTAAAAACATTCTGACGAAATAGTATAAAAACCTTACGTTATAATTTTTCATATCGTAAGGTTTTTATTTTAAATTCAAACTTCTTGTTTTGTTTGATTTATAAAAAGATAAAAACGGAAAAGAATATATAATAACCATGTGCTATACTATAAATGCAGCTGCAGGATAAAGCATCATGGGGGTGAGATATTGACGGCAGTTTACGAACAAATAATCAAATATATTGAAACACACATCAGGGACGTGATCAGCCTTGATGACATAGCAAAAACAACATGTTATTCGCTGTCTCATATATATAAAATATTCAGGATATACTCCCCCTTTTCAATAAAGGAGTATATCCGCATCAGAAAACTGTATACTGCCGCAAGCGAATTATATTCGGGACGAAAAATATACGACATAGCTCTTGATTACGGTTATGAAACGCCGGCCGGTTTTTACAAAGCATTTCAAAATGTTTTCGGATGCTCGCCAAGCCGTTATAAGAATAACTTAATGAAAGAAGGTATTGACATGACAATTGAGAACATTCAAAACATTGCAGAATTAAACGATGTTTTGGAATTCGCCAATTTGATCTATGACAAACCATACATAGATTTCGAAGGTGATCATCATTATTCCCGTAATTTCTGGAAAAAGCAGGCGGATAAAAATCCCGGATTGCTGTTATACGCGAAAGACAGGGATAAAATATGCGGTATTCTTTTAGGATTTTCAGATGACGGAAAATTTGTGACCGTCGGCGGTGACGGGACAACGGGAGAATATAAAAACAAAGGCATTCATGAAGCTCTTTTTGTGGAAATAGAAAAAAGAGCAAAAACATTCGGTTATCAGGGAATTTGCCTGGGAATAGGCGAAGGTGAGGAAGAATTTTACGCCAAACTTGGTTATATAGGCAAAACACTGATTCAATCTGAAAAACATAACATAGATACGCTGCAAAAATTCAATGAGCAGCATAAGAATTATGAGGTGACCGGTGCAGGCGTCTATGAGGGATATATAAACCAGCTCTGGATAAATGCTTCGCTTTTGGACAAGGAACTGAAGAAAAATTATGAAAACAAACTCGGAGATTGCCGGATACAAGTGATTGTAAGTAAAAACATCTGAGATATAATAAAGATAAAATGAAAGCAAAGTCTGCATAATATTGACTTTGCTTTTTTTATGTAAACAACATTAAAGACCATATATGTAATGTTCCGCTTGTGCGGAGTTTTTAAATTTTATAAATAAACAGGAATAGTAATTTTTGCCTTTAAATTTAATGAAGAGTTGTATTATTTCTCGATATATGATATTATTACAAATAAACAATATTTTCTATATTTTAATTTCAAAGCGGTGCTGTATCCATATCCTGAAAAAACCTGCGATTCAGTTCAAAGAATTTGTTTTTAAGCTATGTTCAATTAAAAATAAAAGGAGTATTATCATGCGGATTTCATGTAATACAATGGATGATTTGCTTCCGCTGTATGTAAAAGTTTTATGCAGTGAAGAAAGTCGGATGATCGTTGATGAGCATTTGGAAAAATGCCCGGATTGCAGAAAAAAATCAGAAATAATGAAGAATAACTATATTAAAAATGATATGACGGAAAACAGTTCAGCATTGAATACAAAATTTGATCATATTAAATCAAGTCTGTTTTGTATTGTGTTTTATATATTTTTAATACTTGCTTTGATGATTTGCCGATATTTTGAGAAAAGAGCTTTTCAAACATATAATGTAAGATATGGATATTATTCGATAGCCGTTATTATGCTGGCTTTCTGCATTTTAGGTATCTTTGTTGCGTATTATGGCAGGCACCTGAAAACACAGGTGAAAATAAATGTAACAGAATTTATAATTTTCGGAACACCTTTTATCCTTATGTGTTTGATTACTTTTTATCCTTTCTTCAGTTTTGATATTTTAGGTTTCGGAGTTTATGAATTTATAAATAACTATGCAAAGGAATTATGGATTGCCGGCAGTGTTTTATTCGGTTGTGATATATATGTATTCATAACATCCCGGATGTCTCTGCTTTCTATGAAAAAGAAGCAAAAAGTTGCGGAAGCATAATTTTAAAGAGTCCGAAGATATAAATTTACTTTCCCGCGTCGGACGCATGCTGCGGTATGTATCATTTATTTATCTGCCGCAGCATTTTTTATATTTTAATCCGCTGCCGCACGGACAGCGATCATTGCGCCCGATTTTTATCTGTTTTTTTGAATCAGCCGTTAAAACAGGGGCAGACTCATTCTTTTCCTCCAAATGCAGATCAAGGGGCGTATTGCCCTTTAATCCGTATTGCCGTGTATTGTTATATAGTTCCGTTATTATAGAAAACAACTGCCGTTCGATATGATTCGGTGAAAAATCAAATTCAGTCTTTAAATATTGAATTAATTCCGATATTTTTGCACCCGTTTTGATTTTTTTTACCAGCTGTCTGCTGATTGTATTGATTTCTTCATTTTCAATATCGTAGGTTTTTGAAATATATCCGACAAAGTGATTCATCGCGGGAAGTTCTTCTTTATAATCCTGCCTGCCCGCTTCCAAAAACTGATCTTTCGTGAACGGGTAAAAAGGGATGTCCGCTCTCATATCCTGTTCGTCGGTTATCTGCTTAATACTGTCGATACTCCGGTCATAATATCCGTAAGCCGAATAATCGATTCTGTCATAATAATCGGTCGATGCATTGATTACATCGATAAATTCGAGAGCATCTGTTTCCTGTCCGGTCAGACGTTCGATATTTTTTATAATCGGCCATGTATCCATCACTCCGTAATAAAAGAGCATACCGTATGTGAGCTGTATCCACCCGGTATTGCGGCTTGCTTTCTTTTCAAGTGCCTTAAGGTCAGAGCGGCTGATAGCGTTCAGCGATTCGGAGGGTATTGTCAGCAGTTTTTGACGGTCGTAAAACACCGGAAAAATAATTCCGTTATTTCTGAACCATTCCAGTTCCCGGGACGGAATGTCTTTGCAAGGCATAACACCCGCATTTTTAATCATCTCGGTTATTATGTTATACCTTTTATTATCACATCTGTTCAGTGACCGCTCAAGCGACCCCGGTATCAGCAAAACAAGCGCCGACGCCAATTCCGCTTTATTCATAGCACTCATACGCGGCAAATCAAGAGTTTTGCGTATCGAAGTCATTTCATCTTTCGTCAGACTGCCGACAACATCCGAAAGTCCGGAAAATTTATTTATTTCTTTCCACAGACTTCTTTCTCTGTCTGCATTCAGTTTGCTTAAAAAGTCATTTGTTTCCGGATAAAATAATTTAAAGAAATCATTTTCGTCATATGCATTATTCTTCATATAAATCAGTCTTTCCCGCTTTTTCAATAAGATCGTATAATTATTATATCTTATAAAAGCAAAAAGTTCAACAAAAAAGCTTGTAAAAGGTCATTTTTTATATTATATTCTGACGCCTGTTATAACATAAACATTGCTTTTATTAAATATGAATGATACAATAATAACCAAAAAACCGCAGCGCAATATTTCGGAAAGAAACGGAGTCGTGTGAATGACGCAACGGGAAAGATACCACAAATTTTTCACTGGGCAAAATCCCGCGGATATGCCGCTTTGGGGCGACTGGATCGAGCCCTATGATAAATGGGTGAAACAGGGACTGCCTTATGACGGAAGCGGGCTGAAGAACCGTAATTTTATGCTCGAATATTTCGGTTTCGAGGGCATCTATTCTATCTACTGGGGCACAGGGCGGCTGCCTGTCAACATCGGTCTTATGCCGGGTTTTGATATCGAAATACTCGATAAAACCGGACAGTATATCGTTTACCGTAACGGCGACGGAATGGTCGTCAAAGAGATGCGCGACAAAAATTCCTCACTCGTCACACAGCAGTATATTGACCATGCGCTGCATGGCAGCGCAGACTGGCAGGATTTTCGCGACAGGCACCTCGACCCGCTTCACCCCGCGCGGTATCCCGACGAAGCGCGCTGGGCGGAGATCGTGGCCGGCTGCAAAAACCGCGACTGGGTATGCACGATTGATGCCGGCAGTTTTTACGGACATATACGCAACTGGATGAGCGTTGAGGGTATCTCTATAGCGATGTGCGAAGAGCCCGAATGGGTCAGCGAAGTTGTCGGCTTTTTAGCTGATTTTTATATCACTGTTCTTGGCAAAGCTTTACGCGATGTGCCCGATATTGACGCGGGCATTTTCTGGGAGGACATGTGTTATAAAACAGGACCTCTCTGTTCGCCGGCTATGTTCCGGCAGTTTTTCCTGCCGGGATATCAGAAAGTCACTGAATTCCTGCGCGATAACGGCGTAAAGAGTTTTTGGGTGGACTGTGACGGCAACATCGGTCAGCTCATCGACCTGTGGCTGGAAGGCGGTGTCAACGGCTTCTATCCGCTCGAAGC
Organism: uncultured Lachnospiraceae bacterium; assembly: GCA_964628455.1. Classification (GTDB taxonomy): domain Bacteria; phylum Bacillota; class Clostridia; order Oscillospirales; family CAG-272; genus JAQVWU01. The sequence continues at coordinate 9,008 of CAZVPD010000043.1, forward strand.
GGCAGCGGGAATGGATCCGCTGGCCCTTAAAATAAAATACGGCAAACGGATCAATCTATGGGGCGGTGTGGACAAACGCGAGCTGATGAAAAGCTTCGAGGACATCGACCGCGAGCTGGAGCGTGTCGCACCCGCCGTGGCGCTGGGCGGATATATCCCGCTCGTTGACCACGGAGTACCCGACGACACCCCTTTTATAAACTATTGCTATTACAATAAAAAACGTCGCGAAATGTTCGGCATAAAACAGCTCCCGTCCGAACGCACCGTGGTATTATAAAAGGCGCGGATATCTTTCAAATTATATTTTAAACTTATGCGTTAACCTGAAAATCACCGGACTGCAAAAAGCAAAAGCATTCAAACAAGTCATGTCTAAATGGATGCATACAATCGACCGGTGCATTACGGAGTTTATAAAACAAAATAAAATGAATATTTACCAAAACAAAGTCATCATTTTTGCGCATCCCCGCAGCGGGAGTACAAGTTTATATAAAATTCTGAATACGCATCCCGACTTGAATCTGGCACTGGAACCGTTTCACGACCGTTATGGGCAATGGCACCCCGATGAGAGGAATTATATCGATTATATCAACGATATTCCCTCTTTGGATACGGCGCTTGAGGAATTATTCCGCAAATACAACGGGATGAAGATCCTGTCCTATCAGTTGCCGGAAGAATTCTATAAGCGCCTGCTGAACCGCTCCGACTGCAAGGTTATTTTTCTGCGGCGCGCCAATTATCTGAAATCGGTCGTTTCGGTTTTGATCGCGGAACAGACCCATATCTGGCAAAAAAGCGATTTTAACACCGTAACCGGAGCTTATGAGCATTTGGAACCGCTGAAAACCGAGGGTATTGACGGGATCGAAAGCAGAATAACAGGGATGAAGGAGGGAATACGGTATTGGGATGAGATCATATCGAAAAAACCGGAGGATTCTTACCATAAGGTGACCTATGAAGATTTATACTGCGGCGGTCCGGAAAAGGGGCTTGCGCGTGTAAAAGACATCTTTGATTTTCTGGGATTGGAAACGCCGGAAACAGATAAATTTATAAATTTCTTGAAGCCCCGGAATGAGCAGATCAACACAGCGGAGACCTATCTGTCGGTGCCGAATATACGCGAGATTGACAGTAGGTTCGGAAACAGTGAAAACGGTTATTTGTTTTAACGAGAGGAACATAAGCGCAATGAATTATATAAATCCGCCGGCGGAATCAACAAAGAACGTCACTCATCAAACATTCTACAGTCAACTATTAAATCACGAAATCGGTTATAACATTTATCTTCCGTCCGGTTATCCGGAAAACGAAGAAAGATATACGACCGCGTATCATATCCATGGCTGGCAGGGAAACGAATCATCGGAAATAAGATCATTTGACAAAGTTTACAGAAACAGAAGGGTTATAACTGTTTTTATGAATGCCGTTTCTTCGGAAAATGACTATTCCGATGCTTTGTTGCAAATTGGATCTGTTCTGACAAAAGAACTGATTCCTCATATCGACGGTCAGTACAGAACAAACACCTCCCGAGAAAACAGGATATTATCGGGTTTTTCGATGGGCGGTGCAATGGCATTTTATTATGCCGTTAAATATTCCGACCTTTTCGGCTCTGTCACTTCTTACGCCGGAACATTTCACCACCAATACCATAAGGATTACAACGGGGTGGGAAACCCGTCCGAAACGGCTGCCGGGTTATACGAAAAAATGATGCACGAAGAGCGATATCTGGAGGAAAATAATATCTTATGCCTGGTACGTCAGAACGCAGATAAAATACGCGGGGAATTACACATAGATATTCACATCGGAACGGGTGACATACTGTTTTGCGACAATGAAATTATGCATTTGTATTTGAACTCGATAAATATCCCGCATGAATACGAAAAAATTATCGGTGTCGGACATGATTTGGATAAAATATTATAGCACCCGTTTATAAGCATTATAGGTCAGATATTGTTTGGCGGCGATAAAAAATCATATAATATTCAAAAAGCAACGCACTGATCCCGGTTTCGGGTTTCTCAGCGGTTGAAACTGCTATACAAGCGGTACAGACAGTCCTGATAATATTTAAAATACCGGAGGTTCTGCCCGTATGAAAACAGCGGATCAGATTTATCTGTCGGATTATATTCCGTTCAGCGAGCTAAAGGTTGAAGAGCACAGTATAAACACACCCAGATTTCCGGTCATAGACATACACGGTCATTACGGAAGCGCAATGGGAGAGGATACCCCGGATTCCTATCTTGAAAAAGCGGTCGGCTTCATGAAGAAATACGGCATAAGGCGTGCCGGAAATCTTGACGGTCACAGCGGTGAAATTCAGGAGAGAATTATAAAAAAATCGAAGCCTTTCGGAGATTTTTTCATCACATTTGCGTCGATCGACGTGAGGAAAGTCGATGATGAAAACTTTGATATGTATGTGAAGGAAATCCTGAAGAAATCAAAGGAAAACGGAGTGAAAGGCATAAAATGCTGGAAATCCTTCGGTCTTGTCCACAGAGGCAGAGACGGTAAATATCTGCGGCCCGACGATACCCGTTATAATATACTGTGGGAAACTGCCGCCGAACTCGGCCTGCCGGTATTGATCCACATTGCGGATCCTGTTGCGTTTTTTAAGCCCGCGGACATGTTCAATGAAAGAATCGAGGAACTGACAACGCATCCCGACTGGTCTTTCACGAATCCTGACATGTATAAGTTCGATGAGCTTATGGAAATGCAGGAAAGGCTCCTTGAAAGAAACTCCGGAACGACCTTCGTGATCGCTCACTGCGGCTCCTTCAGCGAAAATCTCGGCTATGTCTCGGCAAGCCTTGACAGATATCCGAATATGAACGTGGATATTGCCGCAAGAATTTCAGAATTGGGCAGACAGCCGTATACATCGAGAAAATTCTTCAGCAAATATCGGGACAGAATACTATTCGGCACCGACACCGGTCCTTTCTGGGGTATCTATCCGAGCTATTACCGTTTTCTTGAAACATGGGATGAATATTTCTGTTATTCCGATGCCGAAAAACCGGGACAGGGAAGATGGATGATTTACGGTATAGGTCTTGAGGATGAAACACTGAAGAAAATATATTACGAAAATTCGGAAAGGCTGTTTAAATTATAAGAATTAATTTTCGGCACGGGACAGACACATTTTGTATGATAAAATAGAATATCTGAAAACAACATAACCGCCTTTTGAAGGGGTTATGTTGTTTTCAGATGCGGGTTGTATGCTTTGTGAAAATATTATTCCGGCAGAAGCAGTTCCGCGCTTTTTATCATCGGTACCAGTCTTGAAAGCGTGATTCTGTGCCGCAGATAAGCGTGGAAGCGATAACCGTCGCGCGCAAGGGACGGCGATACGGCAATTTCTTCGGGGGTTGTCGCCGCTCCGGCATTATGCATCAGGCGCAGCAGCGCATCGGGTGCGGGAACTTCCTCGCGGATGATACGGCGGATACTTTCCCAGTTCTGCGCCAGACTTTCGGGCGTTACCCCCGCCGTGACGGGAGGGGTGTTGATTTTTTCGACGCTGCCATAAAAATGTTCGCCGAAAACATGCCGAAGGTCATTAAAGTCCGTTTCGTCACGGATTGTCTCGATTTCTTTCAGATCCGCCAGAGCATGATAAAGCCGGCAGAGGTACAGGGTCGCGACCCCTACTTTTTTGCCGTGGAAATCCGACATTTCTCCCGCTTCCAGTTTTTTCATTTCCCAGAAATGCGAAATCATGTGTTCGGCGCCCGAAGCGGGACGGACGCAGTCTGCAAGCTGCATCGCGACCCCTGTGAACACGAGCGCCTCCATCATTGCCGCAGCGGTCTCTTCGTCCTGCCGGGTCACTTTGTCTGCCAGCGAAGCAATGCGCCTCAGCGCTTCACGCGTCAGCTCCGCGATTTTTTCGCAGTAATATTCGCCTGTAAGCAGCGCCGATATCCGCCAGTCGGCAAGAGCGATGTATTTTGCGGTCATATCACCGAAACCGGCCGATTTGAGCTCGGAAGGCGCCGCCGCAAGCACGGCGGTATCGGCAATCAGGATATCGGGCTGAACGGCGGGATAGGTTGTTTTAAACCCGTCTTCGGTGATCGGCGCCGAACCGGACGCAAAGCCGTCCATGGAAGGAGCTGTTGCGAATATGGCGAACTTCTTTGGTTTTCCTGCCTGTCCCGAAAGAAACGCCGCGTAACGGCATATATCGTTTAAAGAACCTGTTCCGACCGATAAGATCCCGTCCCGTTCTTCCGCAGCCGACAAAACTTCCCGAACGTCCCGGATATCGGCCGTGCGCAGGTCTTCGTAGCATTTTATTTTAACTTTATAATCCGCTTGTTCCAGCGAAGAAAGGATCCCTTCCGCCGCTGCCAGCGTTTGTCTGTCGGCAACAAGCAGGATATTTTTGGGGAAACCGTGCGAAGTCAGTATTTCTCCGGTCACGGCGGTCAGACCGTGACCGATTTCCGCTGTTCTGAGCTTTGCCGTATGAATTCTTCCGCAGGGACAGCCGGCGAGTTTACGGACAATGGCGTTTATATCCATGAAATTTTTTTATCCCTCAAAGAAAAAGTCGAATGCCTTTTCGTAAACTTTTGTCTTGCTCTTCTCGTTTTTTTCGTAGAAAGACGCAAAATCTCCGCCGTTCTTTTTTGTGTTCAATAAATCATATAAGACGAAGTTATATCCGCCCCATCCGGTATAGATCCAGCTGAAATCAATGATGCGGCCGTTTAATATGATGTCGATCATCTCAACCGATTCTTCGTCGCGTGTTCCTTTTACTTTAAGCGCCACATCATAAAATACGGGCAGCACATTCTTCCAGCTGTCCGCCGAAAGAGCTTCGGTCATAATACCCACTTTGTCAAGCTCTTCCGAGGGTACGGTAACCGGTACGACCAGGACGTCGAAACAGCCGTCTACCGTGGTTCTGTAGGACGATTGATCCTCGTTCCATTTCGGGAAAGGGACGATGCCGTAGTCCTGTTCCATAGAACGAAGTTCCTGCATGGCGGGGAGGAAATGGCACATCAGGAACAGCGACTCTCCTACCGCGAACATTTCTTTGGATTTTACATATTCGGTTAAAAACACACCGTCCTGCGTATGATAAAAATCATACAGGCGGTTGAGTATATCCACTGTCTTCTCTGTATTGATGACCGGTTTTATTTCATTGTCATTGATCTCAACGGCAGGCTGTTCGAACGCCCACAGAAAATTAAACGAATAAAACAGGAGGGTTTTGTTTCCGTAAAGGTCGTCTTCGTCTTTTTTGCCGTTGCCGTTCAGATCCTGATACACGGGTTTTATATACTCGCTCATCGTATCGATGGTCCAGTTTCCGTCACGGACCGCGGCGTAAATGTCATTTGATTCTATACTATAATCGGAGGCAATGTTCTTGTTAAAATAGACGCAGTATGTATGAATGACCGAGGATAAAGCGGCATCGCTTACCAGCGCGTATAACTTGCCGTTTACGACCGAAGCCCCGGCTGCATACTGCGGATACCACGGTTTTGTGATATCGACGTTAGGGATATCCATCCAGTTATAGAAAATACCGTTTGTAATATCCGTACCGGTCTGTATGATATGTGCCATACACAGGTCATAAGCATCATCTCCGGCTTTGACTGTCTTGTTTATCTTTGAACTCATCACACCGGAATCACCGCCGCTTTCCACCGCGATGTTAATATTAAAGCGTTCTTTGATCCGTTCGTTGCGGTTGTAAATGGAATCATCGAGCATATCTCCGGAAAGTTCTTCGATAAATCCGTCATATTCATAGTCTTTTTGTACGATGATTAAAAATTCGGAGCCCTCAAAATCCGCTTCCGGCAGGTTGTCGGGAATGTTTTTGCGTGAATCAAGCGAATCGGATTCCTCTTCGGCGGTAACAGCCGCGGTTTCCGCGGCCGGAGTCGTATCCGCAGCGGTGCTTACGCTGTCCGAGCAGGCAGCAGCCGGCAGTATGAAAAAAAGTGCGAGAAGCAGAGACAGGAAACGTTTCATGAATATTCTGTTCCTCCGTATTTTTATTAATGCGATTATAACACGGCATCCTTGTTTTGTCAAACGGGAATCGGCGGATGCATGCGTTGGAAACGCTGCGTCCGCCGATCGTTTTTTTGACTCTTAAGCGTTATTTTCGAGAAAAGCCGTGACCAGTTTGTCAAGTGTTGAATGGGCAGCTTCTTCTTTCTTTGCGAAATAGGAGGCTACATCGGTACTTTTGGATTTAAGAAGGTCATAGCAGAAATCATCGCCGGGGATGTAATACATATGAGACATGTCAAAAACTCTGTTTCTTATGATGAGCTGTACCATCTGGGCGGATTCCTCGTCACGGACGTTCTTTACGGACGCGATGACATCATAAAGACCCGGTGTGATCATGTCATAAGCGGCAGCCGCGATCGCTTCGGTGATGTTGCCGATGATTTCGGTGTCGGCGGTGCTGACCGGAAAGACGCACATGGAACCGGCGCCGGACACATCGGTCATGTAGCGCGTCTGAGCTTCGTCGTATTTCGGCATCGGCAGCACACCGTAATCGTCATTCATGTCGCGCAGGAACATTTCGATCTTCTGGAAGGTTATGCCGCAGAAATAGGCGCGTCCTTCGTTGAATACTTTAAATGAATATTCATGGTCTGAGGTGGAATAATTGGCTTCGTTGCCGATTACGATATTATACAATTTTTCGTAAATGGATGTATAGCGGTCTATATCCCAGTCAAGAAAGGGGATGTCTTCCTCGTCTTTATTGACCATGACGCCCCCGGCGCCGTAAAAGAAGGCGTGCGCGTTATCAAACCAGCAGGTAAACGAGAACAGGTCGTTTTTATCGATGATCTTGCCGTCTCCGTCAAGGTCCTCGGTCAGCCCTTTCCCGGCATCAAACATCGCGTCCATAGTCCATTTTCCGTCAAAAGCGGCATCATAGGGGTAAGCTATGTTTTTATCCGTAAAAAGCTTCTTATTGAACAGGATGCATTCGGATGTCAGAAGCCCCGTCGGGTTGATATCTCCGGTCAGCATGTATATATTGCCCCCGATGGACATACCCGATATGGCGTTCTGGTCCCACCAGGCATTGTCGATATTGATGCCGGGCATGGAATTCAGTGCGATTAGATTTCCCGCACTTGCAAGCGTGTATGCGGTCGCGTTGGATACATACAGGGAATAGGAATTCTGCCCTGCGGCGACGTCTTTCTGAACCGTCGAGTTGATCGCGCCGTAGTCTTTTTCTTCGGAGAGGATCGAAATATTGTAGGTGTCTTCAACCCTCATATTGCGGCGGAAAACCAGATCGTTCAGAGTCGCGCCGTTCTCTTCCTCGGCGACAAAGTCGACGTGCCGCTTATCCTGGTTTGTCACCACGATCGAAAAAACATATCCTTCATAATCGTTGACTTCAACGGTCGAAAGAGCCGAGGTGACTTCCGGTTCGGTTTCTGCTGCTGTGGAATTGATCGTGTTTGCGGGTTCTTCGGCGGATTGCTCCGCGCAGGAAATAAACAGCAGCGCTGCCAGCAGAAGCAGGGCTGTGATCGCCTTCGGGCGGATGTGTTTCATTGCTGACTCCTTTGATTGTTATAATTGTTCGGTTTTTTCTGCTCTGCCCGACTGAAGAGACCGCTCGATCGCATTCATGATGAATACGGGAGCTGTCAGCTGTTTCAGCGTGACCGGCGAAACGCCGGTGCGAACCATTTCGATAAAATGGTCTGTCTCGTAACGGTAGATGTCTGTGATTCCGATTTCCCGGATGATGATCTCTTTTTCCGCATATACGACGGCGTAATACCTGTTGTTTTTCGCGAAATTCATAATGACGTTGAATCTGTCGTATCCGGCGACCGCCGTCAGGTAACCGCTCTTTTCCATAGCGCTGACAGTCAAGACGTCCGGACCGAATAAAGCGGTGGTCATTTCGGTCAGATGCGAAGCATAGAAGTAAAAGCCCCCGTATTCGCTGTTGATATCGGCGGGGAAATTCAGGACGGCTGACGTGACGGCACCGTATTTCCCCGAATCGAGATCGGCTTTCAGGGTCAGAAGTTCGGGTGAATATTTGCAGCCCGACCCCCCGCAGAGCGGAGCTTTGAATTTCACAGCCGCTTCCGTGATCGCTCGCGTATCACCGGGTGTTATGGTAAACGGCTTGTCGATAAATACCGGACAGCCTTTTTCGATAAACGGCATCGAAAAAGGAAGATGGTATTTTCCGTGGCGCGCGGTCACCATGACGCATTCGGTGCTGCCTGTCATGGACTCGGGCGAATCGTATATCTTTATGTCATCACCGCAGGCTGCCGCGATTTGTTCGCTCGGAGCCTTCTCCGTTGCATACAAAGCCGTGACGCGGAAATCGGGATAACGATGCTTTCCGTTTTCATCGGGCAGATTGA
>CAZVPD010000043.1:17491-23196 GCA_964628455.1 uncultured Lachnospiraceae bacterium
TGATAAGGCGCGCGAATGCCATCGCATGTGAATTCTCGGTGCCCAGAATACCCACTCTGTATTGGATGCTCATAAAATCCTTTGCCTTTCCGTGCCTTTGTCATAAAACGGCACACAGTTCGTTTGCTTGTTTTTATATTCGGCTGTTTCTTCGTGTGCGCCCGGATGTCCGGCTTGCGGGAGGCTCTTCCCGTAAATAAAACCGGGTCCGGAACAGTATTGATTATAGCATTGACGGGCATGTTTGTCAACAATTAAATCATCCCGGGAAAAAAGCTTGACAGTTTACGAAAAAAAGATTACTATAATTTTATCGTTTAAAGCAGCTGCCATGATTCTGCGCGGGAAACATGCTTTTGCGCACTGATTGATTTATCGGGGTTTTTATGTTTGAAAATATTCTTTCGGGTCTTAATGATCGTCAGATCGAAGCGGTGACGTCGACGGAGGGTTATGTCCGCATCATAGCGGGAGCGGGTTCCGGTAAAACCAGGGCGCTGACCGGCCGGTATGCCTACCTTGTGAAAGCCGCCGGAGTCCATCCGGGCAGTGTTCTCTGCGTCACGTTTACGAATAAAGCCGCCGGCGAAATGAAGCGGCGCGTCCGTTCTCTTGTAGGCGAAGGATACGATACGTCCCTGATCACAACCTATCACGGTTTCTGCGTCCGAGTTCTCCGCGAGCATATCGGACGGCTTTTTTATCCGGAGAATTTTAAAATTCTTGATATATCGGACCAGAAAGCTATTCTGGAGGAGATATACGCCGAGTTTGAACTCAAACTCGACCACGCTTCTTTCGAGCGCATGATCCAGCTGATCGATAAAAAGAAATCCACCGAATCCTATGCGGATAGGATGATAAGCCGCTCTTTTTCGGATTTTCCCGAACCTGCGGATCTTGATGAACGTATCATCATGCGTTATCTGCAGCGCCAGAAAAAAATTTTCGGCCTTGATTTCAATGATCTGATCAATTTCGTGTTTGTCCTGTTTGACAGATTTCCCGATGTTCGCCGTATGTGGCAGGAACGTCTGGAATATATTCAGGTGGATGAATTTCAGGATTCCTCGACGCGTGAACTCCGGCTGATCAATATCCTGTCTGAAACAAAAGGAAATCTTTTCGTTGTCGGGGACCCGGACCAGAATATCTATGAGTGGCGGGGCGCAAAAGTTGAAATTCTCGTCGATTTTGACCGTTCCCATCCGGGCACGCAGACGGTCGTCATGGACCGCAATTACCGTTCGACGGCGCGGATATTAAAAGCCGCGAATACGCTGATCGACTATAATCAGAACCGCATAAAAAAAGAGTTGTATACGCAGGACGGCGACGGCGACGAAGTGATCTATATGCATGCGGCATCCGAAGCCGAAGAATGCCGTTTTATCGCCGCGCGCATCAAAGAGCATAAGCAGAACGGAACCGATTATAAATGCATGGCGGTGCTGTACCGCGCGGGTTTTCTGTCAAGGTCAGTCGAACAGGCGCTTATGCAGGCCGATATTCCCTATGAAATTGTCGGGAGCACGCATTTTTTCCGGCGCATGGAAATTCTGGATGCCCTTGCCTATCTGAAACTTATCGCATCCGATGACGATATGGCTTTGGTCCGCATCATCAATACTCCCAGGCGTATGTTCGGCAGGGTAAAACTTGCGCTTTTAAAGTCGCTTGCCGCGAATGACGGTCTTCCCCTGTATCAGGCGCTGAAGCTTTACCGCTCCATACCCGAATTTGCCGGATCGAAAGCGGGCATACTCACGGAAACCATAGAAAAGCTGCGAGCGACCGCCGGTTCGTCAACAGTTTCGGAAACGCTTGACCGCGTTCTTGTCGAAACAGGCTACGAACGGTATATACGCGAAACAGGCAGCATGGAACGGCTAGAAAATCTCGCCGAATTAAAAAAAATCGCCCTTGAATTCGAGCGCGGCTGGGGTGAGGAGCTTCCTCTCGCCGAATTTTTAAGGCAGATTGCTCTGATGAGCGATTATGACACCGGCGAAAAGGCGGACCGCGTGAAGCTGATGACCATCCATGCCGCCAAAGGCCTTGAATTTCCGGTCTGTTTTATAACAGGCATGACCGACGGCATACTTCCCTCCTCGCGTACCCTTGAGGAAAGAGGACAGGCAGGCCTTGAAGAAGAAAGACGGCTGTGCTTTGTCGCGCTCACGCGCGCCATGCGCCGGCTGTACCTGACCGATTCCGAAGGAACCGGGCAGAACGGCGGTTCACCGGGATTCCGCAAGCTGCCCTCCCGGTTTCTTTTCGAAATCGGCGAAAACAATTACCGCATGATAGGGGAAATCCCGAAAGAGCTGTCCGAGGAAGCCCGTTCTCGTCCGTCGGTGCTGACCGCAAGACCGAAACGCCTTAAAACCGGCGATCATGTTTCCCATGCTGTTTTCGGTCCGGGCGTCATCGAAAGCATCGCCGAAGACCGGGATGTATATAACATACGCTTTGAAAAAACAGGCTCGCTCAAACCTATATCGGCGGACTATGACTTTGGTGCATGGAGCTCCATCGCGGACACCCTCGCCGTCAAACGGGAGCAGTCCCTGCGTGAACGTACACAGCTGCGTACCGATAAGGAAAAACCTCCGACACCGCTGCCTGTTCCTCCCCCGCCGGCCATACGGCAGGAACCGGGCCCGATGCTGCCGGACATTAAACCGCCGGAACTTTCCGCTCCTGCAGAAAACGAAAGGGGCATGCCGGAATCAAACGGCAAAAAAAAAGAAGCCGGAGTCCCGGCTTCACCCTGTCCGAATGACCCGGAGGAAGCGGAGAATTTATGGAAGCGGGACGATGTGCCTCATTCGGGCTGGGAATGCTCGGGTATCACGGACCTCGGAACCCCTTCCGGATTATGCAAAATGTGCGGAAAGCAGATCATCCGCTATGTCCATCATATGCGTCACGCGGATTACCCGTTTGAAGTCGGATCCGGCTGTGTCTGCGCGGGCAGGATGGAGGGTGATCCGGAACGGGCTGTCAGGCGGGAAAGTGATTTTAAGAACCGCGAAGCCCGCAGAAAAACATTCATGGCCCGGACCCGCCGGCGGTCCAAAAACGGCAACGAATATATCAAATACAAAAATGAAATTTTTACGCTGCTCCCGGACAAATACAGGACCGGCTTTTTTAAAGCGGTATACAGGGGTAATTTTACCCCCTCTTTCAGGACACCCGAAGAGGCATTATCCGCAGCTTTTGATCTGACCGACCCATAAGAACAAATCTGCGGCTTGTTCCGAATTCCGGACACGGACCTTTCGGCGCTGCGGTTTAAGGCGTGATGTGCTACTTCAAAGTTAAACGCCGGCCGTCGGGCAATAAAAAAGCCGGTCATGTTCGGAAACAATTTCCGCATGACCGGTCTCTTTGTCTCGAAGCTCCGGACGACGGATAAGAACCGGAGCATTGTTTAAAAAAAGCTTAATTGCGGACTTTCCCGTTCCGGAAACCGCTTCAGATATTCAAAGATCTCCCCGGTATCACTCATAACGGAATGCGCCCTGCATTCACCGGTAAAAATCCCGGTCAGGATGTCGTGACGGTCGCTTTGGACTTCATAGGAATACCCGTATTTCCGGTGATATAATTCACGGAGGCCGGGGAAATGCATGTCCAGCTTTTTATAGAAATATTCCCGGTCTCCCTCACGCAGGGTCATTCCGATGCCGAAGCAAAGAATGCCTTTTACGCCTGCGCTGAAGCAGTAATCCAGAATCCCCCGCAGATTTTCCTCGGTATCGTTGATGAACGGCAGAAGGGGTGACAGCCAGGCGACCGTCGGAATACCGTTGTCCCGCATGATGCTCAGCGTTTCGAACCGTTCTCTTGTTCCGCATACATTTGGTTCGAGAATTTTACACAGGTCTTCGTCAAACGTGGTAAGCGTCATCTGGACAATTGCCCTGGCTTTCGCGTTGATGCTTTTCAACAAATCCAGATCACGCAGGATACGGTTCGATTTGGTGATCAGTGCCGCGCCGAAGCCGTATTGGTCGATGATCTCCAGACATTGTCTTGTCAGCCGAAGCGTTTCTTCGCAGGGCATATACGGGTCGCACATGGAACCGGTGCCGATCATGCACTTTTTTCGTTTGCGGCGCAGCGCGTCCAGAAGAAGATCCGGCGCATTTTGCTTGACTTCGATGTCCTCGAAATCATGCTTCATCCGATAGCATGCGGAACGGCTGTCGCAATAGATGCATCCATGCGTGCATCCGCGATAGACGTTCATGCCGTTTCCGGCTGACAGGATTCCTTTGGCGTTGACGAAATGCATAACCGGTTCTCCGTAATTTCGGTGCATGGCAATGATCTGCCGTTAGCTTTCCCGGCTGAAATCAAAATACAAACGGCCGTCTTTCTCACCGGCTTTTCCGTTTCCCGGGGTCTTGACATAAGGCTGACGGTCCTTTATATACGAGTATTCCGGGTATTTGGCGAGTGCGTTTCGCAAAATGCAGAGCAGAACCGGATGCATCGTTTTATCACCGTCGCTGTTCATCACATAACTTTTTTTCGTCAACAGGTTCAGCATTTCCGGTTTGTCTTTTTCGATCTCCGGTTTTGCCGTATCAAACGGCAGTTCCGACAGACACAGGCGGTAATACCACCGGCAGAATGAAGGCCGTTTTTTATCGGGGAAGTGACGGTTATAATTGTCTGTCCGGCTTCGGATCCGTTCTTTATCATCCGGTACGGCGGCGGCAAGAAACCGCAGAACGACAAGCGAAGTGTCAAAACATTCGCCGGTACCGTCATCCGCCGACCCGAAGCAGGTGGTATTCAGCCGCAGCAGTGTCTTCAAGGTCATATCTTTTATTTCGGGGTCCTTCGGTTCCAGAAGAAAAAGCAGACGCAGTATTTCAAGCTCATACATATTCGCGGAGAACAAATGCGTTTTCGGCGTCTGATTCAGAACGGTCTTCGGTTTCCTGCCTTCGTCAAACGGCGGAATGAAGAAAAGAGGATACATCCGGCGGCCGTCCGCACCGGTATTATCAGGGTATTTTACCCTTCTGTAAAATCGCCCTGCCTGTTCGGGCGTGCTTTTTGCGGACATGAGCCGGCTGACGATATTCCGGCTTTGAGCTTCCGTTAATTTTCCGCCTTTGATCAGAAAATGATTTGTTTTTATCATCGTTTCATATGCGGTCACGACGGTTTCTCCTGTTCAGCTGCGATCAGCGCCGCCGGTGCACGGATACCCGGCCTTTTTCTTTTGCCGTGAACGGACCGGCTCTGCTTCGCCGGCGCTGCAAGTACTTGTTTTTTTCGTTTATTTTTAAAAATGCCTTTACGGGATCGCATTTTTATTTTTCCGGTATGGTTTTACAGGCTATGATGCCGGTGCCGTCAAAATCGGCAATCACGTCGCCCAGTCTGACGGGCGCTCTGACAGACAGCCGGTGAATGACCGACATGGCGTCGAACAGCCGGTCCTTCGATATCGGAGACGCTGTTTTTACCGGCAATAAATGTTCCTCGGCTCCTTCGATCCGGATGGTCGACGTAAGCGTCCGCACCGGATTGATGATTTCCGCAGCGGCGTATTTCTCGCCACGTGCGCATGAATTTCCGGAAATTCCGGTTATTTTGCCATCGTCATCGACTTTTATATGCATACGGCAGCCGATGGGACATACAATGCAGGTCATATTTATTTCTTGCACAGTTCC
>CAZVPD010000044.1:0-22986 GCA_964628455.1 uncultured Lachnospiraceae bacterium
CTGAAAGTAAAGGGAGACAAGTCCGGGATCATTACCTCCCTCCCGTATGCGGCGGAGACGTTCATTGACAGGCAATGTTGCAACCTCGGGATCCTCTGTTCCCAATACGATATCGGAACGCTGCATAAGGGCAGAGAAGTCTTTTATATGTTCGTCCTTCAGGATATCCCAGATGCATTCCGAAGGCAGAACAGGTTCTTTTTCCGTCGCCGCCGTAATATAAACGGCACAGGAATCCGCATGCGATATACCGGCCGAATCGGCATCCAGTGTCAGCGTTCCTCCGACAGGCATGAATTTGATCATTACAGTGAATTCATGTCTGCCGTAAACCGTCATGCCTTTAATTTCCAGCGTGTCTTTTCCGATCACACGGCGGGATATAATATTATCGCGAATAAAAACAGCCGTAAAATTGACCGAAGCGGGTTTATTGGCTGTAAAACGTGTTGCGATAAGACGGGAAGGGTAGGACGCGAATAACTCCCGGCGATAACAGATGTTATCTTTTTCATATTCCACAGAAGCTATTCCCTTGTTGAGATCAAGTTCCCGGCGATAATCGGAGCAAAGAATATCCTTATGTTGCATAAAGTGTATTTCACCGGCTGTTTCATAGGAGTGAACCCGATGAAATTTTCCGTTTAACGCCGTTTCGGCATATTTATCCGCTTCAAAAGCTTTTCCCTGAAGCAATAAAGAACGAATTTGATCGATTATTTCCCGGAATTGCGGGAAGTCGGTATTTATGGGATTCCCCGACCAGATATGTTCTTCATTCAGCTGAAGTTTTTCGGTATCGATCGTCCCGTAAATCATTGCTCCCAGACTGCCGCATCCTACAGGAGATGCAAGCTCCCATTCCGCAGCGGGAGAACCGAGGTAAATTTTATAATTTTTCATATGATCCTTTCATCTGTCAGGAAGAATTTCGATCCAGTAACCGTCGGGGTCACTTATAAAGTAAAGACCCATTGCGGTGTTTTCATAACAAATGCAGCCCATGGATTCATGAAGATTATGGGCAGCTTCGAAGTTTTCCGTATAAAATGCAAAGTGACTCTCGTTATCTCCCAGTTCATAAGCTTCCTGCCGGTCTGCGATCCATGTAAGTTCCAGACGATAGCCGGTCTCACTGTCCCCCAAAAATACGATGATAAAAGTTTTATCTTCGGATTCAATGCGCCGGATTTCTTTAAGATTCAAAGCGCTTCCGTAAAATTCCAGAGACCGGTCAAGATGAAGAACATTTATATTATTATGAGCGAATTTGAATTTGATAAAAACAGATCCTTTCGGTTATGATTTTGAAACATAATAACATATATAAAACAACGTGTCAATACTTGACAAACAAATAAAAACAGTGTATAATAAATCTATACATTTTTCGATAACCAAAACAAAGAATGGAGTAAATTAATGGATGTTTGGAATGATATTTCTAAGAAAATTGCTAAAGCAGCCGATTATACAGCCAAAGAAACAGAAAAACTGACAGGAATAGCAAAAATCAAATATAAATTAATTAATCTTCGCTCGAAAAGATCCGGTTTATACGAAGAGATCGGAAAACTCCGTTTCGCAGAACTGCGCTCCGTACCCACAGAGGATGGGATTGTTGACAACACCATAGAGATCACGGCATTGTGCGACGCGATAAAAAGTATCAATACGGATATTGATACCGCATCGGATGAACTGGCACACATGAGAAAACAAAAGATATGCGTTGCCTGTGGAATACGGCTGAAACAAAACATGAATTTCTGCCCTAAATGCGGAGCAAAACAGGAAAAGAACAAAACCGACGGAGAAAACACATAAATTCGGGAGGTGGCAAACCTCCCGCTTTTTTTAACACGGGGAGATATGTTGCATGATCGCGATCAGCTGCGATAATATCAGTCTTTCATTCGGCGCCGTCACTATTCTTGAGGGTATCTCTTTTTCACTCAACGAGGGTGATAAAATGGGAATAGTCGGTGTCAACGGAGCAGGAAAAACTTCTTTGTTTCGAATTATAAGCGGAGATAATACGGCAGATAACGGCAGCGTTTATATTTCGAAGGATAAAAATATCGGTATTCTCGGACAAAATCCGGACTTTACGGGAGACAACACGTTAATTGCCGAAATGCTTTTAACATTTAAAAACCTGATCGAGTCGGAAAAAGAACTTGAGGGATTAAACCGGATGCTCGAGTCCGGTGATGTTTCCGTCAGCGAACACTATGCATCGGCACAGGAGACATTTAAAAGAAACGGCGGTTATGAATTCCGCTCACGCTGCCGGGGAATGCTGATCAGTCTCGGATTCGGAGAAGAATTTCATCATATGAAAATATCTTCACTGAGCGGCGGGCAAAAAACAAGAATTGCGCTGGCCCGTCTTTTATTGATTGAACCCGACATATTATTGCTTGATGAACCGACGAATCATCTTGATATGGACACTTTGTTCTGGCTTGAAGATTTTCTTCGGAATTACAGAAAAACAATACTCATCATTTCACATGACAGGTATTTTCTGGACAGGGTAACAAATAAAATATTCGAAATCGAAAATAAAAAAGGGAAGCTGTATAACGGAAACTACAGTGCGTTCCTGAAATCAAAAGAACTCGACCGTGATATTCAGGAAAAGCATTATAAAATACAACAGCGAGAGATCACGCGGCTGGAAGCATACATCGAACAGCAGCGCCGCTGGGGCCGTGAACGGAATATTATTGCTGCCGAAAGCCGCGAAAAACAGCTTGCCAAAATGGAGCGCGTGGAAAAGCCTGAAGCTCTTCCCGATGCTATACGCCTTCGGTTTAATAAATCGGGAGAAAGCGGCAATGATGTGCTGACAATCAGGCATATTACAAAAGGTTATCCTTCAAAACCGCTGTTTAGGGACGTAAACGCGCTGATAAAAAAAAATGAGCGTGTTTTTATAACCGGAAATAACGGATGCGGAAAATCGACACTCATGAAAATCATAGCGGGGAAGATGGCAGCGGATGAGGGTGAGGTGGAATACGGCTATAATGTAAAAATCGGTTATTATGATCAGGAAAATCAGGAATTGAACAGTCAGAATACCGTTCTCGATGAATTATGGAATGAATATAACAAATTGACTCAAACCGAAATACGGAATGCACTTGCATTGTTTTTGTTTCGCGGCGACGATATCATAAAAAAAATCGATGTTTTGAGCGGGGGTGAAAAAGCACGTCTGACTCTTACAAAGCTCATTCTATCATCCATGAACCTTTTGATACTCGATGAGCCTACAAACAATCTTGACATCAATTCACGCGAAGCACTGGAGAGTGCCCTGGCAAACTTTGACGGTACAATCATCGCCGTATCCCACGACCGTTATTTTACAAACAAACTGGCGACAAGAATATTGGCTTTTAATTTTAACAATCAGAATTCCGTTTATGATTTTCGCGGCGGATTTGCCGAATACATAGATTTTAAGAATAAAACCGTTTCAGAGTCGAATAAAACAGGAGTTCTTTCCGAATCCGAATCAAAACGTATTTATATCAGCAACAAGCAAACACAGTCGGATCAGCGTAAGTTTGAACGAATGATTAAGAAAATACGGGAAGATATTGCTCAAACGGAGGACGAACTTGAACGCATCGCAAAGGAAATCAACGGAGAAGCTGCCGCAGATCATATACGGCTTTCGGAATTATATGACAGGGAAGTAGTTCTTGAAAGTAAACTTCTGGAACTTTATGAAGAATCCGAAAAATACGGTATCGGCGGCGAAATATAAAAAAGCAGGGGAATGAAAAGCCGTTCCCCTGCTTATTCAGCTCAATTTTGCTTCGCAGCGACAAATAGGCACACCTTTTTCCGCGAAGTAACTTTCATATTCTGTTACGATATTATCTGCATTCCAGCTGCTGTTGTGAAGGTCATAGGTGATGTTTTCAACAACGAAACCTGCTTTGGCAAATTGTTCTGTCGAAAAATCAAAATACAGGCGGTTATCTGTTTTTAATATAACAGAACCGTTATCTTTCAAAATTTTTTTATATATATCAAGAAAACTTATATAAGTAAGCCGGCGTTTATAATGACCTTTTTTGGGCCACGGGTCGTTAAAATTCAAATAGATCAGGTCAACGGATGCATCCGAAAAAAAACAAGGAATGTTTTTTGCATCACAGAGAATGAATTTCAAATTCTCGAGTTTTTCGGCTTTTGTCTGCTCCATTGCATGTAAAATAACATCCGAAATTTTTTCAATGGCTAAAAAATTTACTTCCGGATTGCTCTTGGCGTTATTAATGATAAAACGTCCTTTTCCGCATCCGATTTCCAACCTAACCGGGGATTTTCGGTTAAATGCCGTCCCGGCATGCTCTGCCAGTAAATCGGAACAGCTGTTTAACCTTTCCAAACCATGCTTTTTTTTTCTCATTCGCATCTTGATATTTAAACTCCGTTCTGTTATAATACAAGTGTATATCAAATATTACAAGAATATATTATCGTATTATAAAATAATTGAAAATTTTGTTTATTAACGAACGGAATAAAAATTTCAGCTTTCCGGAGGTATAAATGGATAAACAAGCCTTTTTGAGTCTGCTCAGGGAACGGCTGACAGCTTATAAAGCGGACGAAGAAAATATAAATAAATATATAAAACAATTCGAACGCTATTTTAATACAATGACTGACGATGAAATTCACGATCAAATAATGAATTATGACGGCGTGGAGGGCATTGCTCAAAATATTATAAAATTAATCAACAAGAAAAAAGAAATGCAGCAGAAAAAACCTTCGGACAGTCAAGAAAACGCTGCGTTATCGCCTCCCGTCATCCAATTAAAAACCGAGTTAAACGCCGATGCCCTAAAGGAACAAACCCGTCAGTTTGGTTATTCTGAAATCTCGGCAAACAGCAAAGCGCAAACTACCCGGTATCCCGGTGCCGAAAAATCACCGGAGACCGGGATCGAAGAAACAACACCGGAGACCGGTATCAAAAATGAAAGCGATCATAACGAAAGCATACAATCCGGTGAACAAAACGTAAACTATAAAAAAAGAAACAGCCGGGGATTTTCAACTCCGGATATGTCCGTCGCAGCGGATCCGGAAATAAAAGAAAAAACAACAGATTTCCGATCTCATCGTATCGCGGATTTCACGGAAAATAAAAAAGCAGCCGATAAACCCGCCGCCGATCTGTCAGAAAATGCAGGGAAGAAAAGCGGGCGACCGGTGATCAATGACAAAAACGCGATAAATCAAAAAAATGACGTTTCGGGATCTTTATCTGAAAATTCAGAATATTATGAAAACAGAAACGAACTTATCCCTTCGGCTCTTACAGAGGTCAAGAAAAATGCAGCGAATAACATCCGTATAAATTTAAACGAGCTTGATGAAACATTTGCCGAGGATACGGCAGTTCCGTATACTCCGTTGTTTTTTCTTGTCATTATTATGACTATGCCATTATCGCTTCCTCTGTTTTTAACTGTATTGTTTTTATTTTTAGCCGTATTTTCATTTCTGTCAGTCCTCATTGTCGGACTGATAGCCGGACTTATTTTTATAATCATAGCGGGAACAGGTCTTTCTCTTGTCGGAATCATATACGGCGTAACGCAGTCTTTCGTATCTTTACCCGTCGGTTTATTCGAAATCGGTTTCGGCGTCATTATCGGCGGTTGTTCCTTGCTGCTCGGAATTTTGATTTATAATGCGGCGATTCGTTTGCTGCCGTTTGCAATAAAGTATCTCATAATGTTTTTTATGTTTGTTATGGATAAAATTAAAAATTTATTCATGTTTGTCAAGAGGGAGTGTGCGGTGCGATGAAACCTACCTCAATCATATTTTTAATATTTTCGGTTATATTGATCGCCGGCGGGGCGGTTACCTGTGTAACAGCAAAAAAAATGGCTGAATCCAATAACATAGAATTGTTTTTCCAGGAAACGGATATCGACGAGAACGGCATGGAAACACATGAATTTTCGGATACTGCCGTAAATAAAATCACCGTAAAATTAAAAGAAGCCAGGGTAAATTTGATAGGCGGATCGGAAACTTCCTATATCAAATTGACGAATTTTTCGAAAAATACTTTCGAATATTCAATAAGCAACAAAAACCTGACTGTCGACGATTCGATAAACCTATATTCGCTGTTTCAACTTACGGCGGGAGGCATTGATTTCAGCGGTTTAAGACACTTTTTATACTTCAACAGATATAAAGACAAGCAAAAAACAGTCGATATTTATCTTAATAAAAACGTCGATATAAAACAATTTCATATCACCGCAGAGTCGGGAGACATCACGATTTCCGGTTTGTCAAAACAAGCCGACTATCTGTTAACAACAGGAAACGGAGATATAAATATCGACAACTTAACGGCAATATCCACCATTGCCGCCGAAATCGGCACGGGAAATTTCAATATTGATACAGTCAGTCTCAGCGGAAATATTGATATCAAGACTTTCAGCGGAACTGTTTATGCCAGATTAAGAAATACCGGCAGCAGAGGATATGAACTGTCCGCAGCAAACGGAACCATCGATTATTTCGGAGAACAAAAGTCGAAAATTTTTAATCTGGAACCTATGAATGAAATAACGTCATTCAAAGCCGATGTTCAAAACGGCAATATAATAATCGAATTGAATCCTGCTACCGAGTCGAATTACATACCAAAATAGAATGCGCGCAAAATCATTGCAAAAGAATCCATTGTTTTCGGATTTGTAAAAACAATTCAAAACACGGTCAGCGATATAAAAAAGTCCGGTTTCCGGACTTTTTTATATCGCTGATTACAGACTGAATTCATTATCGGATCTGCATATAAATAAAAAGATGACTCGGAAATTATTTATTTCTGCCCGATGTTTTTATAGGCTTTTTATCATTGTCATGCCGCTTATAATCGGCTTTATTTTTGACAGCACTACGGCTAAACTCATCATCACCGCTTTTGATGCTCCCTTTATCCATACGGATCCTGTCTTTTTTGATCGGTTTTTGGGCGCCGATCCATCCGGAATTCATGTTTTTTTGTTTTAAACGACTGTTATTTAAAATGTTATTCATCCCGTCGTTTTTCTTTTTTTCATCCGCCGATAAACCGGGATGCTTCCGGCCGTTTGAAACAAGGCATTCTCCACCGTTTCCGATCAGATCTTCGCGACCGCATTTTTGCAGTGCTTCTCGGACAAGCGATGCGTTTTCCGGACGGTTCCATTGAAGCAAAGCACGCTGCATTTGTCTTGCTTTATAATCGGTTTCGGTAAAAATTTTTTTACCGTCAAGGGGATTTATGCCCGTGTAATACATGACTGTCGAAGCCGTTCCGGGGGTCGGATAAAAATCCTGGACCTGTTCCGGCACACATCCGTTTTTTTTCAGATAAAGAGCCAGTTCAACCGCATGTTCCAAACGGCTTCCCGGATGACTGGACATCAGATAGGGAACAAGATATTGTTCCTTCCGAAAACTTTCCGTAAGAGCAAAAAAACGTTCGCGGAAATGCTCATAGATACTTATTTCGGGCTTTCCCATTGCGGCAAGCACATCAGAACTGCAGTGTTCAGGCGCCACTTTCAATTGACCGCTTATGTGATCCCGGACAAGTTTCCGAAAAAAAGCATCATCATTATCATACAGCATATAATCGTACCGTATACCGGAGCGAATAAAAACCTTTTTTACACCCCCAACTTTTTCAACAGCGCGAAGTAATCGGATATAGTCGCTGTGATCGGCATTCAGATGTCTGCATGGTTTTGGAGTCAGACATTTCCGGTCTGCACACACACCTTTTTCTTTTTGCCGCATACACGATGGATTTCTGAAATTCGCCGTAGGACCCCCTATATCGTGTATATAACCTTTGAATCCGGGTAAAGCTGTGATGATTTCTGCTTCATGAACGACCGATTCTATACTGCGCGAGCGTACGGTCCGTCCCTGATGAAAAGAGAGCGCACAGAAATTGCAGGCACCGAAACATCCGCGGTTATGAGTTATGGAAAATTTAACTTCTTCAATCGCAGGTATACCGCCTTCGGAAAGATAGGACGGATGAAAATCCCTCATATAAGGCAGCGCGTAAATCCGGTCAAGTTCCTCACGTTCAAGCGGAGGCATGGGTGGATTTTGAACCAGCAGCCGGTCACCGTAAGATTCCGTAACCGCACGACCGTAAACAGAATCCTGTTCTCTATACTGTAAACCGAATGCTTTTGCATATATATTTTTATTATTCTTCAGCTCATCATAATCAAATCCTCCCGCAGATTCGAAATGTAACAACTCATCTTGCTTTGTCAGGTAAACCGTTCCGCGCACATCGTTTATTTTTTTAACGGGAACGCCGCGGGCAAGAAGCGATGCGATACGGATCAATATATTTTCACCCATTCCGTATGCCAGAAGGTCGGCTCTGGAATCAATTAAAATGCTTCTTCTGATTTTATCATCCCAATAATCATAATGTGCGAACCTTCTGAGCGATGCTTCCAGCCCGCCGATGATGATCGGAACATCTCCGTATGCTTCCCGTATCCTGTTGCAGTAAACGATTACCGCACGATCGGGACGTTTTCCCGTTTTTCCGCCCGGCGAATAGTAATCGTAGCTGCGCTTCTTTTTGGATGATGTATAATGTGCCACCATAGAATCGATGTTGCCTGCCGAAACAAGAAAACCAAGGCGTGGTTTTCCGAATTCACGGAAAGCATTGCACGATTTATAATCAGGCTGAGGCAATATTGCGACAGTATATCCCTCTGCTTCCAACACCCGGGACAGTATGGCCGCGCCGAAAGAAGGATGGTCGACATAAGCGTCACCGGTGACAAAAACAAAATCCGGTTTTTCCCATCCCCTGGCTTCCATTTCATTCTTTGATATCGGTAAAAAATTACTCTCCATGTATCACAGAGCTTTATATCGGCTTCGGTTTTTCAATACAAAGCTTTCCTTTCCGCATTATTATTGGGAAATACAGCGGCGGAAGTCAAATCTCCCGCCGCTGCAGCATGTTATTTCTTTATTTCTACCATTTCAAATGCTTCTAAAATATCACCTTCTCTTATATCATTGAATCGTTCCAAACCTATGCCGCACTCATATCCCTGTGCGACTTCGCGAACATCATCTTTAAAGCGGCGAAGAGAAGAAATTTTATCAACATATATGACCACACCGTCTCTAAGCACACGAATTTGTGCGCTTCGTGTAACTTTACCGTCCTGAACATACGAACCTGCAATCGTTCCTATATTGGGCACATGGATTGTCTGGCGTACCGAAATATGCCCCAGAATATTTTCTCTGAACGTAGGTGCAAGCATACCTTTGAGTGCTGCTTCGATTTGTTCTATGCACTCGTATATAATACGGTATGTGCGTATGTCTACATTCTGCCGTTCTGCCGAATCGATGGCGTTTTTATCCGGACGAACGTTGAATCCGATGATGATAGCATTGGAAGCAGAAGCAAACATAACGTCGTTTTCGGTAATTCCGCCGACAGCGGTATGAATAATCCGTACTTTTACTTCCTCGTTGGATAATTTTTCAAGTGACGACTTTACAGCTTCAGCCGATCCCGCCACATCCGCTTTCACAATGATTTTGAGCTCTTTCGTCCCTTCAGAAATGGCAGCAAACAAATCATCGAGGTTAACTTTTGAATTGGCTTTAAATTCATCTTCCTTGATTTTCGAACGTCTTTGATCGGCAAGTTCACGCGCCATTCGTTCGTCTTCAACGACATTGAATTCATCGCCTGCGGCAGGTATTTCATCCAGTCCGAATATTTCTACGGGAACAGACGGCCCGGCCGACTTGATCTGATTACCGCGTTCATCCGACATTGCCCTGACACGTCCTACGGCAGAACCTGCAATAACCACATCACCGTTGTTAAGGGTTCCGTTCTGGACTAAAATCGTCGCGACAGGCCCGCGGCCTTTGTCAAGTTTTGATTCGATCACTATACCGCGTGCGCGGCGATTCGGATTTGCTTTATATTCTTTCATTTCCGCGAGCAGCAGGATGTTTTCAAGCAATTCGTCGATCCCAAAACCGGTTACGGCTGAAACAGGAACACAGATGATATCACCGCCCCATGCTTCCGGCACGAGTTCGTAATTTGTCAGCCCCTGCATGACAGTATCGGGATGAGCACCCGGTTTATCCATTTTATTGATAGCGACGATAATATCCAGTCCCGCGTCTTTGGCATGGTTGATAGCTTCAATCGTCTGCGGCATGATGCCGTCGTCGGCTGCCACTACCAATATGGCAATATCGGTAGCTTTGGCGCCGCGGGCTCTCATAGCCGTAAACGCAGCATGACCGGGAGTATCAAGAAAAGTAATTTCTTTGTTCTTTATTTTTACGCGATATGCGCCAATGTGCTGTGTTATACCTCCGGCTTCGCCGTCGGTAACATGAGAGTTTCTTATTTTATCAAGAAGCGATGTTTTACCGTGATCCACATGACCCATGACTACAACGACCGGAGCGCGCTCTGCAAGATACCCGTCTTCGGTATCCGTTTCATTGAACAAACGGTCTTCGATAGAGACGACTACCTCATGCGATATTTTTGCTCCCATTTCATCTGCCACAAGGTATGCGGTATCATAATCGATTGTCTGATTAATATTTACCATAACTCCGAGCAACATGAGTTTTTTTACCACATCGGATGCGGTAACCTTTAATCTTGAAGCCAATTCACTCACAACTATATTGTCAGGAATGGAAATGCGAAGCTGGGCTTTGCGTGCTTTTTCAAGTTCCAGTTTTTTCAGGCGGTCCATCGCCGTTTTTTCACGGTCATTGCGCGCACGGGAAGTTGTATCCCTTCCGGCAACTTTCATATCACGTCCGCGTGAAACGGCGTCGCGTCCTTTGGAAGTATCACGCCCTTTGGGAGTCGTATCACGTGTGTTTTGCTTTTTCAGCTTCTGTTTTTCCGAACCTATATCTTTGGCTGTTTCAGGGACAAGCGTTTCCACTTTATCGTCGAATCTTTCAAGATCAACCGACGAAGACCGTGTGTCTACCACGCGTGATACTCCCATGGTCCGTGTTTCAGCCTGAGTAATGATCATCTCGCCGGGTTGTTCGGATGAAGGCTGCGGAGTATACTGCTGAACCTGAGGTTTTTGTGTTTTTGTTTGTTTGGGCTGAACAGGCTGCGGTCTTACGAATTGCTGCTGTGAACGCGGTCTGGCAGCTGACGGTTGTTCGGACGTCAACGGAAATTGTTGTAATGTTCCATTGATTATGATCTGTCCCTGTCTGGGAGGACGCTGCCCCTGCTGCTGGGGAGGACGCTGTCCCTGCTGCTGGGGAGGACGCTGCCCCTGCTGCTGGGGAGGACGCTGCCCCTGCTGCTGGGGAGGAGTATGCTGCCCCTGCTGGGGAGGGAGCTGTCCCTGTTGTTTAATAACAGAATCAGCCTGTTTCTCCTCGGATTTCTTTTCGATTTCCTTTGGTGACACCGTTTCAGCTGCTTTTATTATTTCCTCGCTTTTAGCGGGTTCGGTTGTTTGTTCGGAAGGTGTTTCCTTTACCGCAACCAATGTTTTTTCGATATCCTCGGCAACAGGTTGAATTTTCTCGATTACCTTTTCGATTTTTATCGCACCGTTTAAATAATCGTCAATACTCGGTATTTGCTTTTCGGAAGTCAGCTCATTTAAAACAACCGAATAATCGACCGGTTCCATGACTGCCATATGTGTCCGTCCGGTAAATCCGCGGCTGGTAAGCAGGTCCACCAGGTCCTTGCTCTTTAAATTCAAATCTTTAGCCATATTGTTTATACGATATTTTTTATTCGATAACATATATTACACCTCCTGCGGATTATTCCGCTTTACAACAGTTGTTGAGTCGATTATTTCCAAAATAGCTGCCGCAAAGCCCTTATCCGTGACTGATACTGCAGATACAACACTTTTCTGACCTATAAAATGAGCCAGCGTGTCCATGGTCATATTTAAATTACTAAATTGGGTTTTATAATATTTACAGCAGTTTTCTATTCGTTTTCTTGTGTTATCCGATATATCCGACGCAAGCAAAACAATAGGAACGGGTTTATTCCGGATATACTCGGTTATCCGATCGGTACCATAAATAATTTTACCGGCTTTTCGGGCAAGCCCCAGCATACTGCCGAGTTTTTTTTGAGGAGAGCTTAATCTTATATTATCCTCCATTATCATGCAGCTCCTTTTCAAGCTCATCATATACAGTATCGGGTATTAAACAATCCAGATTGCGCTCAAGTCTTTTAGCTTTGCGCGCTTTCTTTAAACACGCGATATTTTTGCAGATGTAAGCACCCCGGCCGGATTTTTTACCGGTAAAATCGAGCGTAACAATACCCTCCGGCGATCTGACCACACGCAGAAGCGTGTTCTTCGGTCGGGATTCACCGCAGCCGGTACATTTACGTTCAGGTGTCCTCTTTTTCGGCTTTTCCGAGTTCGGCAACAATCAATCAACTCCATCATTCAGTTTAACACGGATCAGGCAGATAAGTCAAGAATAATATGTTTATTCTGTTTTAATATCAATTTTATATCCGGTAAGCCTGGCTGCAAGTCTGGCATTCTGTCCTTCCTTACCGATAGCCAGAGATAACTGATCGGGATCTACGATGACGCGACAGGATTTTTCTCCGTCGAGAATTACATTTTTTACGGTTGCAGGAGCCAGAGCTGCTTTAATGTATTTTGCGGGATCCTCGCTGAAATTGATGATATCGATTTTTTCGCCGCGTAATTCATTGACAATCCCGTCGATTCGCATTCCCTTATTTCCGATGCATGCACCGATCGCATCAACGTTCGGATCACGTGACATAACCGACATTTTTGTCCTGGATCCCGCTTCCCGGGTAACATTTTTTATTATAACGGTACCGTCTTGAATTTCTGGTATTTCCAGTTCGAAAAGTCGTTTGACAAGTCCGGGATGCGTCCGGGAGAGTGTCACAAGAGGTCCTCTTGATTCTTTTCGGACTTCCATTACAAACACTTTGATTTTTTCGTTTTCACGGAAAACTTCATTCGGTATCAGTTCCGTTTTCAGCAGAGTCGCTATGCTTGTACCGGTATCAACGGTTACATTCCCGGTGACAGGATCGATTTTTTGTACTGTCGCGGTTATAATTTCTTCTTTTTTGTTTTCGTATTCCTTTATCATCATGCCGCGTTCCGCTTCACGAATTCCCTGAATAATAACCTGCTTGGCTGTAGAAGCACTCAGCCTGCGAAAATTTTTAGGTTTCATTTCCATTTCGCAAATACCGCCGATTTCATAATGGCGATTGATTTTCTGAGCTTCCTCCAATGATATCTGTGTCTGAGGTTCTTCTACTTTTTCGACTATTTCAAGCTGCTGATATACTTTAAGTTCTTTTTTTTGAGCATCAAGAATAACTTTTACATTGTTTCCGCCAACTTCCCGCTTATAAGCACTCAACAATGCGGCTTCGACTCTTTCGAGCATATATTCTTTTGGGATACCTTTTTCTTTCTCAAGCATTTCCAAAGCGGTGAAAAATTCGGTATTCATCTTTTTTTCTCCTGTTACCGGGCTGATACCGGTTTCCTCCGTATACTAAATTTCATCGTAATTATAATAGATATTTGCGCGTGAAACCGCTGTTCGTTCGATTCTTATCGAATCACTGTCGGATACCGACAGGATTATGATTCCTTCTTCATAAGAACGGAGAAAGCCCCGAAGGATTTTCACACCTTTATAAGCGGTAAACAGTTTTAAAGTTATCTCCTTGCCAATCGATGATATAAAATGCCTGTCGGTCCGAAGTTCGCGTTCAATACCCGGAGAAGACACTTCGAGTCTGTAAGCCCCTTCGATCAGGTCGGCTTCGTCGAGAATAGGATCTATTACGCGATGGACTTTTTCACAGTCGTCTATAAAAATCCCCTCTGGTTTATCAATTGTTATCCGGAGATACCATTCCGATCCTTCTTTAACATATTCCGAATCCCATAATTCATAACCGAGTTCATGTATATGGGGTTCAAGCAGCTCACGGGCAGCGGCGGTTGTATTTTTCTGCATTTTCGGCATAACTCTTACGCTCCGTTTTATTTTTACATTAATCGGCGAAAAATAAATCAAACTGAAAATAGATCCCTATATAAACACTGAAGAGCAGGTAAACCCTACTCTTCAGAATAATCTATCAAACAAAATTATTATAACACAAATTACTGGATAATGCAATAGTTTCCGAACATTTTTTTATCATTCCCGAAGATATAATTTATTCATTTTCGATTTTTTCTTCGGAATTGTTTTTAAGTAATCCGGAACCGCAGAAGGGGCAAAAATCAAAATCCGATGATATGACTTTTCCGCAGTTATCACATTCAGTATTTCCGTTTAATGCGTTGAGTTCGTTCTTCAAAGACTTTATAAACATACGTTTTGTGCCGATCAGTTCAAAAAGTTCATCAACCAACGGTTGATTTTCTGTTTTGCTTAAATGGGTATAGTAAATCTCAAAGCCCAGTTCATAGATCAAACCATTTAGTTCATCGTCTGTTTTCTTGAGTATTCTTTTGATTTTCAATATTTTTCTGAGATGATCCGTTTGGCTTTTTGTGCTTCTTAATAAATTTTTTATATTTTCCATCAATAAATCCCCTCTACAAATATATATCAACGGCAACGGGATAATGGTCGGATAAAAACAAACCGTCCGTATAATCATCCCATATATACGGAGACGAGTTTTCACAGCATTCATCGGTAAAAATGTAATCGATTTTACAATTTCGTGTTGATTTACCGAAATCATGAAAAGTGCTTTTTATCGCAGCGGTTGTATCCTTCAGCGGGAAAGCATTAAATGACAGTATTTGCGAGATGACCTGTGAATCGGGTTCCGCGTTCATGTCACCTGTTAATATAAGATTCAGCGGCCATTTTTCATGATCTGTTTTGATGCGTTCGAGTATTTGCGATATGCCTTGAATTCGCGCTTTTTCGCTGACGTGATCAAGATGCGTATTGTATACCCGAAAGGGAAGAATCCGGTCCCGGTGTTTTAGAATCACCGAAATACATATGCGCGGACATGAACTCTGTTCCGCAAAACGTGTGCCCGGCATATACGGAGCAGGGGACAGCCAGAATTGGTCGAGACCGAACAGGCGATATCTGTCCTTAAGGTATGCCACACAGTTGGATTCACCGCCGAAATCCGCTTCACGGCCGAACCCTACGACACAATATTCTTCGAGTTGTTCCTCGATTTTTTTCTGCATATGGGGCAAAGCTTCCTGGAATCCGATGATGTCGGGATGCTCGGTTTCGATTCTTTTCAAAGCAGAAGCGAACCGGCGGTTAAAACCGGATTCCGAATCACATTTCAAATTAAAAGTGACTGCTTTTATTTTTAATTTCATATTGATCTGTTCTCCGTTATTTCAAAATGCAGAATTCGGGGCGGCGGTCCGTATGGAAAAACTCGACATGATTTCATCGGCGATTAAAATATCCTCTGCGTATTTCGAAAATGCTGCTTCGTATTTTTCCTGTATGCAGTATTTTTCGAGTTCTTTGAGTTGTTCGTTGTCAGATTCGGTTAAATCATCACGATCCGTCAAATCATATTTTTTTATTATATATACGGCGTAATCATCATCAATAAGCCGGA
The DNA here is from genome assembly GCA_964628455.1 of uncultured Lachnospiraceae bacterium. Classification (GTDB taxonomy): domain Bacteria; phylum Bacillota; class Clostridia; order Oscillospirales; family CAG-272; genus JAQVWU01. Next base: position 15,746 of record CAZVPD010000044.1, read on the forward strand.
CTTCTCCTTCTTTCATGTTTTTCACGGCATTCACCATGGCAAAACCGTAAATATTCAATTCGTTTGCAGATATATAAAAACCGTTTTTATATTCCGACATATCCGCTTCGTTATAATCTTCCATTATGTTTTCAAATTCATCACCCGCGTTTACACAAATCATCGCTTCTTCGATCTTTTCGTTTTTCGCATTCAATTCTTCATCACTGAGCGGTTCGGTCATGATAAGTCCGTCAGAATCGTATTGAATGTTTCCGTTTTCATCTGTAACGTTTTTTTCTTTATTATATATGATTATATATTTGATCCTCGAATAATTATCCGCATAATATTTATCAATCATTTCCTCCGTTACTTTATCGGTTCCGTTTTCTCCGTATAAATAATCATAAACGGCGTATAATTTTTCTTCGGCAATATATATGTCTTTCAATATATCCGCGTTGATCCCGAAAGCCGACAGAGCGTTGTTAAGGTTAGCCCGGCTTCCGTAAAAATCAATCTTTTCATTAATGTCTTCATTGATAGATGCGGATATTTCCGCTGAAATTTTTAATCCGTAATCCCGGAAAAGCTGCATTCCGATGAGGATGTATTTAATATTCTGATTGATTAAATCCATTGCATATTGTTCTGCCGTCATTCCCGATGTTACTTCGCTGTCCCAAAAAGCATCATCATTGACAGAATTATTATAATAATGCAAAAAATCGGATTTGTAGGTAGAAAGCCAGTATGAATACATGTTTGCAGTGATTTCAGAATCATTGTAGGACATGATTACATCAGACGATGAACCGCAGGAGAAAAGAGCAGCGGAAAGGATCATGAAGACCGTTATACCGGATATGATTTTTATCATACGGAATCTCAACTTTCATAAAAATCGAATAGATACTAACAGTATATATCGGCAGGATAAAATTATCTATGTATTTTCGGCAGATAATTGTATATATTTTTTAAACATTTCACATAAAAATTCAAGTATGCGGTCACCTTTTTTTATGCGGTAACTTACATAAGGATTTGAACTTACATTCAGCATAAGTCTTCCTTTAAAAAATGCGGCTGTCGCAGTCCAGACGGAGGCATTTAAAAAAACAGGCCGAAGAATAACAGAAGCGTCATGCTGTTCGATTTTTGCCAAATTGCAAGCGCTTCCCAATGATCGGATCAAAGAAATTAAAAGTAAATTATCTGCGGGTTTCGGCAACTCTCCGTACCGGTCCGTCAATTCATCCCGGATATCGTTCAGGTCATCATCGTTTTCTATTGCCGATATCTTTTTATATGCGTCAATGCGCTGAGCCGGAACCGGAATATATACTTCCGGTATATAACCATCAACCGATAAATCGACTGAGCATTCCGGCTTTTTCGGTATGGTCACTCCTTTCTCCTCAAGAACCGCTTCGTTCAGCAGTTTCATATACAGATCATAACCGATAGTGTCGATATGACCGTGCTGTTCACCGCCCAGTAAATTACCTGCTCCCCGTATTTCCAGATCGCGGAGAGCTATTTTAAATCCCGAACCGAATTCCGTGTAGTCGCGTATTGCCGTCAGTCGTTTTTCCGCAATTTCGGCCAGCGCCAAACCTTTTGGATATGTCAGGTATGCATAAGCGCGCCGGCTGGAACGTCCTATACGGCCGCGTATCTGATGCAGCTGTGAAAGTCCGAGGTTGTCCGCCCGCTCAATGATAAGCGTGTTTGCATTCGGAACGTCAACGCCTGTTTCTATTATCGTTGTTGTGACCAGAATGTCGACTTCCCCTGTAACCAGCAGATGCCAGACATCCGATAATTCTTCCTTGTCCATTTTTCCGTGTGTGACGGCGATTTTTGCGTCCGGTATTACAGCGGCGATTCTGGATGCGGTGTGATAAATCGAATCGATCCGGTTGTGGAGATAAAAAACCTGCCCGCCGCGCCGGAGTTCCTTTTTTATAGCGTCGAATAGAATGACTTCATCATATTCCAGTACATAAGTCTGAACGGGTAATCTGTCGCCCGGAGCTTCCTCGAGCATGGACATGTCGCGAATACCTGACAATGCCATATTCAATGTTCTCGGAATCGGTGTTGCCGTCAAAATCAGCGAATCGATAGTATGGGACAGTAATTTCAATTTTTCTTTATGAGTAACGCCAAATCGCTGTTCTTCATCAATAATAACCAGTCCCAGATCTTTAAATACAATATCTTTTGATAAAAGCCGGTGAGTTCCGACGATAATATCCGTTTCTCCCCGTCTGAGACGGCGTATGGATTCCTGCTGTTGCTTTGCGTTCCGGAAACGCGACAGCATATCCACGTTGACCGGGAAACCGCGCATTCTGGATAAAAGGGTCTGATAATGCTGAAGGGCAAGTATTGTTGTGGGGACAAGAATCGCAACCTGTTTGGAAGCGCTTACAGCTTTAAATGCAGCCCGTAAAGCAACTTCGGTCTTACCGAATCCGACATCACCGCATAACAAACGGTCCATCGGAGTTGTTTTTTCCATATCTTTCTTTATTTCTTCCACCGCTGACAACTGTCCGTCTGTTTCTTCGAATTCGAAAGCCGCTTCAAATTCACGCTGATAATCATCATCCGGATAGAATGCAAAACCCTCCAGGCGCATGCGTTCGGCATACAATGCGATTAATTCCTTTGCCATGTTTTTTGCGGCTGCTTTTACACGGATTTTAGCTTTCTGCCAATCGGCACCGCCCATACGCGACAATTTTAAAAGACCGTCTTCCGCATGGGCGCCTATATATTTCGATACAAGATCCAGCTGATTAACCGGCAGATACAGCATATCCGATCCGGCATATTTTATTTTTACAAAGTCTTTTATAACTCCGTCCACGGTAAGATTCTGTAAGCCGAGATACTGCCCGATACCATGATTTGCATGAACCACATAATCACCGATATTCAAATCGGCATAGGACATGATTTTTTCCTGCGCGGAATGTTTTGATTTTGATCTGTGGTTTTTTTTGACGACCGAACGATAATAATTATTCGGATTTGCATACAAAGTCAAAACAACAAACCGTGAAGAAGTCAATTCGAATCCCGGCAGGTCCATGCCGGAAACAATACATGGAATTCCGGGGCGGATTCCTTCGCCGTCGGAAATTATCGTATAAATATTCTTTTCAATTAACATTTCCTGCAGATTTTTAGCGGTAATTTCATTTTCGCAGAGCAAAACAACAGTATAACCGCTGCGTATATAACCGGACAGATCCTCATGAAGAAGTTCCATATTATCAGAATAAACAACCGTTTGTTTGCCTGCGATATTGAAAATACCGGATAATTGTCGCCCGGTCATACCCGCAGCGAAAGTATCGACAATAAGCGACGGACGGGATTTCATATAATTTTCATAATCCGCAGCCCATTTGTTGAAATCGATATAGCGAGAACTTAGCAATCCCTCTTCGAGAAGTTCGTTTGCAATCTGACCGGAATGCCATTCAAAAGTTTTTATTCTGTCGGAAACAGCGTTCCATTCATCGGTTATGATCAAAGGAGCATCGGTGAAATAATCAAACAGACAGTTCTTTTCGGGATATACAAGCGATATATATTTATCTATGAAATTCAGTTCCGTATCCGTTTCCACAGATTCGAGTTCCTCGTTCAGTATCTTCCGGGCCCTTTCGTCCGAAGTTTTTTTTATCTGTGAAGAAATGGTTTTTTTCAGCTCATTCCTGACATCATTGTTTATCAGTATTTCTCTGGCAGGTGTAATTTCTGCCGAAACGATATTTTCTATCCGTCTTTGTGTGAGAATGTCAAAAATTTCAAGCTGCTCGATGTCATCACCGAAAAATTCCGCTCGAACCGGATATTCGCACTTCGGAGGGAAGAAATCCACAATACCGCCGCGTACGGAATATTGTCCCGCACCGTTCACCATATCCACGCGTATATAGCCCGAACAATTAAGAAAAACAATCAGTTTTTTCATTTCATATTCGGTACATTTTCCGATGGTCAGTCCGGATCCTGTCAAAACTTTTTTGGGAATCGTATACTGAAGTGCAGCGTCGGGAGTGGTTACAACCATATCATAATGACCCGAAAGAACAGAAGAAAGCACAAATAACCTCTCATGCTCAAATTCATGAGAGGATGTTATATTATGAAACAAAAGATCACGCATCGGATAATTTAAAACATTCAAATTAAACAGCGAGCACGAATTTACGATTTTTAAAGCTTGTTTTTCGTCTGAAACAATCAATAAAAAACCTTTTCCGTATTTTTTTTTCATATCCGATGCCAGTGATACATAGAATGCAATACGGGATCCTTCACTTAAGCCGGTTACAAGCAGCGGAAGCGGTTGCTTTTTGTTTATTTGTTCATGAACTGATTTCAATAATTCCGTATACTCATGTTCATGCCTTATGCTGTCGGAGATGAAATTATTCATTGTTATTGCCTTTGTTGTATGAATTCATCGCAATATCCGTATTACCCGCAATCATAAGTTCGGCGCAGGAAAGGGTATCCTGTATGCATTTTGTTAAAAGTTCTTTTGTTTCTCCGTTGATATTCCCGAGCACCCAGTCCATCAAATCCCAGCCTTCCGGCGGGAGACCCACTCCGATTTTGATACGCGGGAAATCCATGGAACCGAGGTGTTCGATGATACTCTTTATCCCGTTGTGTCCGCCGTCGCTGCCTTTCCGTTTTACACGCATAACACCCGGTGCCAGGTGAATATCATCGAAAATGACGATTATTTTATCGTAAGGTATTTTATAAAAATCAACCGCTTCACGCAGAGCCGCACCGGAATGATTCATAAAAGTCTGAGGTTTCATAATCAAAACATGCATGTCCGAAATGATTCCTTCACCGCAAAGAGACTTGAATCTCAGACGGTTGACACTGATATTCATTTTATTCGCCATATAATCCACACACATAAATCCGACATTATGACGGTTTTGTGCATATTTATTTCCCGGATTGCCCAGACCGCATACAATGTGGGAAACAGGACGGGACGTTCTCGGTGGATCCGTTTGGATTTTTTTCAAAAGATCAAAAATATTGCTCATCTTCTATAAATAAAGCTCCTGTTTATCTGTTGAATATGGTGGATACAGGCAGGTTTTCGTAAATCCGTTTGATGGTTTCGGCAAAAAATGACGATGTTTGTAAAACCCGAAGTTTTTTAAAATATTTCTCTGAAGGGATTTCGATGGTATCGAGCAGGACCACTTCATCAATATAACTGTCATTCAGTCTGCTCACAGCTTCTCCGGATAAAACTCCGTGTGTTGCGCATGCATATATGCTTTTTGCACCGCCTTTTTCTTTCAGCGCTTTCGCAGCATTGCAGATTGTCCCGGCAGTATCGATCATGTCATCGACCAGTATACAGTCCTTTTCGCGAACATCGCCAATAATATTGCATACCTCGCTTTCTCCGGGACGCGACCGTTTCTTGTCGATGATAGCTATAGGTGTTCCGCATATTTGAGAAAAAGCACGCGCTCTGTTTACGGAACCGAAATCCGGAGAAATCACCGTTGCATTTTCCATACGATCGCCGAATTTACCGATAAAATAAGGTGCCAGCATCGGGACTCCGCTTAAATGGTCCACCGGTATGTCAAAAAAGCCCTGAAGCTGGGGGGCATGCAGATCCATTGTTAAAATCCGGTCGGCTCCGGCACGCGTTATTATATTGGCAACCAGCTTAGCCGAGATAGGATCGCGCGCTTTTGCTTTTCTGTCCTGACGCGCGTATCCGAAATAAGGTATTACAGCGGTTATCCTTCCTGCCGAAGCACGCCGGAACGCATCGATAATGATGAGTAATTCCATCAGATTTTCATTCACGGGATAGGAAGTGGATTGAATGATAAAAACGTCGCAGCCGCGTACTGTTTCCTTTATGGAAACTTCTATTTCTCCGTCAGAAAAACGTCCGACTTCGGACAGACCCAAAGTCATCCCCAAATCGGAGGCAATCATTTTTGCCAGCGGTATATTCGAATTCGCCGCAAAGATTTTCAGTTCTTTTTCGTGAGAAATCATCATCGACCTCATTTACTGCGCAATGCGTATATTTTGTTATAATCATATTATAATCCAAACCAGCGGTCTTTTCAAGCTTTTATCAATATAAAAAATAAAAAAAGCGTATAGAAATTATTTAAAATAATTGTAAATTATTAAACATAAGTATGGTAATTCGAACATTACTGTGTTAAAATAGGGTTCGGTCAATAAAAAATCAAAAATATATCGGAGGTTATTATTGAATATGGATCAAAAAAAGTATCTTTATCTGTTTTCGGAAGGAAACGGTAAAATGAGGGAACTTCTCGGCGGTAAAGGCGCTAATCTTGCGGAGATGACAAACCTTGGTATGCCGGTACCGCAGGGTTTTACAATAACTACCGAAGCCTGCACACAATATTATGCCGATGGAGAAAAGATCAACGAGGATATCCAGGACCAGATTATGGAATACATCGGAAAACTCGAAGTTATTACCGGTAAGAAATTCGGTGACAGCGAGAATCCGCTGCTTGTATCGGTCCGTTCAGGTTCGCGCGCCTCTATGCCCGGTATGATGGATACTATATTAAATCTCGGGCTCAACGATAATGTTGTCAATGTAATCGCAAAAAAATCAGGCAATCCGCGCTGGGCATGGGACTGTTACAGAAGATTCATACAGATGTATTCCGATGTCGTAATGGAAGTGGGAAAAAAATTCTTCGAAGCACTCATTGACAGAATGAAAGAAGAAAAACACATTAAACTCGATACGGAATTGTCCGCAGATGATCTTGCTGTTTTAGCCGGACAGTTTAAAGACGAATATAAGAGCAAAATAGGCAAAGATTTTCCGTCCGATCCCAAAGAACAATTGATGGGAGCTATCGTTGCGGTTTTCCGCTCCTGGGATAATCCGAGAGCGATATACTACAGAAGAATGAACGATATCCCGTCAAACTGGGGCACGGCAGTAAACGTACAAATGATGGTGTTCGGCAATATGGGCGACACATCGGGAACCGGCGTGGCATTTACCCGCAATCCTTCCACCGGTGAGAAGAAATTATACGGTGAGTTTCTGATGAATGCGCAGGGAGAGGATGTTGTTGCAGGTGTTAGGACGCCGCAGACTATCGACCACTTGAAAGATGTCATGCCCGAAGCGTATGAGCAGTTCGTTAAAATCTGCAACAAGCTCGAAGCAC
>CAZVPD010000045.1:0-3957 GCA_964628455.1 uncultured Lachnospiraceae bacterium
GTTTATCAGCGGGCTGCAGTGCGGGTCGGATAAAATATGAAAAAATATTTTTCTTTTTTTAAAATAAGATTTATAAACGGACTGCAGTATAGAGCGGCCGCGTATGCGGGGATTGCCACGCAGTTTGCGTGGGGCTTCATGGAAATATTGGTATACAACGCATTCAGCCGCTCGAATCCCGCGGCGTTTCCGATGGAAATGAATCAGCTTACATCCTATATATGGATGCGTCAGGCGCTTCTGGGGCTGTTTATGTCATGGTATTTTGATTCTGCGCTGTTTGATATGATTTCTTCGGGCAGCGTCGCGTATGAGTTATGCCGGCCTGCCGATATTTATGCGATGTGGTTTACAAAAAACATGGCGGCCCGCGCGTCACGCGCGGCATTAAGATGCCTGCCAATACTGGCGGTCGCCGGCTTTCTGCCGGAAGGATACCGCATGCATCCCCCGGCGGGAACGGGCGCATTCTTTGTATTTCTCATTTCGGTAACCTCGGGCGTATTCATAACGGTCGGGATGTCGATGCTTGTCTATACGACGGCGTTTTATACGATATCTCCGCTCGGGATGCGAATCGTGGCGACCAATATTATTGAATTTATGTCGGGCGCCCTGATTCCGCTGCCCTTTTTTCCCGAACCGATGTTCCGCGTACTTCAGCTTCTGCCCTTCGCATCGATGGAAAGCACGCCGTTTTTAATTTACAGCGGCTTGCTCAGCGGCGGTGAAGCCGTAAGGGCGCTGCTTATCCAGTTTATATGGCTTGCCGTCATCATCGGTGGGGGAAAACTGTATATGGACCGTTCGCTGCGCCGCGTCGTCGTGCAGGGGGGATAGGCTGAAAGAGAATTCTTTCAGCCAAAGAAAAACGGCTGTCAAAAAAGAACGCACAGCGTTCTTTAACACCCTCCTGCTGCCTGCTGCAGCACCGCACTTTTTCACTTTACAGAATTTTGTGTCTTTCCGTGCGAAGGACACGGAAAGACATGAGATATAGTATGCGGCTTTATTTTAAATATTTCGGTATGCATCTGCGTTCTGCCATGCAGTATAAAACATCGTTTGTCCTGACGGCAATCGGCCAGTTCATGACGTCTTTTTCCGTGTTTATCGGTATGGTTTTCATGTTCAGAAGGTTTGGTTCGGTAGGCGGTTATTCTTTTGAAGAGGTGCTGATCTGCTACGCGGCGGTACTGTTCGCCTTTACGGCGGCCGAATGCTTCTTCAGGGGATTTGACGCGTTTCCGTCCGTCATTTCAAACGGCGAGTTCGACCGCGCGATGGTCCGTCCGCGGCCGGTCATGTTTTTGGTGCTGTGTTCGCGCATCGAGTTCGCGCGCGCCGGCCGCTTTCTGCAGGCCGCCGTCATTCTGGCGTATGCCCTGCCGAAAAGCGGTATCGCCTGGACACCGGCGAAGGCGCTGGCTCTGTTTCTGATGTGCGCCGGAGGGACCGCGCTTTTCGCCGGCCTGTTTATCGTCTATGCGTCTTTCTGCTTCTTTACGACCGAAGGCCTCGAGTTTATGAATATCTTCACGGACGGAGGCCGTGAACTGGGCAAATACCCGGTCGATATCTACGGCTCCGCCGTGCTGCGTTTTTATACGTTTGTCATACCGCTTGCCTGCGTGCAGTATTATCCGTTCCTGTATATCGCCGGACGAACGCAGTCGCTTTATTTCGCGCTTCTGCCCCTCGCGGGTTTCTTATTCCTGGTGCCCTGCACGGTATTCTGGCGTTACGGAGTGAAGCGCTACAGGTCGACGGGAAGCTGAGCCGCAGCGGCAAGCACATCGCCTATGCTTTCCGTGAAAATCAGGTCCGCATCGCTGTCATAGGGGGTGGGCGATTTGTTGATGATGACAAGCCGGCCGCCCCTCAGGCGGCTGACGAGGCCCGCGGCCGGATAAACCGTCAGGGAGGTTCCCCCCACGATCAGCAGGCCGGCGGCCGATACCGCGTCCTCCGCTTTTTTAAATACCTCGCCGTCCAGCTGCTCGTCATACAGCACGACGTCCGGTTTTATGATCCCGCCGCAGGTGCAGTGCGGTATTCCCGTGTCTGCGAGTATGGTTTCGAGACCGTATTTTTTTTTGCACCGTATGCAGTAGTTCCGCAGGCAGCTGCCGTGCAGCTCATACACGGCTTTTGAACCGGCTGCCGTGTGCAGCCCGTCGATATTCTGCGTGACGACCGCTTTTAACCTGCCCAGCTTTTCAAGCGATGCAAGCGCGGTGTGCGCTTTGTTCGGTTTTGCGTCCGGCCGGACCATCGCATTCCGGTAAAATTCGAAGAATTCGGCGGTATCGCTTTCGAAAAAGCTGCGGCTCAGCATATATTCCGCGGGATGCCTGTATTTTTTTGTAAACAAACCGCCGGAAGACCTGAAATCGGGGATGCCGCTTTCGGTCGAGACCCCCGCTCCGCCGAAAAAGACGGTGCTGCGGCTTTCGGCGACCCACTGCTTCAGAATCTTTATTTGATCGTTCATCCTGTGATCTCCCTGTAATCGGAAGGCGTGATGTAATCGCTGTAAAAACCGTCGGCTCCGTAACCGGCCATAAGGGCGAGGGAATCGGCTCTGTTTACCGTGTGCACATAAACTTTTACACCCCGGCTGTGAAAGGTTTCGGCGAGCGACGGCGAAAAGCGTTCGGAAGAGACCGTCATCACTTCGATCCCGTTTTCTGCGCAGAACAGCGCGATTTGTTCGTAATCCGGATCGGCCAGCTGGTAAAGAGTGAAGATGAAATTGCCGAAAGGGTGCACGCTTTTGACATACCCGAGCATTTCTTCGCTGTAGATCTGAATGATAAACCTTTCATACAGGGAGGGATCGGTCTTTTCAATGGCTTCGCACAGAAGCTCAAACTGCCGTTTGACGGTCTTTTCATCCGCGTTTTTGGTGTCCGTGATGAGATAAGCGTCCGGATGACTCGCAAGGAGACCGCAGAGCGCCGCTGCGTCCAGGTGCGTATACAGATATTTAATTTTCGATTTCATGAAGGTTTCATGGTCCATGACGGGATTTTTGCCCGGGACCTGTTCGAGGTTGTAATAGGAGATCTGCTCGAAGTCATGACGGACGACCAGAAAACCGTCCGAAGTCAGGGTAAAATCCGCTTCAAAGACGCGCTGCCCGGCTTCATAACTCTCGGTAAACGCTTCTTTCGAATTGGTTTCGGTCCGGCCCTCCACCGTCCCGAGTGCGTGGGCGACCATGGCATGTTCGTCGTGCCACCGGCCGGAGGACGGTTCTATGAAGGCTTTGTTCGTTTCCGCCGGTGAAGTCCCGGCCGAAATATCACGCATTTCCGCGCAGCCGGACGACACCGGCAGACAGCAGAGCAGGACTGCCGCGCACAGTTTCCTAATACTTTTTTTTATACCGTCTGTCATGTTTTTTATTCTCTTCTTCGATTGTTTTCAGCCTGTTGCTGATGTTGATCGCCTCGATGATCAGCGCCGTCAGGATCACGCCTGCCGATATCCAGATAAGAAGCGTCTTTGCGGGGATACGGCCGGCGGACAGATAACGGTCGCGCTCTTCCCTGAATTTGTTTTCAAGAAAATCATTGTCATACCTGAGCGACGAAACGGAAATCTCACCGATGACCAGCTTGGCGCCGCTCAGGTCGCCGCCGCCCGGATCACTGAGCCTGAGTGTGATGCCCGTGATATTTTTAAGAGCCGAAAACTCCGACAGGTCGCACACGATAGAATGCCAGACGCCCCCGCGGAGGATTCCTCCGGATTCGAAAACAGCGTCAGGCGAGGTGACGGCGACGGTCAGAGTCAGCGTGCGCAGCGAAGAGGGGAGGTTGTCGGTATAAAGATCAAAAGACAGATATGGGGCGAATGAAAGGTCGCGCGTGTACCCGAAACCGCCTTTTATCGCCAGGAACGATTCGGAAGTCAGAGCTCCGAATTCCGTAAAAAGCATGTTCCTGTATC
>CAZVPD010000045.1:3967-22720 GCA_964628455.1 uncultured Lachnospiraceae bacterium
CCTTGAAGTCGTTGGGAGCGGTCATCGATACGACGGATGAGGAGGGAGTCCAGTGCTTCAGATTTTCGGGGTCCTCAAAACCGAACAGCGGAACGGTGCCTGTCACCGCCCCGGGCAGATTGTCTGAAAACGTATTTTCCTGCAGCAGCCGGCCCGCTTGTGTAATGCTGTGCGCAGATCCGGTCAGTTCTTTCCAGTCGGAAATACCGTAAATTTCCCTCGCAAATGCGGTGAATTCCTCTGAGCGGTCGGTGTCGATATATTTTAAGATTTTATAGAAATCAGTTCCGGATGCCCTGTAAGCCGGGTGGTCGGCCGGTATAAAGCCGCTGACCGCCGAACAGGAATCAGAGGTGACGGTATAATAAGCAGCCGCATATTCCGCGGCCAGCAGGCCGGCGTTTTCTTCCCCGTAAATTCCGCCCGATGAAATGAGAAGGACGCGCCGCGAAGAATTCTCATGCAGCAGCTTTTCGCGTCTGAGGTAACGGCAGAGAGAAGGCAGGCTGTTTACGGTAATATGACTTTGCAGACCGGTTTCACCCGTGCTCCGGTCGGTAATGCCGCCGCTGTGGATCGGATACGGGTCGGCGGCGAGATGCCATGCGACGGCTCCTTCGCGCCGCAGCTGTTCGGCGATGATGTCGGTAAGGTCGCGGCCGCAGTAGGCGTAAGCGGGTCCGGTGTCAAGGCACTTGTCCCAGCTGCTGCCTGCGGAGACATAAACGGCGACACCGGAATTGACCGAACGTATCGTGTTATAAACAATGCGGAATGTACGGCAATAGCTGTCGGCAAAGTCGGCGAGTGTTTTTTTACCCATATTATAACGGACATACGCGGAATCGATATTGCTTCCGACCGTTATACCGATGACATTTCCGCCGTATCCGTCCGTCATATAACGGCGGGCGAGAAAATCGCAGGCGGCGCGGAGAAGCGCGGTCCCCTCCTCCGTGTCCGTATTAAAAGCGTAGGATTCATTCAGCGTGCGTACGGCCGCGCCGGCGTGCATAAGAGGCGCCGAGTATTCGGATTTGGCGAATCCGTTCAGCGTCATCACAAAAACGACCGAAACGCCCGCTATATCATAATCGTTCATCTGCCTGTCAAGCTTTTCGATAAAAGCGGAATTAAAAGAATATTCGATGTCCTCGAATGTGTATGAAATCGAACCGGACGGACCCGCGGGCAGTTCCGCCAGGTTCAGTTCCAGTGCGGTCTGCGAGACGTTTGCTTCCGCAAGTACGGAGGCGGACGCGGTCAGACCTTTGACGGAGACGGGACTGCCGGAAGAAAAGGCTGCGGTGATTTCGGGATTTGTGATATAATGCGGACTGTCAAGCATCACGGTCTGCTTCTTGTCTTTATTATAGATAACCGCTATGAATTTTGAATGGACGCGGCTTCCTGTTTTGTCCGACGAAGGTATCTCGAAGGAGAACTGAGCCGAAACACCGGCGGATGCTACGGGCATTGATTCACTGTCAAAAATATATTCGCTGCTCTGCCAGGGCTTCAGTTCGTAGAGCTCAATTCTCGAACCGGTATAGAGGGCGACTCCTTCGTCGGTCAGCGTGCCGGCTATAAAGATCTTTCGTCCCGCATCGGTCAGACGGCAGGTATTCACTTCTCCCCTGCTGCTGTAAAGATGCGCGTATTCACCCGGCAAAGGCGCGTAAAAAAGGACGGGGGTGATCGAATACAGGTCAACCTCTCCCTCCGACGCGCCGTTGAATATAAATTTGACCTGTGTCACGCCGCCCGGAGGAAGCGTGAAATAATAAGCCGTGATGTCGGCTCCCCCGTCCGCGGCGGCAGTCACAAACCCGTTGTCCGCATAGACCGGTGAAGTTTCGGTTGCGTACTGCATGGTCACTGCCGTACAGGAAGACCTGTTCGCCAGCCTGACGCGGATCGCGTTGGCTTCGGCAAAGCTTTCCGGATGCAGGGTCCTGCTTTCGATAAAGCACTCGGACGCCGGTGTCGACGAGATCGAGACGCCGATTTTCATGGGGTCGTAGGTATAGGAAAGGCTGCTTTCTCCGCCGTAAACGAGGTAGCTGTCCGACAGGAACAGGACGGAACGGGCAAGATAGCGGTCCCGTGAAGCGGCAAGGCAGTCGATCCTGAAGCTGTATGCATAATTGACGGCATCCGGATAGGCATGCTGGACGCCGATCCGGATGCCGGTGATTTCAGAGCGTCCTTCAACTGCCGAAATGTCGGCAAACACACCGTTCCAGCTTTCGGGCGTCAGATAGGAAACCGCGCTGAAAACGACGTTTCCGGCGGAATAAAGCGAAAGCAGTATTTTTGTTTTTGCCTCTGAAAGGTAAGGAACGCTGACGGCGCAGAAAAAAGCGGCGTATCCGGAAAGGTCGATCGGTTCGGACGGGGTATATTCGGCATATCGCCACAGGGATGCGCCGGTATTGCTTCCCGCTGCTTCAACGCATCTTGCGCCTTCCATCGGGTCGAAGGGATAATCGGGAAAAGAAGCCGCCGATGAGACCGAGTCCGTGTTTTGCGACGCGGACCACAAAGTTTCGGACGCATAGGTGTCAAGGGTATCGATGATGTCGATTTTCCCGGCAAGAAGAGGCATGGCGGTATCCGCAACGACGGTTAAGCGGGGCAGATCTTCCCCTGCGGGAGCAGCCGTCTCTCCGGCGGCAAAACAAAATATCCGGAGCGGTCCCGTAAACAGCGTAAGGAGCAGCAGTACGGCAGTTAGTTTTCTTTCAGGCATTTCGGTTCCCCAGTCTGCAGATATAGGTTCGGCCGGTCGGATTTTGCGGATTTATATCGGGCAGGCAAAAAACAGGACCGGTCATATAAGACAGGTTCGTTCGGCAATAAACCGGAATAAAAACATCCGGTTCAAAGAAGGCATGATCTATTATAGCATAAAGTGCGAAAAAAAACATCCCCGGCAAAAATATATCGGAATATAGTAATACAATAATACAGTAATACAGTAAGAGGCATATATCATCATATCATCCTGCCGCCGTTAAAAAATCCGGAGCTGCTGCGGAATAAAGAAAGAGCGGCGGGGATCCGCCGTTCTGCTCTCTTATTTTTTCGGCTTGCGCGCTCTGACGACAAAAACAACGGCTGCCCCCGTGAAAAGCGCGAACGCGCCTGCGATCAGCCAGAATATTGTATCCGGCAGATCGGGGGTCAGTTTCCCGCTGTCTGTCAGACCCCATAAGCCTCCCGTGCTGTCTGCCGTCACATCGAACAGAGGAATATAATAGGTCAGCTCCTGTTCGTTGTTTTCTGCCGTTCTGACAAGAGTCAGTCCTTTTTTATAATGTTCGAGAACGAAGCCTCCCGATATCGTGACGGGCGTCAGCCTGGCTACCTTGGTGGTGCAGGTAAACGGACCCTGAAACGTCAGAACCGCGTTTTCTCCCGTTTCCGGTACGACGAGGGCAGCGTCGTTGTCTCCGCCGATGAACACCGCATCGCTGAAGATGACGTTTCCCCCGGGCAGGCACAGAATTCCCCTGCCGGGATACTGCGCCTTGTTGTATCCGAAGGATCCGCCCGAAAGACTGAAAGTACCGCTGTTGACGACCCCTCCGCCCGACATGTCCGATTCGTTGTAGTTCAGAGAACCGCCCGCCATCTCAAACAGTCCGAGATTGTACATTCCGGCCCCGTCCTTTGAAGACCTGTTGGAGGAGATGACTCCCTCCTGCATATAGTAAGAGGCTCCTTCTCCGTTATAAACGCCCCCGCCTTCGGCTGCCTCGTTCTGTGCCGCTTCGGCATAGGCATGGGCGCATGTCCCGAGATTGTATACCCCGCCGCCCGATCCGGCTTTGTTGTAAACGATGCCTGCGGCGTAAAGCATGAGTTCGGTCTCCGGCTCGACGGCAACTCCTCCGCCGTATTCCGCCGTGTTGCAGGCGATGACTCCGCCCCCTATTGTATGGCTGCCGCCCCGAAAATAGAATCCGCCGCCCCGGACGGCGCTGTTGCCCGCTTCGGATTCCACGGCGGGTTCGGCTGCATATTCGTCCGTTATCACCGTTCCGCCGACCGTTCCGCCCGTCATGGTGAATGTACCGCCGGTGACTGCCGCGGCACCGCCGTTTTCGGAAGCGGAGCAGTTTTTGATCTGACCGCCGCTGACGGTCAGTTCTCCTCCCGAAAGAGAGAATCCTCCGCCCGAAACGGCGGAACAGAAACGCACGGTCCCGCCGTATACGGTAAATGTCCCTCCGCTGACCTTAACCGCGCCTCCGTCCGAAGAGCAGCGGTTATTCTCGACAGTCGTTCCGCTGTAAAAATGCACCGCGCCGCCGGATACCGCGATCACGGACCCCGTGTTCCCGAATGATTCGCCTCCGCCGTTTATGATCAGCGTATCTTCAAGGTCCGTATTCTTCGGATTGCCGAAAATAAGCGCGCCGTCGCTGACCGAAAACATATCGCCCTCGTCAAATCCCCGGGTGATCATGCATCCCGCGCCGTTTATGACGATCTCTCCTCCCGTGACCTGCACGGGCGCCGTCAGGGTGATATCGCTGCGCAGAAAAACGTCGCCGGCGTCGTTCAGCCAACCCGCCGTCTCGCCTCCCAGCGCGTCGAGCATGGACTGCGCGCTGTCCGCTTTTCCTCCCGGTGCGGAAACATTGCCGGCTGCGAAAGAACACAGGGAAAAAATAAGGATCAGGAACGGAATGACAAGGGATAATCTGACGGAAAATCTGAACATAGGGGATTTCCTTTCGAATTACAGCTTATTACGGCAGTTTATGGATTGTTTTGCCGTTTAAATGCGGAATTTCGGCTCCGCATGATTATTATACCACAAGTCGGATGGTTTTTGTCAACAATTATCCGAGCCCTTATGTGGATATAATGCACAACGCGTGCGCACTCTTGTTAAATATTACACACATAGCACATAAACTTAGAAAAATATTCTTAAAAACACTTGAAACTTTTTAATATTATGTTATGATATATGCGTATAGTTCACGGCAGCCGGCCGGACCGTGCGTTCCGACGCAGGGTCTTTTACCGGCCGCAAGGAAAGGGTGACAACAGAATGCTCCCGCTGGAAAAATTAACCGAGGAGGCCAAGGAAGGCTTCGCGGAAAGAGGCGTGTCTGAAGAAGATATTATTCTGGCCGTACAGCTCGATCTGGATATGGAAGGCAGTTTCGGTGAGACATGGCTCGCTCTCAGTATGGCAAAACGAAAAATGTTCGCCATATCCGTGACATCGGATGCAGAAACCGTTTTCCGTCAGAAAAAAGCGAAAGATTCCGGAAAAGTCAATACCGGACTTTTTAAAGACGCGAGGTTTGACGAATACGACCTCGACCGCATATCGCATACCTATGTCGACAATTTTGCCACTTCCAACCGCCTGCTGACCAAACTGGATGCGAAGGAGGATGATCCGGGAACCACCGTGATCGTCGCATACAGCACGAACGCGCGCAAAAAAAAGCTATTCGCTTTTATCGATCTTGTCGAACGCTTCAAAAACGGGGACACCATCACCGAAGAGGATGCCATCTTCGAGCAGTTCAACGTCAAGTGCCCGAAGTGCCATACTGTTTATAAGGACCAGAACAGGCGTCTCTGCGAAAACTGCATGAACCAGAAGGCGATCGTACGCCGCCTTCTCAAATATTTCTCGGAATTCAAACTTCAGCTCATCACCGTGCTGTTCTGCATGGTGGCTTCATCGACGATTTCTCTGATAAGCCCCATCATCAACGGCAAGGTTTTTTATGACCAGGTTATTTATAAGCCGGGCATCGTAAACGGCAAGGAAGTCGGAACGCTGCACACGGTCGGATGGGTATACGCCCTGATCGCCATTCTGTTCGGCATATCGATCATATCCCTTCTCATCGGCATCATCCAGAGCCGCGCCAACGCCCACATGTCGACGCGCGTGACGCTGAACATGAAACTCGATATTTTTTCGGCCATGCAGAAGCTGTCCCTTTCCTTTTTCAACAACAACCAGACCGGACGGCTGATCACCCGCGTCAATTCCGATGCCGAAAATATCAGGTCTTTCTTCATCAACGGCGTGCCCTCGCTGATCATATCGAGCATCAACTTTGTGGGACTGACCATCTTCCTGTTCATGCTCAACTGGAGACTGACGCTGATCGTTTTTGTCCCCGTTCCCCTGATCGTCTTTATGTTCAAGTTCATGCTGCCGAAGCTGTGGCGCATGTATTCGATGTCGTGGCGCCGCAGTTCCGCCCTCAACGCGGTTCTGGGTGACTCGCTGACCGGTATACGCGTCGTCAAGGCGTTTGCAAAAGAAACGGAAGAAACGCACCGCTTTTATACCTACGCGGAAAAATTATATAAAACGCATCTTCAGCTGAATCTCGTCAGCATCACCATTTTCCCTGTCATCGGGCTTTTAATCGGTATCTCGAGCAATGCCATCTGGGGATTCGGCGGTATCAGCGTCATGAACGAAATCATGACATACGGTGAATTCACCACATATTTCGGATACCTCGGCATGATATTCGGCCCGCTCAACTTCTTCACCGAATTTACGAACCTGATGACGCAGACGACAAACTCCGCGCAGCGTATGTTCGAGATCATCGATGCGATCCCCGAAATACAGGACGTGCCCGACGCCGTCAGGATCGACCGCTTCAACGGCAACATCGAATTCAAAAAGGTCTGCTTCCATTATACGCCCAACCGCCCGATCCTCAAGAACGTGAGCTTTAAGATAAACCAGGGAGACCATATCGGCCTTGTCGGCCACACGGGTGCCGGCAAAAGCACCATCGCGAATCTTATAAACCGCCTGTATGACGTCGTTTCGGGCTCTATCGAGATCGACGGTGTGAATGTCAAAAACATCGCCGGCGAATCGATGCGCAAAAACATCGCCATCGTGTCTCAGGAAATATATCTGTTCAAGGGAACCATCGCCGACAACATCCGCTACGGCCGTCCCGACGCCACGATGGACGACGTCGTCGAAGCGGCGCGCGCCGCCAATGCCCACAACTTTATCCTGAATCTTCCGCACGGCTATGAGACGGTCGTCGGGACGGGAAGCCGTTCGCTTTCGGGAGGAGAGCAGCAGCGCATATCCATCGCCCGCGCGCTCCTTCTCGGACCCACCATCCTCATCCTCGATGAAGCCACGGCAGCCATGGATACCGAAACGGAGCGTCTGATCCAGGACGCGCTGAACCTGCTGATTCAGGGCCGCACCACCATCACCATCGCCCACCGGCTCTCCACCCTGAAGGAATGCAATTATCTTTTTGCCCTTGAGAACGGCGAGATTGCCGAGGAGGGGACCCATGCCGAACTCATCGCCAAAAAGGGTATATACTACAGGCTCTATACCCTTCAGAGCGAAGCGATGAAAAAAGTCATTCAGGGCATGTAACCGTCTCGGCACATAAAGACATAAAATAAAAAATAAATACAAATATTTCGGAGGCTTGGAATGAGAGTAAAATTAAATCTTGATACAATGGCGAAGATCAACAATTTTGTCGGCGATATGACCAGACACGGCGGAAACGCCCATCTGACCGACAAGAACCGCGATTTCATCGTCAGCGCCAAATCCATGCTCGGCTGCGTTTACACGATGGAATGGGATGAAGTATGGTTTGAATCCGATGAAGACGTTTTCCAGATCATCAACAAATACATGGAAGACTGATCCCTGATTTATTTTCAGCATATCGGTTCGTAAATAACGACGGGGGTAACAAACATGGCAGACGAAAAAGAAAAAGACGTAAAGCCGGCAGCCGGAGAAGTTAAGGCCGAAACGGCCAAAGCCGAAACGGCCAAAGCCGAAACGGCCGAGACCGTAAAGCCTGCGGAGAATACCGGCGCGGACGGCAAAGATAAAGCTGCGGAAGCAAAAACCGGAACACCGGAAAAACCGGGAAGCGGCGATGAAAAATCCGAAGATAAACCCGAAGATAAACCCGGAGAAAAAGCCGGAGACAAAAAAGCGGAGAAGAAAGAACTTCTCGATGAGATCGACGGCGGCGGGGAAGGCGACCTGATCCTCGAGAATCAGCGCGAATCGGTTCCGCTGACCCCTTTGAACGCGCGGTTTTACCGTTCAAAGGGAAAACTCATATCGCTTGAACTGACGGTTGAAGGCAGGGAACCGGAAGTTTTCGAGCGCGTGGTCATGCTGCGTTCATTCCCGGTCACAAATCCCGATGAATTTCTTTCGGTACGCGAGCCCGATACAAAAAAGAAAGGCCGCGGAAAGGAGATCGGCATGATCCGCCGCATGAGCGATTTTGACGATGAGACAAGGGTGCTGTTCCTTGAGGAGCTGGACAGACGTTATTTCTCCCCTCAGCTGCTGCGCATCACTTCGGCCAAGGAAAAGTTCGGTTATTCCTACTGGGACGCCGAGACGACCGCCGGTCACGTCACCTTCATACTCAACAATCCCTTTTATAATATACGCGTGCTTGAAGACGGACGAATCTTTATCAACGATATAGACGGAAACAGTTTCGAAATTCCGGACCCCAAAAAGCTCGATCCGGCAAGTTACAGAAAAATAGAAATATATCTGTAAAATCCGAAAGTCCGGTTCAGCCTGCCATTGACCCAAACGAATAGAATCTGATCAGTCAGAGGGCAATAAACAATGAAATTACAGTACGAACTGCCGGGCCCGGATAAAAAAGCATATGAAACCGCGGCAGGCAGCGGCGAAAAGCTGATGTACTGCCTCCCGTTCAACATATATAAAAATAAATTCGTTGACGGTTATATGGCGTTTACCGACAGAAAAATATACAAACTGCTCGGAGGCGAGCTGCTGGATGTCTTTGAGATCCCGGGGTCAAAACATTTTCATACGGAAGTGATGTACGGTTCGTGCGGTTTTTATGCCGAGATCGGCGGTTCCCAGACACTGCTGTGCCAGTTTGTGTCCGGCCGCAACCTGCCGCGCTATTCGGTGATCGTAAAAGCATGCGAAATTTTGGCCGAATCTAAAAGCAAAGACCCGATCACCAACGACACGCCCGAATTGTTCTGCCCGACCTGCGGGCGTCCGTATGTCTCCGAAAGCACGATCTGCCCTTACTGTCTCGATAAAAAAGAAGTTTATCTTAAAATGTGGGCTATGACAAAAGGACTGAGGCTGCTGATGAGCGTGCCTTTTCTGGTCTCGGCTTTCTGGGTGCTGCTCAGTTTTGTAAATCCGTGGATCGAAGCTAAGGTGATCAGTGACTACCTGCTGCCCATAGGCGGCAAAGAACGCGGACCTGTCAAAGAATTCATAGGATTCGTGCTGCTGATCATCATCATCAATCTTTTCTCCCATGTATTGCATGTCTTCCACATACGAAGCACATCCGTCACCAGCGGCCGCTTTACCCTTCTGCTGCAGACGCTGCTGTATGAAAAAATCCAGACGCTGTCCCTGTCTTCCATTCAGAGAAGGTCCACGGGCGAACTGATGGGACGGGTGTCGTACGACACCGCGGTCATGCAGGATTTTATCGTAGGACAGCTTCCGTATCTGTTCGTGCAGGCTGTTTCGTTTGTCATAGGCTTTGTCGTGGTTATCTTCATGAATCCGCTCATCTGTATGTTTATCTTTATACCCGTTCCGTTTGTCGTCTATACGGTCGTGGTTTTCTGGAAGTATATCGATATCAGGAACGAAAAATCGTGGGTGCTCGGAACGCGGACGGGGTATCTCCTGCATGATATTTTAAACGGGATCCGCGTGGTGAAATCCTTCGGACAGGAAGAGAAGGAGATCACACGGTTTAAGAATGCCAGCATAAAGGCGACGGCTCAGGACGAGTCCAATGCCAAGATGTTCAATACCCTTTTCCCCATCCTGAATTTTGTGATGTGGACGGGGTCGTATCTGATCATGATCTACGGGAACATACGCGTGTTTGACGGGCGGATGGAGCTGGGAACCCTGCATCAGTTCAATGCATACGCGGCCATCATCTACTCGCCGCTGCTGTATATCACGTCGGTTCCCACGATCATCTCCCGGTTCCTCACCTCGTCGTCAAAAGTATTTGAAATCCTCGAGGAAAGTCCGGAAGTGGGCGACATCGACCTTCCCCTCGACATCTATATCGAAGGGGACATATCCGTCCGCAACGCGACCTTCGGCTATCAGAGCTACAGTCCGGTGCTCGAGAATATCAGCATTGAGATCAAAGCGGGTGAGATGATCGGCATCGTGGGTCATTCGGGTTCGGGAAAAACGACGCTGATCAACCTGATCATGAGGCTTTACGACGTAAACGAAGGCGCCATCGTGATCGATGACGTCAATATCAAAGATATTTCGCAGTCCGCGCTGCGCAGCCAGATAGGCGTGGTGCTGCAGGAAACCTTTTTATTCTCGGGTACGGTCAGAGACAACATCAAATATTCAAAACCGTATGCGACCGACGAGGAAGTCCTCGAGGCCGCGCGTATTGCCAACGCCCATGATTTTATCGTGAATATGCCCGAAGGGTATAACACGATGATCGGTGAAAAAGGACTCGACCTGTCGGGCGGAGAACGGCAGAGAATCGCCATCGCGCGGGCGATCATCCACAACCCGCGCATACTGATCCTTGACGAAGCGACGGCTTCACTCGACACGGAGACCGAAAAACTAATTCAGGACGCGCTGAACAAGCTGGTCGTCAACCGGACCACTTTCGCTATCGCACACCGCCTGTCCACGCTGCGCAACGCCGACCGGCTGCTGGTACTCGATCACGGCAGGGTGGCGGAATTCGGTACGCACGGCGAATTGCTCGATAACCGCGGCATATACTATAAACTGGTTATGGCCCAGCGAAAAATGGCGCATGAAATGGTGAAAACATGAAATTACTGTATGACTTGCCGGAAGCGGATCAAAAAGCTTTTGACGCCGCTGTCGGCGGCGGTGAAAAACTGATGTACTGCCTGCCGTTCAATATTCATAAAAACAAATTCGTGAGCGGTTATATGGCGTTTACAGACAGGAAAATATACAAACTCCTCGACGGTGAGCTGCTTGATGTTTTTCCGATCAAGGGTACCGTAAATTTCCGGACCGAAGTTATGTACGGATCATGCGGTTTTTACGCGACCATTGACGGTTCGCAGACGCTTATGTGCCAGTTTATGTCGGGACGCAATCTGCCCCGCTATTCGGTTATCGTAAAAGCCTGCGAAATACTGTCCGAGACGGAGAATAAAGATCCCATATCCAATGACACGCCCGAACGCTTCTGCGCCAAATGCGGACGTCCCTATGTTTCAAACACGACGATATGTCCCTACTGCATCGATAAAAAAGAAGTTTACCGCAAGCTGTGGGCTATGACAAAAGGGCTGCGGCTGATGATGAGCGTTCCTTTCCTCGTTTCTGCGTTCAGCGTCACGCTGAGTTTTGTCAACCCGTGGATCCAGGCGACGGTCATCAACAATTACCTTCTTCCGACAGGAGGAAAAGAACGCGGACCCGTCAGCGAGTTTCTGGGGTTTGTCGTCCTGATCGTCTCCATCGACTTGTTTTCGCGTGCCCTTGGGGTATTCAACGGCCGAATGAACGCCATTACAAGCGGTAAATTCTCACTGATGCTGCAGTCGCTGCTTTACGAAAAAATACAGGCGCTGTCGCTTTCGTCTATCCAGAGACGAACCACGGGAGAGCTTATGGGGCGTGTTTCGGGCGACACTTCGGTCATGCAGAGCTTCATCGTCGGACAGCTGCCGCATTTGTTCATTCAGCTCGCTTCATTTATCATCGGTTTTATCGTCGTCATTACGATGAATCCGCTGATATGCATGTTTATATTCATCCCCGTTCCCTTTGTCGTTTATATTATCGCTGTATTCTGGAAGTTTATCCAGGTACGCAACGTGAAAAGCTGGGTTCTCGGGACGAGAACAGGCTATCTGCTTCATGATATTTTAAACGGCATCCGCGTGGTGAAATGTTTCGGCCAGGAAGAGAAGGAGATCACCCGTTTCAAGGACTCGAGCATCAAAGCTTCTCTGCAGAACGAATCCAACGCGAAGATGTTCAACACGCTGTTTCCGATCCTGAACTTTGCCACGCGTCTGGGAACGTATCTGATCATGATCTACGGCAATATCCGCGTCTTTGACGGACGCATGGGACTCGGAACGCTCCACCAGTTCCAGTCCTACGCCAATATCGTCTATGCGCCCCTTCTTTATATCACATCGATCCCGACCATTATCTCGCAGTTTTTGACGTCGTCTTCCAAAGTGTTTGAAATTCTGGAGGAAAATCCGGAAGTCGGAGATATCGACCTCCCGCTGGATATAAAGATCGAAGGGGACATCTCCATACGCAACGCCACTTTCGGCTATCAGAGTTATAATCCGGTCCTTGAAAACATCAGCGTCGATATCAAAAAAGGTGAGATGATAGGGATCGTCGGCCATTCCGGCTCGGGCAAAACGACTCTGATCAACCTGATCATGCGCCTTTATGACGTAAACGAAGGCGCGATCGTGATCGACGACGTCAACATCAAGGATATATCTCAGGGAGCGCTCCGCAATCAGATCGGAGTCGTGCTCCAGGAAACGTTTCTTTTCTCGGGGACCATCCGCGAAAACATACGCTATTCCAAACCGTATGCCACGGATGAGGAAGTCATACAGGCCGCCCGCATCGCAAACGCGCATGACTTCATCATCAATATGCCCGAGGGATACAACACGATGGTGGGCGAAAAAGGCCTTTCCCTTTCCGGGGGAGAACGTCAGAGGATCGCCATCGCACGGGCTATCATCCACAATCCCCGTATCCTGATCCTCGACGAGGCGACAGCCTCGCTCGATACGGAAACCGAAAAGCTGATCCAGGACGCGCTGAACAAGCTGGTCGTCAACAGGACCACCTTTGCCATCGCTCACCGCCTGTCCACCCTGCGAAACGCCGACCGCCTCCTTGTGCTGGACCACGGCAAGGTATCCGAGTTCGGCACGCACAACCAGCTGCTCGAGAACCGGGGCATATACTACAAGCTTGTCATGGCGCAGCGGAAAATGGCGCATGAAATCGTAAAATAAAGCGTTAAAAAAGGCACGGCGAAGTATGTCACCGTGCCTTTTGCTTTTTATAGGGGCAGAACAAAAATAATAATATTATAAATCGAAAGAATCGCGGCAGAAGTCAGGATCGGATTTCGTGTGTTTACTTCGCAGGCAATCTCAGAACAGAGAAAAAGGGCTGGCCCGGCGGGCAGCCCCTCTTGCTTGATTTGAGAGTTTCTCAGTTCTCGAGTTCCTCATAGGCGGCGATGAGCTTTTCAAGGCTGCTCTGGTAGGTCTTTTCCTTGGAAGCGTAGAAGGATGTGAAGTCCGAGCTCTTTTTGCCCCGCATCAGATATCTGAAAGTGTCCTGCGCAGCGCTGTTCATGTTGTAGGTGTAAATCCAGGTGAAGTCGATTTTTACGTTGACAAGGGAAAGTTCGAGCATGACCGAAGACTCCTCGTCGCGCAGGTATTTGCCGTTGAGCGCGATGTCGTAATAAGCCGGCGTTACGGTGCGATAGCTTTGCGCCGCGAGAGCTTCGAGTGTCGCGCTGACTTTTTCGGTATCCGTAACGGTGACGGGTACGCCGAAGACGGAATACTGGTCGTGCACAAAAGTATAGTAGTTGTCCTGCGCCTCGTTCCACTTCGGGCAGGGGATGATGCCGTAATCGTTTTCCATCTCTCGGAGGATATCGCAGGCCATCAGGCGCAGCGTGGTAAACGCGAGTTCATGGGCGGTGAATTTCTTGGCCAGATCGTCCTGCTCGCCGTCGTTCGCGGTCTGTATCATGCAGAGCACGCCGGTGTTGTTATAGAAAAGATCGTAAATTTTTTCGACGGCCGACTGCATTTTGTCGATATCCACCTCAAGGCGGGGAACCTGGTTTTCATCGCGTTTGACAAGGGTCAGGTCAAAGGCGCTCCAGTAGACGTCGAAGTTGATCATATCCCCCACGCCGAATCCGTAAATGTCGCCGTAATCGGCTTTTGAATCCCCGTTGACATCGGTATAGATAGCCTTGGACATTTCTGCCTGCTTGTCGATCGTCCATTTTCCCGAAGCGACAAGGTCATAGGGATTTTCGAGATTGTAGTTCTGAACCATCGGCTTGTTGAAAAAAGTCACGAAAGCGAGCTGGCGCAGCGAGAGGGCAAGGTCGCCTGTCACAAAGAAGACTTTACCGCCGATATTTGCCTGCTCCGTATAATACTGGGCCCACCAGGGCTGTTCGAGGTTCAGATAAGGAACATTTCCGCCCAGCAGGTTGTAATACTGTCCCTTGGCCCCGTATTGCACGATCTCCACCGCGCTGCCCACGACGATATCATAGTCCGCTGCTCCGGCGAGAATGGCTTTGTTCGCCATGGCTGTGACGTCGGCTTCCAGGATATAGTTCAGGTCGATATTCAGTCGTTCGGAAACCGTCGAATTGCGGTTGTAGACAGCGTCGTTGACCACTTCTCCGTTCAGATCTTCGACGGTCATCTCATACAGGAACCAGTTTTTTGTGCGGGCAAGCAGATTCACCGCGGCGCCCTCGTAGTTAAGGTCGCCCGGAAGGTCATCCGGCGTGTTTTCCCGGCTGATCTCCTCTTCGGTTTCCGCGGCGGTTTCCGCAGCCGTCGTTTCGGAACCGGGATCGGTTTTTGCCGGATCCGAGCAGGACAGAAGCGCGGCTCCGGTCACAAAAAGCGCGGAAAAGAGAAAACAGAATATGCGAAGAGCTGATTTATTTTTTAGCATCATCCATTCTCCGTATCATGTTATTTACAATCCTGATGCAATTGCATATATTTATTATAAAGATTCCGTTTGAGTTTGTCAATAAAAAATTTATTGAATATTCAAAAATTCGGGCACATCCGATAGGAATGATTTGCGGGATTTTTTGACCGTTGTGCAAAATGCACGGCGGCCGCGGATGAAAAACGGCATGAAGTTCAACATTAAGAAACACTGCGGCAACAATATCAGCTTGAAACGCAGCCTGTTTTATACTATGATAATGAGTGCGTACAGCAGGAGGAAATACGGATGGACAGTAAAAAACAACCCGGAATTCTTTCGGTGCTCGCGGGACTGTGTGCGCTGAACACGCTTCTGTTCGGGGTGATACCCTCGGTCAGATTCGACAGCCTGGATGTTGCCGTCGGTTTTTTTGACATCATTCAGTATCTTCCCGTTCTTCAGGCGGTGTTCGCCGTCGCGTGCATGTCCTGCGTCCTCATGACGGCGATCTTTTCGTTTATCCGGTTCATACCGCGCCGGGTCGGTTTTGTGACGGCTTCGTCGGCTTTTATCACGTCGCTGACCGCCGTGATCACGCTGGACGCGGGTGTGATCTACCGGAGCAGGGGATTCGGAAGCTATGAACTCCTTTCCGGGGAAAAAGGCATCAATTACGGGCTCGAATACAATTTCATCATCGTTCTCTTTCTCCTGTCCGGTCTTGTCTGCGCGGTCCTGGCAGGGGCCGCATGGCTCGGATACGGAAGAATTCAGGCCGGCGAAGATCCGCCGGAGACAAGAGGGAAAAAAAGTGCCGTACTGCGCCGTCCGCACCGCTCCGAAAAAAACGAAAAATTCACCCCGCCGGGTGATCTGACGTGATCGGGTTCAAATAAAACCGTAACAGGAGAATTCTTATGCCGAGTAATTATAAACTGACGTATAACGTGGATATGGTGTTCTGCATCGACTCGACCGGCAGCATGGACAGCATTATAGACATGGTCAAACAGAACGCTCTGAATTTCTATACCGATGTTTCGGACGCTATGACCGCGAAGCGCAAAACCGTCGATACGCTCAGGATCAAGATTATCGCATTCAGGGATTATATCGCGGACGGTGAAAACGCGATGCTCAACACCCCGTTTTTCGTTCTTCCCGATGAATCGGACGAATTCTGCGCCTGCGTCAACGCGGTAACGGCAGAAGGCGGAGGCGACGATCCGGAGGACGGGCTGGAAGCGGTCGCGTATGCGATCCGCTCGCAGTGGAACCCGGAAGGGAAAAAACGGCGTCAGATCGTCGTCGTATGGTCCGATGCCCCCACCCATGAGATCGGATTCGGCGCGTCCTCGCCGGCTTATCCCAAAAAGATGGCCGTAAACTTTGACGAACTTACCCGTTGGTGGGGCGGAAAGAATCTCAGGAGCGAATTCATCGACAACGAAGCCAAACGGCTGATTCTGTTCACGCCGGTCGGCGAATGGTGGACGATGATCGTAAATACCTGGAACAACGTCTATCATATCCCCGCTGTGGAAGGCGAAGGCTTGCGCGAACAGGGCTATGACCAGATGATTGAGACTATAACCAACACGATATGATCACAGGAATACAGATATCATAGTATGAGAAACAACAAAAGCCGGGCATTCGATTTTTTTATTGCCGTCAGCGGTGAGGTAAAATCCGGCGAGGGGGAAGACGCGTATCTGTGCCTTCCCGGCCGGGGAATCATAGCCGTATTCGACGGCTGCGGCGGACTCGGTTCGAGAAGATATCCCAGTGAAAACGGCAGGACGGGCGCGTGGCTCGCGGCAAGGAAAGCTGCGGATACACTGCTCGACTGCGCTTCCGAAAAGAACGGCGGTCCGGTCGCCGAAAAATACGAAGCCAGGCTTAAAAAGGCGTTGGCCGATTACAATGCGGAACTCAACGGCAAAAATGGCGTATTTACCGTCCGGACGGACATGATAAAAAGTCTGCCGGCAACCGCGGCGGTCGCCGTCATAGACGCCGGTTCGGGTGTGTGCGACTGCGTCTGGGCAGGGGATTCCCGGCTTTACATTCTGGACGGCGGGGGTCTTCACTGCCTGAATTGCGGAGATGACGAAACTTTATCGGCTGACGCGCGTCTGAAGAATTATATCAGCGCCGACGGCCCTTTCAGTTTAGAAAAGAAGAAAATCACCGTCGTCGGACCCTTCGCGGTCCTTGCCGTAACCGACGGCGCTTACGGTTATTTCGCGACGCCCATGGAGTTTGAATATATGCTGCTCGATACCCTGTTCGCTGCGCTCTCGCCGGAAAACTGGGAAGAGCTTCTTACCCGCCGCATAGCCGAATACGCGGGGGACGACTACACCCTTACGGCGGCTTTTCTGGGATACGGCGGATTTGCCCGGGTGCGGGAAGCCTTTTCCGCACGCCGGGAATATGTGTATAATGCTTATATAAAACCGCTTGCGGAATCGGCCTCCGGTTCTTCCGATGAGACGGCAGCCCGTCTTTGGGTACAATATAAATCCGGTTATCTGCACGGCGCGGAAGAAAGGGCAGGCCCGGTATGAGCACCGCGCAGATAGGCAAATACAGGCTCACCTCTCCCCTCAGAGGGCAGAACAGCGGATACGCGCGCTGGGGATTTGCCGAATACGGCGGGACCGAATACTTCATCAAGGAGTTTATTTCACCGGTTTATCCCGACGAGGCTTCCGAAATTTCGGACGAAATGCGCGGCGCGATCATCGCCGACTGCCTGGAATTCGAAGCGGGAAAAAGCAGGCTGTACCGTGCGGTCAACGCTTCATCCAACGGAAATATCATAGGGGTGCTCGATTTTTTCAGGTTCGGAAGCCGGTATTACGCCGTCACGGAAAAAGTCGAGATCGATCGGGAAGGATTCGGCGCGGCTTCATCGCTCCCGTTTGACAAACAGGTCGTGCTTCTCAAAGCGCTTTTATACAACATCAAATGCATCCATGACGCGGGGATCATCCACGCGGATTTAAAACCGGATAATCTGCTTATAAAGCGGACGCAGAACGGTTATTTTACGGCGAAGCTCATCGATTTCGACAGCAGCTTTTTTGAAAGCGAACCGCCGGAAAACTCCGATGATTTTCAGGGCGACGCGGTTTACCTGGCTCCCGAAACATTTCTCCGCATAAGCGGCGAAGACGTCGGGGTGACGAGAAAAGCCGATATCTTTTCGCTTGGAATTATTTTTCACGAACTGGTTTCGGGCCGGCGGCCGTCTGTTCCGGCCGGTTACGATTATATTTACGAGGCCTCCCTTGACAGAGCCGGGATCATGCCCGACGGAAGGCTGCCGGGAGCAATGCGGGACCTGGTCCGCGATATGACGGGACGGGAGCCGGACAGACGACCGGCGGCGGCTGAGGTTTTCGCAAGACTTGCCGGCATGGATCTGCCTGCGGCTAAAAAAATACCCGGCGGTTTTAAACGGTCCGCCGAGTTTGACTGACTGAAGGAGAATAAACATGGCATGGAAATGTCCGAACTGCGAGACCCTGAATCAGGATCCGGCGTGTGTTGTTTGCGGCGCTCCGAAGCCCGCCGAACCTATAACCGCGGCTGTGCAGGACGGAACCGGGAGCAGTCCCGATGTGTTTGACGCGCAAAAAAGGGAAAACAAACGGAAAGCAAAACAGGCGGTCATTGTGATCGTCGTCGGCCTTATAGCCGTCTGCGTTATCGGCGCGGTCACAGCTCTTGCTCTTTCGAATATAGACGGTCCGTCTGCCGAAACCTCGCAGCCGCAGGACCGCGATACAGACGCGAAAACAGAACCGGAAACAGACCCCGTGACCGGATCCGAAACAGAAACCGAACCCGTGACCGAATCGGAAACAGAACCGGAGACCGAACCGGAGACGGAGCCCGTGACCGAACCCGTGACCGAACCGGAGACGGAGCCCGTGACCGAACCCGTGACCGAACCGGAGACGGAG
>CAZVPD010000046.1:0-14520 GCA_964628455.1 uncultured Lachnospiraceae bacterium
GGCTTCGGCCGAGATAAAGATGTTCCTGAACAGGCCGGCAAGCGCTTTTTCGCCGCAGCGGCCGCCGCTCTCCGATATCACCCTCAGGATGCCGCGCTGACCGGCGGACAGGGAAGAGAGCAGCTGTGTCATGTCGCTTCCCGGACCCGTCTCCGTCTCGCCGGAAAGTCCGGTCAAAACGGCGGCGGGCGGCGCCGGTTCCGGAATATAAGTTTTTTCCGCCGGCCGGGCTTCTCCGTCCGCTTCCGGAACCGCGGGCGTTTCTTCGCCTTCCGCTTCGTATACGGGTTCAAGCAGCATCTTCCGGATGATCTCGGCCTCGTGCATGAGCCGGATGAGGGTCTCTTTATCGACTGTGATGACGACGTCTTTCCTGCGGTTACGGTCAAATTCCTCGGCTGCGCTGTTTTTGATGACTTTCATGATCTCCGCGGGCAGCGCATCCGCTTTCAGTTTTCCCCTCCGGCCGCACAGGAACCTCAGTTCGTTTTCATAGTGCTTTACGATCAGGGTGATAAAGCTCCGCAGCGGCTGATATCCCATATAATCGGAGGCGATGGGGGTCGTCCGCAGATTTTTTTCGAAGATGGCGCTCCGGAAGGGCATTTTGGATTTCGGCTGCACGGGCTCGGGCCGGAAGGTCTCGAAGATGCCCTTTCCATCGTTTTTCATAAAGTCGTCCGTCCTCCGGATCACCGCGGGCAGGCCGTTCAGGAAGAGCTTTTCGTTTTTCTTCCCGTCGCCTTCGGAATCCTGTCCCCCGGGGACCGGCATTTTTTCGGCGATAAAAGCGCTTTTATAAAACGCGTAATCCGAAAGCTTCGCGATCATTTCGACAGGCAGAACCTCGTTTGCCGCGATCGCATGCGCGATCCTGTAATTTTCGGAGATATAGGGGGTCAGGCCGAAATCATGCATGAGCTTCATGCTTTTTTCCGCCGGGCATTTATAGACGTCGATGTAGTCGGTGATCCATTCGGGAAGATAGCTGCAGAGCTTTTTATAAAGGTGCTGATAGCCGTTCCACAGCCGGACCATCCGGATCAGGCCGTCCTCCGCGTCTTCGATGCCGATGCCGTTGATCAGTTCGTATGTATACAGAAAAATATAGGAAAGGTCGCATTTCGGATATTCGTATTTGCGGAAATTCGTCCTCAGGTAAAAATAAAAGTTCAGCTGGCTTTCGCTCATCAGCTCGTAGCTGGGCCAGTAGCACATGAAAGGGATCTCGGGCGCTTCGGGCGCGGTCCGGTCCGCGTATTCCAGGGCAAGCTCGTAAAAATTCCGTTTGATCGGACTCCTGTTGAGTTCCAGGATCGTGTTCTCTATCCGCGCCATGTTCTGCGGATCCGTCTGCCGGAAATACGGATAGAACGGTTTTTTTGTTTTTCCGCCGTCAGCGGCCGGCACGGTTTCCGGATGGCGGGGAGGGCCTGTATCAGCCGCCGCCTTCTCCTGTCCTCCGCTTTCTCCGCCCGTTTTTTGCCGCGCGGGGATAAGCTCCCCCGGTACGGGTTCGCCCGGCAGAGTATAGGTGAACATCCTGTCGCTCTCTTTTTCTTTCATAGGCCGCAGCACTTTTCTTCGGAATTTCAGCTCCATTATATCAATTTCAATACCCCGTGTCAATGATTCAGCGGATTAATCGGCGCAAATATGTAAAAAAATACCCGCGGCTTTTATACGGCGTTCTCTTGAACTTCCCGACGGACTGTGGTATGATATAAGCTGAATTTATCAGATACGGAGGAAAATAGTTTGAAATTCGGATTTTCTTTTCTGCGCGCCGCGTCCCTGCTGACGGCGGTTCTGACCGTTTCCGTGTTTTTAGCCGCATGCGCCGGTCCGGAAGCCGTTCCCGCGGACACCGGCACGGCTTCTGCGGAGACCGCCGCGGTGACCGACAGCCTCGGCGCGCGCAGGGAGATACAGGACGGCCTGCCGGAATACGATTTTGACGGCGCGGTTTTGCGCGCGATCGTGCAGGATTCCTGCGCCTACGATTTCTGGGCGGAGGCCGAGACCGGCGACGCGCTGGACGACTCGATCTTTTACCGCAACCGCTCGGTGGAGGAGCGCTTCAACGTCGATATCGCCGACCCGCAGGTCGAGTCTTACGGCGACATCTCGACCGTTGTCCGCGGTTCGGTCAACGCGGGGGACGATGAATTCGACCTGATCCTGGGACAGATGGAGACGACCGGCGCGGACGCCCTGAACGGCATCTTCCTCAACTGGCATGAGATACCCTATCTGGATTTTGCCAAGCCCTGGTACCCGAAGTCTGTCATAGAAGACGCGGCGACCGTCAACGGCAGGATGTTCAGCCTCATGAGCGACATGCTGCTGTCCTACGCGCAGCAGACCTGGTGCCTCATATTCGACAAGGCCGATGCGGCTTCCTATAACATCCCCGACATTTACGGGCTGGTCCGCGGGGGGACATGGACCCTTGACAAACTGACGGAGATCACAAAGGATGTCTGGGCGGACCTGAACGGGGACAATACGGCCGGCGCGGGCGACTACTACGGCTTCGTCTCGGGCATGAACGGCTGCCTGCTGCTCTCTTACTTTTACGCCGCCGACCAGCACCTTGTGGAGATCACCGAAGAGTATGAGGTCGACCATGTGATCAACTCGGAAAAAGCCGAAGCCCTCGTCGGCAAGCTGCGCAAACTGCACTTTGAGAGTCCGGGGTCTCTGAGTGTGGCCGATTCATCCAACGTCGGTATTTATTCCGAATTTACGGGACGCAGGGCGCTCATCTGCCCGATCGAGCTGCAGTATACCTATACGCAGCTCCGCGATTACGAAAACGACTACGGCATGGTCCCGCTGCCCAAATTCGACGAGGCGCAGAAAGAATACTACGCGACCTGCGACGCGGGCAGCAACGTCCTCTCGATCCCGATGACCGCCGTCAGCCATGACATGATAGGCATTTGTGTCGAAGCGCTCAGTTCCTATGGGTGGAAGGAAGTGCTCCCCGTCTACTACGACATCTGTCTGGACGTCAAGAGCGCGCGGGACGAGGAGTCGGTCGAAATGCTCGATACGATCCTCGACAACCGTTATGTCGACTTCGCGTCGCTGTATAACGGCTGGAACGGCTGGGTATTCTCCCTTCCGGATTTTGTCTCCGGCGACGGAGAATTCGCCTCAACCTACGAATCTCTGGTCAAAGCGAAGACAAAATACTACACGAACATACTCGAGGTTTTCCTCGGGGAATAGAAAACGGATACGGCATGCGGGGAGGAGGATTGCATAATCCTCCTCCCCTGATGTTCGCCTTCGTTCTCAACTTCGGAAATTGCCCGAGATCCGGAGGGAAAAACAGTCATGAAATCACAGGTTTACTATATTTGTTACTATTAGCTAAAATATTGCCGTGAATATCGTCAGATAAACCGATGAAATATATGGACATAAAGGAAGATCCATGATAGAATACGTTTAAATATGGATATTGGCGGGATCCTTTCGAAATATCCGTTAAAAACAGTTTTTGAGGAGGCACACCAGTGAAAAAACTTTCGGTCTTTCTATGCATGTCTCTGACCTTGGTTATCTGTTTCTTCATGCCGGTTTCAGCCGGCGTTATGGTGCCGGAGGGCACAGACGGCAGTTCGCTTGCGCCGGGCACTGTCATTTACTCGGAGGATTTCAACAGCGCAAAAGGCTCTTCCACGCAGGAAACCGTTGACTCACTCGGCTGGACAATAAGCGAAGGCCTCAGGGAATTCACGGCGGTCCTGTCCGTTAAAGACGGCAAACTGCATGCCGATAATCTGGATGCCACCGTCGGCACGTCCAACGACTCATACGCCGTGATCATGGACAGCGATT
Organism: uncultured Lachnospiraceae bacterium; assembly: GCA_964628455.1. Classification (GTDB taxonomy): domain Bacteria; phylum Bacillota; class Clostridia; order Oscillospirales; family CAG-272; genus JAQVWU01. The sequence goes on from CAZVPD010000046.1 coordinate 3,853, forward strand.
TTCTCAGGAAGATCTGCACATACGATTACACCTATCAGTATGACGCCACCTATCTCGAAGCCGAAAACACATACCGGTACGTTTCTCTTCTCTGTAATTATGACGGGGTAGACAACTACAACACGGTTGACGTTCGTATCCGCGGCGACGGATACAATCAGGTACGCAGGGGCGAATCAAACTGGATCCATTACAACAACACGACCTGCCCTCTGCGTGCGGCCGACGACACATCGATGCTTCACGCGCTGTATGGCGAAACCTTTGATGAAAACGTACCCGCGATGCAAAACCGCACGTTTACCGTCCGGGTTGAAATGTCTATGGAAAAAGGCCCTGCGGTTTACGTAAACGGGATGCTTGTTTCCGAAATGGAAGAAAACACCGAAAACTGGGGCGACATCGACGCTTATGCCATTTGTTATAAAACGTCGACAAAATTACTTTCCGAAATCGACAATATCATCATATGGGCGGGAACCGGCGTCGAACCGGTCTTCCCGGAACCGGAAACCGAAGCGGCAGCCGAACTGCCGGCTGAGACCGCTGCTGCGGAAAACCCCGCTGCGGTTACGTCAGCCGCACCCGCGACAGCCGATACCATGGCCTGGGGCTTGCTTGGCGCGGCGGTCTGCGCGGTTTTTGTCGCTGCGGGACGCAGATTAAAAAGATAAGCGCCGCATACACGGATTTATAGCAGTGACAGGACTCCCCGCTGCCGAAAACAGTTCGGCGGCGGGGAGTCTTTGGCTCCGATTCGGCAGGAACGGCCGCATCCCGGAACCCCGCCGCTTGTTTCGATCATTTCACGGCGGATGAAGGTTGACGCCCGGGATCGCGAAGCATGTGCCGTTTTGCCATGCAGAATGACATCTATTGACAAAAGGGTGAATTTGTACTAAACTGATCTCAGCGGTATGAACTAAAATATAAGAATAAGGGATGGGGCGGATCATGATGAAAGTTCAGGAACTGAAAGCATATCTGCACGGAAACGGCGGGATCCTGCGCCTGATGCCGTGCTGGGTGCCGAGGTCTTTCTGCCGGCCGGGCAGAAGGATAAAGCTGCACCCGGACGATTACTACGCGCTCGGTGCGGCGCGCGGCGGCATCGACGAGAGATGGCTGTCCTCGGCGACCCGTGCCGACAACGGACCCGGCACGCCTGCCGATGAGGGACTGAGCTATATCGCCCTCAATGAAGACGGAAGCGAAAGAATGCTGCTGCGTGACGCTCTTAAGCTGCTCGGACCCGAACTGATCGGGGAGGAACTGTGGACCAAATACGGAGGATGGAGCATGTTCTCGAAATTTTTCGACAACATGGGGCCGCTGCCCCACCATATCCACCACAGGAACGAACACGCCGCACGCGTGGGCGCGGCGGGAAAACCGGAAATGTATTTCTTTCCGTCCCAGCTGAACAATCACGGCGGGGAATTTGCCTTTACTTTCTTCGGACTGACGCCCGATGCGACAAAAGAACAGGTCCTCAAAGCCCTGACGGATTTTCCGAAGGGGGACAACAGGATCCTGGATCTTTCCCGGGCTTATAAGCTGACCCCTGATACGGGATGGGACGTCCCCCCCGGCATGCTGCACGCGCCGGGCAGCCTTTGCACCTATGAACCGCAGTTCGCGTCGGATGTCTACGCGATGTATCAGTCCGTCCTTCTCAACGGGCAGTGCGTCCCGGAGGAACTGCTCTGGAAGGACTGCCCCGCGGAGGGAAAAGGCAATTACAACTATTTGCTTGACGTCATCGACTGGGAGCTCAATACGGACAAGGACCTGCATAAAAACCGCTTCATGGCCCCGATACCGGCGGGCGACCCCGGCGAAATGCGGGCAAATGGGTATTTCGAGGAGTGGATCTGCTATAAAACAAAAGAAGTCAGCGCCAAACGGCTGACGGTTCATCCGGGGCGCACGGCGGTTCTGAAGGACGCGGCCCCATACGGCATCATCTGCCTGCAGGGCGGGGGAAGATTCGGCGGGCACAGGCTCGAAACGCCCGCGCTGATCCGATTCGGACAGGCGACGCGCGACGAATACTTCGTTTCGGCGGATGCCGCCCGCGAGGGGGTGGAGATCACAAACGAGTCGGACTGCGATGACATCGTCCTGCTCAAACATTTTTCGGACAACGGGGACCTGCCTGAAACAACAGAATAATATTACAGAAAGCGGGAGGATCTTAACATGAAAAAAGCAAAAAAAGCGCTTGTGTTTTTCCTGATCTGTTCGGCTCTCGTCACATCCGCGGCGGCCTGTTCGGATAAAACCGCGCAGGGACCGGACCCCGCATCCACCGAAAGCGTCCCGGAAAGCAGTGCGGCTGCGGAAACCGAATTAACTCCCGATCTGCCCCGGACCGATATGGGCGGGCGGACTTTTACGCTGCTCACTCAGAGCTGGGACACGTACACCCCCCTTGATTTCGTCGACATCGCCCCGGAAGGGATGACGGGTGAACCGCTCAACGACGCCGCGTTCGAACGCAACAGCACCATGGCTTCGGACTGCAACTGCGCCGTGGAGCAGTTCAACGTGCAAAGCGCGGGGGAGGCGGTTTCCCAGCTTCAGAAAACGGTCAATTCCGGCGACAGCGCCTTTGACGTCTGCTTCATGCGCGGCACGAATTTCGCTTCGGTGCTGTCGGGCGGTTACCTGCTGGAATTGTCTTCTCTGCCGCACATCGATTTCGAAAAACCCTGGTGGGACTTTGAATCGAAAGCAGCGCTTTCGATCAAAGGAAAAAGCTATGTCGTCTGCGGGGATCTCTCGACCAACGATATGCTGGCGGTTTGGAACATCTGCTTCAATAAAGAAATGATTGCCGACTACAACCTCGGCGACCCGTATGCCGCCGTGAAGGACGGTACCTGGACCTTTGACAAAGCCGTTGAGATGAGCAAAGCGGTCGCAAACGACATCAACGGCGACGCTGTCATGGACGGCAATGACCTGTGGGGCATCAATTACACAAACGACACGGTCATCGGGGTCCTGAACGCGTGCGGCGTGAATATCGCGGAACTTGACAAAGACGGGATCCCTCAGATCACGGTGTCCGATGAAAAGTCCGTCGGGCGGACCGTCGACGTTTTTACCAAACTGTTTGACGAAAGCTACGCCATGGATACGCTGTCCCGCAAGATCATGTACGTGGGCGGAGACGACGGGTTCTATTTTGCAAACAAACAGGTGCTTTTCCTTTATACGGCGACGCATCTGGTCTCCCAGCTCAGGCAGATGGACGTTGATTTCGGCATCCTTCCGTATCCGAAATACGAACAGGGTGATGAATACGCGCCTTCGACAGCCGGCATATTCCTCTCCATGGCTGCGGTCCCTTCGTCGAATACGGACCCCGAAAATACGGGGATCTTCATGGAAGCCTACGCCTATCTCGGATATAAAAGCCTGGTTCCGGCATTTTACGACAAGATCCTTCAGGGCAAGCTGATCAGGGACGATACGTCCGGCGAAATACTTGATTTTCTTTATAACAATATCTCTTACGATACCGGAAATCTGTACAATTTCGCGGGCTTTACCGGGCTGCTGTGCAGCCTTTCGGCAACTCGAAACACGGATATCGCCTCCTTCCTTGCCAAAAACACCCCGGCTCTGCAGAAGGCGATCGATCAGCTGACGGAATCACTGAACTGAACAGGGGGAAGGACCGTGAATATCCGCGATCACGTCCGCCGCCGCAGACACAAACGCGCGACGCGGGACGCTGTCTCCGAAAACAGCGGAATTTTCCGGCTGTGTCTTTATACAGGATGCGAATGATCGGCAAAACCTTCTTTCATGAAGCGGCCGCAAGGCATCCCTGTTCTGCGGATAAAAATAATTTGATCGTGAGGTGGAAGCGCATGACGGGAAAACAGAAAATCGAAGCCGCCCTTTCTCCGGAGGGAACGCCGGAAGTCCCCGCGGTCATCTGCTATGAAGACATCTTTATCCGAGACCACTGGGATCAGATCACCGGCTGTCCGTGGTGGTACCGGTTTGATCCCTGTGTCGCGCATCAGATCGGGTGGCAGCGCGATTACATGAACAAGGCCCGCCTGGACTGGTTTATGCCGGACTTCGCCGTTACGGAACGGAACGAGGACCGTCTTTTCATCGATGTGAGGCCGGACGGAGTTTTCCTGACCGATAAAGCGACCGGTCTGGAGCGGATGCTTTCGAGACCGCCCGTAGGCGGCGACTGTTATATCCGTGAAAATCCCGCCGATACCGTAGCGGAGATCGACAGGAGGCTTCCGGCTGTAGAATCGGCATCAAAGGCAGGGGATGACAGGATGCGCGGTCCGGCTTCACCTTTGCTGAAAGAATTTAAGGACGTCTGTCCCCTGAGTTTTGTCGGGACTCCGTTAAACGACGTGTTTTTTCTGCTTGGATTCGAAGAGACCATGACCAAGATCATGCTGGACCCCGGGCTTATCCGTTACGCGTGCGCGCGTTCTCTCGATTACTGCGTACGAAGCGTCAGGGAAGCTGCCGCCGCGGGTGCTTCCGGCGTTTTCGTGCAGGACTGCTTCAGCGACATGATCTCGCCCGATGATTTCAAGGCCTTGAACCTGCGCTTTACGGTCCCGCTGATCGAAGAGATCCGTTCCCTCGGCATGAAGAGCATATTCTATTTCTGCGGGAATCCCGCCGGAAAACTCGGTTTTCTCCTTGATATCGGAGCCGATGCCCTGTCGCTGGAAGAGAGCAAAAAGAACTTCAGAACACATATAGCCGATGTATCCGAATATGTGAACGGACGCTGCACCCTTCTCGGGAACCTTGACGCGATCGGAGTCCTGCAGGACAGCAGCGACGACCGGCTCCGCGCGGAGATAAAAAGGCAGCTGGCTGCGGGTGCGAAAAACAAAAGGCGCTTTATCATGAGCCTCGGAAGCCCCGTGACTCCGTCAACCCGTGCGGACAGAGTCGGACTATACAGCGACATCGTGCATGAATCGGGTGTTTACTGATTTTTTATCTTGTAGGATAATGCCCCGTTTCTGATGCGGGCAGGCACAGCCGTCACATCGATCCGAAATTCACGACGGAAAAATGTCGGCGAAGCTGAACGCCTTTTCTTCACAGGCGTGCCAGGCGTATGCTTCATGATTCCGGACGGAGAAACACAGCATCTGCCCGTACATGCCGCCTTTGGCGTATATCCCGTTATGATTGCGTTCGGTAAATTCATACCCGCGTTCAAGGACCCGGCTGACCCATTCCTCCGAGACGATACGCTGACCGCCGAAGCTCCCGCCGCAGGCATAGACCCTGCCGAGTTTGACCATGTCCGATGTCCTGATGTACAGACCGGTAGCTCCCATGGTATACCCGTGCGGACAGCAGCTCCAGGCCAGCTCCCGGAATCCCAGCTTCCCGAACAGGACCGGACGCAGAAAGTCGACCAGCTTTTCTCCCGATATCTTTGTTACGATGCGTGACAGCAGATAAAAGGCCGCGTCGGTATACTGATAATGGCTGCCGGGCGCATAGGGCAGCGGCTCGGACAGCACGATCTGTAAAAAATCGTCGCTTGGATAATCGGCTGTGTTTTCAACGTCAATATCGAGAAATCCTCTGCCGAATCCGGCTTTATGCGTCATCAGGTGTTCAATGGTAACCCGTTTCCAGCCCGGGTCGAAGTTTTCCGGAAAATCCCGTTCAAACAGGTCATAGACTTTATCCTCCTCGCAAAGCAGGTGCCGGTCCCGCAGCATTCCTATTGCCGTAACGGTAAATGCCTTCGCTGCCGAATAACTGTTTGTACAGGAATTCGAGGGATTGAGACGTCGTTCGTATATTCCCGTATCATCCATGGAAGCTATCGTATAAATATGGAGCCCTTCGGATCTTGCTCTGTCCGCTATTCTGTCTGTAATCATCTGATCTCCCCGTATTATCCCGAATTTTTTTTGCATATCTCCTGCGGAAACGACCGGCGGGATCGCCGGAATAAAAAAGCGGGGGTTGTCCGGCGGACGGATCCCCCGCCTTTTATTCTTTCGCGCAGAAGATCTTCACGGCGTCCCGCAGGAAGACGGCGCAGCCGGGAGCGATCTTCTCATAGTATGCCGTGAAGCGCTCGTCGTCCGCGTACATCTGCGCAAGGGCCATATGCGCCTCCGCACTGTAGGATCCGTCGGGCCAGTACAGACACAGCCATTTTTTGTGCAGGGCGCAGGCTTTCCGGGCGGTGTCGCCCGCGGGGTCGTTTGTCCGGACGGCTTCTGCAAGAGCCAGGTTCAGTTCCCGGGACAGCTTTTCCGCACAGGCGGCTTTTTCTTCGGTCATTCCTTTGAACTTGTCGTTGGAAGCGCGGACGGTTTCTTCCCCGTAGCGCTCCCGTATTTCCTTCCCGTATTTTTTCTCGTTTTCGTCAAGCATTTTCTGCCTGAACCCTTCGAATTTCTCTTTGTCCTTCATAACGGTTTCCCCTTTCACGGAAGCAATGGTTTCTTTGACATTGTTTATCAGCAATTCGAGCTGCGTTTTGCGTTTCTGCAGTTCGGACAGATGATCCCGCAGCGCCTTCTCCCTGTCGTAGCCCGGATTTTCAAGCAGATTTTTTATTTCGTCCGGACTGACGCCGAGTTCTCTGTATAACAGGATCTGCTGCAGGATGTCCGCGTGTCCGCTGTTATAGACGCGGTAGTTATTTTCGGCTCTTCCGGGCGACAGAAGGCCGATTTCATCATAATAACGCAGCGTGCGTGTCGATACGCCCGATAATTCTGCAAGCATACGGATGGAATAAGTCACCGGATCACCTCACGTGTCTATTATAAACCATGACGCTGCGTGAATGTCAATAGGTTCCGTAAAATTATTTTTACGGGTCCGGCATCTGATTTACTTGAAAACAAACCGAAAAAATGATAGGATATAAAAAGCATGGCCCGTGCGGATAATCAACATAAAGGAATAACATGCATAAATACGAACTGCTGAGAACTTTTTTCGGTCATACTGCTTTCAGGGACGGTCAGGAGAAGATCGTCGACACGCTGGCCGCGGGGAAAGACGCGCTGTGCGTCATGCCGACCGGAGCGGGGAAGTCCGTCTGCTATCAGATCCCGGCGCTGCTGGGGGACGGGATCGCGCTTGTGGTCTCCCCCCTGATCTCGCTGATGAGGGATCAGGTCGGTTCCCTTGTTCAGAACGGGATCAAAGCCGCCTACATCAACAGTTCGCTGACTCCGGCGCAATACGCGACCGTGATCGCGCGGGCGGTTGAAGGAAGGTACAAGATCATCTATGTCGCTCCCGAAAGGCTGCTTGCGGGCGAATTCATCTCGTTCTGCCTCGGAAGCAGGATCTCTCTGATCGCCGTCGACGAGGCGCACTGCGTCTCGCAGTGGGGACAGGATTTCCGCCCGAGCTATCTCAGGATCGCGGAGTTCATCCGGAGGCTTCCGTACCGCCCGGCTGTCGGCGCTTTTACGGCGACGGCAACAAAAGAAGTCGGAAACGATATCATCCGGATTCTGGGACTCAGGGATCCCCTCGCGGTCAGCACCGGATTCGACCGTAAAAACCTGTATTTCGGCGTGCGCCGTCCGAAGAAAAAAACCGATGAGCTTCTGCTTCTGCTGCGCGGATACAGGGGAAAATCCGGCATCGTATACTGCTCCACCCGCAGGCAGGTCGAAGAGGTCTGCGACGCCCTGAACCGGGCGCGCTTTCCGGCGACGCGTTATCACGCGGGACTGAGCGCCGAAGAACGGCTCGGGAATCAGGATGACTTCATCTTCGACCGAACTCCGGTCATCGTCGCGACCAATGCGTTCGGCATGGGCATCGACAAGTCGAACGTCTCTTTTGTCATCCATTATAACATGCCCAAAAACATCGAGAGTTACTATCAGGAAGCCGGACGCGCCGGACGCGACGGCGAAAAAGCGGACTGCATCCTCCTCTGGAGCGCCCGGGATGTACAGACACAGCTCTATTTTATCGAAAACGGCGACGAAAATCCGGAACTCGACGCGCAGACCAGGGAAAAGGTCAGGGAAGGAGACCGTCTGCGCCTGAAGCAGATGACCGCCTACTGCAGAACGGCCGACTGCCTCCGCGCGTTTATCCTGAATTATTTCGGGGAAAAGAGCGCGCACTTCTGCGGAAACTGCTCAAACTGCCTGACGGAATTCAGGGAGGCAGATGTATCGGCGCAGGCCGTAAAGATCATAGGCTGCGTCTCTGACTGCGGACAGAGATACGGAATAAAAATCATTTCGGACATTCTGAGGGGTCAGCAAAGTGAAAAGGTCCGGAATTACGGTCTCTTCAGACAGGCGTCCTTTGGCATCCTGGCCGGCTTTGCGGAAAATGAGCTTCGGGAGATCATCGGTTTTCTGCTTGCCGGCGGGTATCTCGGGACGGCGGATACGGCGTATCCCGTGCTGACGCTGACCGAAAAAGCCGTTTTATTCCTAAGGGACCCGGTCTTTCTGCCGATGAAGCGGCCTGCCTCTCATGTAAAAAAGTCCTATGCGGGAACGGCAGCGGGTCAGCCCGAAGATTTTTCCGCGGAGCTTTTGCTGAAGCTGAAGGAGCTTCGCAAGAAGATCGCGGATACCGAGGGTGTTCCGGCTTATGTCGTTTTCAGCGACGCGACACTCAGGGAGATGTGCGTTAAAAAGCCGGCTTCCGTGGAAGCCCTGCTTGATGTGTCCGGAGTCGGCCGGATCAAGCAGCAGAAATACGGCAGAAGGTTCGTCGAGGTCATCCGCGGCGCTGCGGACCGGAGCTGAAGGTCAAAGGCATCCGGCCGAGGCCGGTTGCCTGCAGCCGATATTCTTTTTTCGTTTGTGATTAAGTTACTGAACCGGACGGAAAAACGGCGTATAATAAGTCCATTCAATAAATATTTGATTTTAAAAGGAGATTTAAAATGGCAGTAACGATTGTGACTAAAAAAAATTACGAGCAGGAAGTTGTTAAATCTGACAAACCGGTACTGATCGATTTCTGGGCGTCCTGGTGCGGACCCTGCAGAATGCTTTCGCCTGTAGTCGATGAAATTTCGGAAGAGACGACGACTGCCAAAATATGCAAGGTGAACGTCGATGAAGAGCCCGAACTCGCGGCTCAGTTTAAAGTGATGAGCATTCCGATGCTCGCGGTGGTCAAAAACGGCAAAGTCGTCAATACATCGGTCGGCGTAAAACCCAAAGCGGCCATTTTGAAATTGCTGAACGTTTAAAAGGCAGTGAGAGGAATGTTCCGGTGAGAGGAAGATTCCTCTCACTTTTCACGAGAGGACACGGGGCTGCATAACCTTACAAATATCAATCCATATTATAATCGGAGGGGAATCGAATGCCGGTATCACAGAAAGTTTTAATTATAGGCGGAGTGGCGGGCGGCGCCACGGCGGCTGCAAGGCTCAGAAGACTGGACGAGCACGCCGAGATCATCATGTTTGAACGGGGAGAATATATCTCTTTCGCCAACTGCGGGCTGCCGTATTATATCGGAGGAGAGATCAAAACCAAATCGGCCCTGACCCTTCAGACGCCCAAAAGCTTTAACGCAAGGTTCAATGTGGATGTCAGGATCCTGAATGAGGTCGTTAAAATCGATCCCGGGGCGAAATCGGTCACGGTAAAAAACCTCACGACGGGCGAAACCTATGAGGAAACCTATGACAAGCTGATCCTGTCCATGGGCGCGGAACCGGTGAAGCCGAACATAGAGGGACTGAACGGCGAAAAGGTCTTTACCCTGCGCAGCATCCCCGACACCTATAAAATCAAGGAATACATAGAAAAAAACAAGCCGAAAAGAGCGGCCGTCATCGGCGGCGGTTTTATCGGGCCGGAGATGGCCGAGAACCTCGACGCCGCGGGTCTCAGCGTCACGATCATCGAAATGGCCGACCAGGTCATGGCCCCCCTTGATTACGACATGGCTTGCGAAGTGCACAGGCATATCGAAAGCAAGGGACTGACCCTCCTTCTCGGGAGCGCCCTGCGCTCCGTCCGTGAAAGCGGCAGCGGGCTGAAACTGGTCCTCAACAACGGCGAAGTCGACACCGACATGCTGATCATGGCCATCGGCGTCCGTCCGGAAACAGCCCTGGCAAAAGAGGCGGGGATCGCGCTCAATGAACGCGGCGCCATCGTGACGGACAACCGCATGCGGACATCGGCCGGGGATATTTACGCGGTCGGAGACGCCGTCGAATCCGAGGATTTCGTCGCCGGCTGCAGGTGCTTCGTCCCGCTTGCCGGTCCCGCCAACAAGCAGGGAAGGATCGCGGCCGACAACATATGCGGGCTGGACAGCGTCTATAACGGCACGCAGGGGTCGTCCATCATCAAAGTGTTTGACCTGACCGTCGCCTCCACGGGGTTGAACGAAAAGTCCGCGGTCCGGCTTGGTTATGACTGCGACAAGTCGTATACCTATTCGGCAAACCACGCCAGCTATTATCCGGGAGCCGTCAACATGTCGGTGAAGACCGTTTTCGAAAAGAAGACCGGCCGGATACTGGGGGCCCAGATCGTGGGTTATGAAGGGACCGACAAGCGCTGCGATGTGCTCGCGACCGCCATACGCGCGAAAATGACCGCGTATGACCTGACTCAGCTGGAGCTGTGCTACGCCATGACCGTGCACAAGGCCCAGGGCTCGGAATAC
>CAZVPD010000046.1:14530-19382 GCA_964628455.1 uncultured Lachnospiraceae bacterium
CGCAGCTGGAACTGTGCTATGCTCCTCCGTTCGGTTCCGCGAAGGACCCCGTGAACATGGCCGGTTTCGTGATCGAAAACATCCTGACCGGGAAAGTGAAGAATTTCCACTGGCACGACGTGGATGCCCTTCCGAAGGACGGCAGCGTCACCCTTCTCGACACCCGCACGCCGATGGAATACGACAACGGGCACATCGAGGGATTCATCAATATCCCGCTTGACAGCCTCCGCGAACGCAAAAACGAACTCGACAGGACAAAACCCGTATACATCACCTGCCAGATAGGCCTCCGCGGTTATGTGGCTGCCCGCATCCTGTCGCAGGAGGGATTTGACGCCTATAATCTCAGCGGCGGTTATCGCCTGTATCATTCGGTATACGGCGTGCGTACGCCGGCTCCCGGCAGCAGCGGTATGAACCCCGAAACGCAGCTCCCCGAAGCTCCCGAAAAAATCCCGGCAAAAAAAAACATTAACGTGGATGCCTGCGGACTTCAGTGTCCGGGTCCCATCGTAAAGCTGTCCGCCGCGCTCAATGACGCGGGGATCGGCGATATCATCGAGATCTCCACCACCGACCCTGCGTTCGCAGACGATATCGCGGGTTTCTGCCGCCGGACGGGCAACGTGCTGCTGGGCACGGAAAGCAAGAAGGGGATCAGCGTTGCCAGGATCCGAAAAGAAGCGGTTCAGCCCGCGGCCTGCGACAGGGAACCGAAAGACCATAAAAACATCATCGTTTTCTCGGGCGACCTCGACAAAGCGATCGCGTCGTTTATCATAGCCAACGCAGCGGCGGCCATGGGCAGAAAAGTCAGCATGTTTTTCACGTTCTGGGGTCTGAATATACTCCGGAAATCGCATAAAGTCAAAGTGAAGAAAGATATGATTTCGAAAATGTTCGGGATGATGATGCCCCGCGGTTCGAAAAAACTGTCGATATCGAAACTGCACATGGGCGGCATCGGGACAAAAATGATCCGCAGCGTGATGAACAACAAGAATATAGACAGCCTCGAGGACCTGATCAAAACCGCGCAGGCAAACGGCGTGGAACTGATCGCATGCACCATGACCATGGACGTGATGGGTATCCATAAATCCGAACTGATGGACAATGTAAAATACGCGGGTGCCACGGCGATGCTGGCAAACGCCGAAGAGTCGGACATGTCTTTGTTTATCTGATTTCTTTCAAATAGAAACGGCCGCGGGATGCATCCCGCGGCCGTGCTGTTTATGTCAGCGCCCTGAGTTTCGCGGCATCGGTGACCCTGATGCCGCCGCGCGATAATTCGACGATTTTTTCGTCCGCGAAATATCTGAGCATTCTCGTGACGACTTCCCGCGCCGTGCCCATATATCTTGCCGTCTGTTCATGCGTCAGCTTTATGACATCCCCGCCGGATTTTTCAAGCTCGCCCAGCAGAAAGATCGCGAGTCTTTTGTCGATCCCCATGAAAAGGATCTGCTGCATAGCCCACATCACGTCGGAAAAACGCTCCGTGGCGATCCTGTAGCCGTATGTTTCGACATGGATATTCTGCTCCGCCAGTCTGTGAAACACCGGCGAAGGGATCATGAGGACTTCGCTGTCCTCTTCGGCGCCGATAAAGACGTCGAACGTAACGGCGTCGAGGACGCATGATGCCGAAAGGATGCAGGTGTCACCGGAGAACAGCCGGTACAGGGTGATTTCACGTCCCTCTTCGGACAGCATATAGACGCGCAGCTGGCCTTTTTTCACTAAAACAACGCCGGGACAGCTGTCGCTTCCGCTGTGAAGGCTGATGCCCTTGGGATAGCTGACGGAGACGGTGTTGGCGCAGAGCAGCTCCTTTTCGGCTTGTGACAGATACGGCCAGAAAGTAAAATACCTGATGAACAGGTCGGAACAGTCCGGAGAGATCATTCTGTATCAGCTCTTTCCGTCAAAAAATTCTGCATATTACAGGTTCGGTCACTGAAGCGCCAGCGCGCCCCGGGGGCAGTATTTCACGCATTTGCCGCATACGATGCATTTTTCCGGGTCAACGGCCGGCGCGTCGTATCCCTTCTGCGACAACGCGTCCGCGGGGCAGACCCTGACAGACGGGCAGGGGTGATTCTGAGGGCATTTTTCTTTTATGACGATGCATGTAAGGTTGTTGCGGCTGCCGCCGGCGGTTTTCTTGTCAGGCATGGATTGATCCCTTTCTGTAAATACGTTTATTTCATATTATATATCTTCCGGGACCGTTATACCGTGATTAACTCACATACATCCGGCTTTTTTCGGCGTATAATATCCGAAAAGATTTTAAATTCAACGAAAGCGCAGGGAAAAGGCCATGACCTATGTGTTCTACTCGCTGGCTGCCGCCGGACTGATCGCCTCCCTTATCAAAAGCAGGGAAAAAACGAAAGCGGCGCTGAAGAAAGCCTGGAAATCCTTTGAGAATATTCTGCCCCAGTTCCTGTCGGTCATCCTCATCATCGGCGTTATGCTGGCTGTCCTCACTCCGGAGCAGATATCGGTCTTTATCGGAAGCGAATCGGGCTGGCGGGGAGTGATCGCTGCCGCGTTCATAGGTGCTGTGACGCTGATTCCCGGATTCGTCGCTTTTCCGCTTGCGGCGGCGCTGCTGCGAAGCGGCGCGGGGACCATGCAGATAGCGGCTTTCGTTTCGACGCTTATGATGGTCGGGATCATCACGCTGCCCGTAGAGATATCGTATTTCGGTAAAAAGGCGGCCGTATTGAGAAATGCCCTGGCATTTGTGTTTTCGCTGGCTGTCGCCGCCGTCATGGGGGCCGTGCTGAAATAATATGAAAAAAATGACGGTTCTGCTTAAAAGATACAGGTTTTTTCTCGGTCTTCTCGCGGTCAATATCGTCATCGCGGTGATTTTCCCGGCAACGGGGAAAAAAGCGCTTGAACTGACGGCGTCGAACCTGTTTGAAATGCTCACGGTCGTCCCTCCGATTTTTGTTCTTCTCGGACTGCTCGACGTATGGGTTAAAAAAGAAACGATGATCCGGTACATGGGTGAGAATTCCGGCATCACCGGCATTCTGATCGCCTACTTCTTAGGCGCCGCTGCGGCAGGCCCTTTATACGCCGCTTTCCCGGTAGCCGGAGTTTTAATCAAAAAAGGCAGTAAAATATCGAATGTCCTTATTTTTATCGGCGCCTGGTCCACCATGAAGATCCCGCTGCTCTTGTTTGAATCGTCTTCGCTCGGACTGCGTTTCACGCTCATCAGGCTGGGGATGGACATCGTCGGGGTGTTTCTGATCGCCGAGATCCTCGGACGTGTTCTGAATGAGGCCGACAGGGATAAGATCCGTCTTCTGGCGGCGGATAAGAAGTGATCCGAAAAGCTGTCCCGGCGTTATGGATGCGGATACGGAACATTCTGCTTTTTTGTTCGTCTTAAGGGCAAATACAAAAAAAGAAAGGCGAAAAAACATGAAAATAAAATATAAATGGTTAAAAACGATCGCCTGCATGACGGCCGCGGTCCTTATCGCCGCGAGTCTGGCTGCCTGCGGTGAAAACGCAGCCGTTCCGAATGAAGCGGATGAAACGGATGAGGTCACGGGCAATACGGACAGTACAGGAGAAACCAAGGATGAACTGCCGGAAGCAATACCGCTTTCGGTGAAGAACCTGATGGAAAACGTGACGTCTCAAATAACGGAGGCAGGGCCGGTAAACGGTGATTTCGTCGCCGCAGGCGCGGATTTTGCCCTCGACCTGTTCAGAAAGAGCGCGGCTGCCGGGGAAAATACGATGATCTCGCCCCTTTCCGTGCTGCTTGCGCTTTCGATGACCGCAAACGGAGCGGCGGGAGAGACGCTGGCGCAGATGGAAAACGTGCTTGGATCGGGACTGACCGTCGACAGGCTCAACGGATATCTCCGCGACTTCACCGCGTCTCTGACCAGCTCGGAGAAAGCGAAATTTGCGTCGGCCAATTCCGTCTGGTTCCGGGATGACGGGGAAAGCATCGCCGTCAGCGCGGATTTCCTTCAGAAAAACGCGGATTATTATCATGCGGACGCATACGGGGCCGCTTTCGACGACCAAACGGTCGACGACATCAACAGCTGGGTCAGTATCCATACGGACGGTCTGATCGACGGCATACTCGATAAAATACCCGCCGAAGCGGTGATGTATCTGATCAACGCGGTGGTGTTCGACGCCGAATGGGAAAAAGTATACACGCTCGAACAGGTTTACGACGGCACGTTTCACGCGCAGGACGGTACGGAACAGACGGTTCCGATGATGCGGTCGGAGGAAACCCGATACCTCGACGACGGAAAGGCGACGGGATTCATAAAGCCCTACGCCGGCGGACAATACGGTTTTGCGGCGCTTCTGCCGAACGAAGACATTCCGCCGGAGGAATACATCGCGTCGATGACCGGCGAAAGCTTTCTCGGGACCATATCCGGACAGAAATCCGGGATCGTCTACGCGGAGATGCCCAAATTTTCCTCCGAATATAAAGTCGAAATGAACGGCATTCTGACGGAACTCGGCATCGAAGACGCTTTTAATCCTTTTCTCGCCGATTTTTCGAAACTCGGCAGCTCGCCTCTGGGCAATATTTTCATCAGCAGCGTGCTGCACAAAACCTACATTTCGGTCGATGAGCTCGGGACAAAGGCGGGCGCGGTTACCTCGGTCGAGATGTCCGTCACAAGCATGCCGGCCGGCGAAATCTATACGGTGACGCTTGACCGTCCGTTTGTTTACGCGATCATCGACAGCACGACGAATCTGCCTCTGTTTATCGGCGTCGTCAACAATATAGCTTAAAAAAGAGAATCGGGGGACGCCGGGCAGCGCGTCCCCC
>CAZVPD010000046.1:19392-22455 GCA_964628455.1 uncultured Lachnospiraceae bacterium
CGGACTTTTTCCGGTGCCGGCCGAGATTTCCCGAGACCGAAGACTGCCCGACGAAAGGCGAAACGAATGAAAAAAAGTTTATTGATAAAAATAATCACCTGTGTTCTTTTATCGGCGCTGACAGCCGTTTTTCTTATTTCCTGTTCCGGAGGCGCCGTCCCGGATGTGACCGGTACGGCGGCTGTGACCGGACCGCAAAGCAGGGATATCCCCGTAAAACCCGTTTATGCCGTCAACCTCGCGGTACAGGTAAAGTCAGGAGATCCCGAAATAAAACCCGCGGACCGGGAATTTATCTTGACCGGCACGTCTTTCGCGCTTGAACTGTTTAAAAGAAGCGTGAGTATCGATAAGAATTCGATGGTTTCGCCCCTGTCCGTCCTGCTTGCGCTGTCCATGACGGCCAACGGCGCCGCCGGAGAAACACTTGCGCAAATGGAAAAAACAATCGGCGGGACATTGGGTCTGGACGAATTGAACCAATATCTGCGCGGTTATACCGGCAGTCTGACAAACACAGAAAAAGCCGGACTGACCATAGCCAATTCCGTCTGGTTTTGCGATGATGAAAACGGTATCCTGGTAAACGATTCTTTCCTGCAGGCCAATGCCGATTACTATCAGGCGGACGCCTATAAAGCCGCGTTCGACGACCGGACGGTTGCCGATATCAACGGCTGGATCAGCAGCAGCACCGAAGGTCTGATCGACGGCATACTGACGGAAATTCCCGCCGAGGCGGTCATGTATCTGATCAACGCGATGGTGTTTGACGCGGAGTGGCAGAAAGTCTACAGCATCGAGCGGGTTTTTGAAGGGAATTTCTACGCGCAGGACGGCTCCGCGCAGACCGCCGGCATGATGCGCTCTGAAGAGGAGCTGTATCTTGAGGACGGCAGCGCCGTCGGCTTTATAAAGCCGTATGCGGACGGGCAATACTCTTTTGCCGCGCTGCTCCCCGGCGAGAACGTTCCGATCCATGAATACATCGCTTCGATGACCGCCGAAAACTTTATTAAAACGATTGAAAATGCAAAAAAAGGCATTGTAAACGCGGTCATGCCCAGGTTTTCGTCTGAATACGAGCTTGAAATGAACGATGTTCTGAAAGATATGGGAATTACGGACGCTTTTGACGATTCGGCGGCAGACTTTTCCGGGATCGGCCATTCGGGCTGGGGCAATATGTATATCAGCAGCGTGCTGCATAAAACCTATATTTCGGTCGATGAACTCGGCACCAAAGCCGGAGCCGTTACCTCGGTTGAGATCTCCGCGCAAAGCGCGGCCGAAGCCGATTATTACACGGTCACGCTTGACCGCCCGTTTGTGTATGCCGTTATCGACAGCCATACGAATATGCCGCTGTTCATCGGTTCTGTCCTGAGCATGGAAAATTAAATCCCCGCGGCATAAGATAAACCCGCAGTGAAGTGCGCTTAACGCCTTCCTGCGGTTTTTTATTGTTTTGCGCTGCGGCTGACGTTATAATTATCGCAATGAATCTTGATTTCATATCAATCATATAGTATAATGGGAGAATAAAGGAGTGGATGAACATGAAGATATCGACAAAGGGACGGTACGCGCTGAGGATGATGATCGACATGGCCGGACAAAACAGCGGCGAATGGATTCCG
Organism: uncultured Lachnospiraceae bacterium; assembly: GCA_964628455.1. Lineage (GTDB taxonomy): Bacteria > Bacillota > Clostridia > Oscillospirales > CAG-272 > JAQVWU01. The sequence continues at coordinate 21,033 of CAZVPD010000046.1, forward strand.
ATCAGGGACATATCGGAACGGCAGGGGATTTCGGACAAATATCTCGAACAGATCGTGACCCCGCTGACCAGGGCGAAACTCCTGCTGAGCAGCAGGGGGGCGCAGGGGGGCTATATGCTGGCGCGCACTCCCGACCGGTATACCGCCGGGCAGATACTGCGTGTGATCGAGGGTGATCTGGCTCCCGTGGCATGCCTTGCGACCGATGTCAATCTGTGTGAACGGTCCGGGATCTGTCCTACAATAGGCTTTTGGAAAGGTTTATATCAGGTGATCAATCAGTATGTGGATTCCGTTACACTGCAGGATCTGGCAGATTCCGAATGCTCCGGCAACTGCGATTACTGTATATGAAACATTTAAAAAATTATTTTGCTTTCACTTGACAAATAAAAAAATAGGGAGTATACTTATATCATACTAACCATATATGATATTGGGAATTAAGGTGCGGTTTTCAATGACCGCTGTATTCGATACGCTTTGATCCATAATTAAATTCGAAAGGATGTCTGAAATGTCTGAAGTCAGAAAAAATGTAACGGAACTCATAGGAAATACACCTGTGCTCGAATTTTCGAACCTTGAAAAGAAATATGATCTGTCTGCAAAAATAATCGGCAAACTGGAGTTCTTCAATCCCGCCGGGAGCGTCAAGGACAGGATCGCATGGGCGATGATCCGGGACGCCGAAGAAAAAGGGTTGCTGAAACCGGATTCGGTGATCATCGAACCGACCAGCGGGAATACCGGGATCGGACTCGCCTCGGTGGCCGCATCCAGGGGATACCGCGTGATCCTGACCATGCCCGAAACCATGAGCGTTGAGCGCAGGAACCTGCTGAAAGCATACGGCGCGGAACTCGTCCTGACGGAAGGACCCCTCGGCATGAAGGGCGCCATCGCCAAAGCGAAGGAACTGGCCGAAAAAACGCCGAACAGCTTTATGCCCGGACAGTTTGTCAATCCCGCCAATCCCGTCGTTCACAAAGCGACGACCGGACCCGAGATCTGGAGACAGACCGGCGGTGAGATCGACCTGTTCGTGTGCGGCATCGGCACGGGCGGAACCGTTTCGGGCGCGGGCGAATACCTGAAATCGAAAAATCCCGAATTGAAAATTATTGCGGTCGAACCTGCCGACTCTCCGGTTTTATCGCAGGGCAGAAGCGGGCCCCATAAAATTCAGGGCATCGGCGCAGGTTTTATACCCGATACGCTGAACACATCGGTTTATGATGAGATCATCCGTGTGGAAAACGCCGACGCGTTCGGCACAGGCAGGGAACTTGCCCGCAGCGAAGGTATTCTGGCCGGCATCTCTTCGGGCGCGGCGGTATGGGCGGCTGTTGAAGCGGCCAAACGCCCCGAAAACGCGGGCAAGACCATTGTGGTCCTGCTGCCCGACACGGGGGAGAGATAT
>CAZVPD010000047.1:0-22112 GCA_964628455.1 uncultured Lachnospiraceae bacterium
TCCCCGCAGTTCGGGCAATGAATCTGCGACAGCCGATTATATCGTTGAATTCGCCCAAAAACGCGGACTGTATTGTTACAGAGACACACATCATAATGTATTGGTCCGCCGTCCGGCTTCAAAAAATTATGAAGACCGGCCTGCGGTTTTACTGCAGGGTCATATGGATATGGTATGTGAAAAAAACAACTCTACCGTTCATGATTTCACCGGTGAGGGTTTAAAATTATACATAAAAAACGGATATCTGCATGCCCGGGGAACCACACTCGGCGCGGATGACGGAGTCGCTGTTGCACTGATGCTTGCAATACTGGATGATGAGAAGCTTTGTTCGCCTGTTCTTGAATGCCTTTTTACATCCGAGGAGGAAACCGGCCTTATAGGCGCTGATAATTTTGATTATTCACAGATAACGGCCGTCAGTATGATTAATCTTGACGGTGAAACCGAAGGCGAAGCATGGGCAAGCTGCGCCGGAGGTATCCATTCGGAGATAATATATCGTTTTGAAGAAATTCCATTCAGGAATAAAAAAATCAGAATACGACTCTCGGGTCTGGCGGGCGGGCATTCGGGGGCCGATATCGATAAAAACCGAGTCAATGCCATAAAACTGATGGACCGCATTCTCATGAATCTGTATGAATACGAACCGTTCAATCTGATTTCTCTAAATGGAGGAAGCAAATTAAACGCGATACCACGTGAATGCGAGGCGCAACTGTCGGTTCTTGATGTTCAGAGATCCGTCGAATTTTTATTGAATTTCGAAAAAACAATTCTTGACGAATTATCCGAAGCCGATAAAGCATTCGGAATTCGCATAGATAAGACCCGTTCATCCGAAAACATGATGACGTATAAGTCCACTTCGGATATTATTTCCTTGATATCGCTGTCACCGAACGGTATACTCACGATGAGTTCTGCGATACCGTCTCTTGTCGAGTCATCGGCAAATCCCGGGATGATTACGACGGATGACGGCTTTATTCATTTGGCATTTATGAACCGTTCTTCATGCGAAAGCGTAATGGATGATATCTGTCTGCGTTTCGACTGGCTCGCAAAAGCGACGGGTTCCGAGATAAAACACAGCAGCAGATATCCGGGATGGAATTTCGATAAAAATTCAAAACTTCAAAAAATATATCTTGATACTTACCGCCGTTTATTTGGTGAAAAAAGCAATCCGCGTATTTCGGCCGTACATGCCGGGCTTGAATGCGGAGTTATCAAAAAGAAAGCAGGTGATATTGATATTATAGCATTAGGTCCCGAGATTAAACATATTCATACTCCCGATGAGGAGTTGAATTTAAAATCTTTCGAACGCTTTTGGGTTTTGGTCACGGAAATATTAAGAAATTTATAAGGTGTTGTTATGTTAAAAGTAAAACGTCTCTTTCGTATTTTACTGAGTTGTATTTTAGCGGCTATAACTGTTTTATCAGCATCCTGTCAAAACGCACCGTCAAGTGGGGAAAGCGTTTCGGTGACTGTTGAAGACAGCATAAACACTTCGGAAACAAGCAGTGACGCTGACATAAGAAAATCCATTCCGGATAACCTGCCAGAAAGTGATTTCGAAGGCGTCATTTTCCGAATATCAACAAAAGTCGGAACTTTATATGAAATTCATACCGAAGAGGAAGACGGTGAAATATTAAACGATGCATTGTTTCAGCGAAACCGGCTGGTTGAGGAAAGATTCAATATAGATATTGTACCTTTGGTCACAAACGCAGATGACGGAAACACGCATGTTGAGTTTGTAAAAAAGACAATTCTCGCAGGCGATGATGCATTCGACCTTGCCGCAACATATGTTTACACGACAGGCCCGATTATAACGGAAGGTCTATACATAAACTGGCTGTCACTGCAGTATAACGATTTATCGAAACCATGGTGGATAAACGGTATTAATGAAAAATTTCAGGTCGGAGATGTTATTTACACGGCGGTAGGCGATATGTGCCTGTCCGCTCTTAAATTAACGTATGGAATATTTTATAATAAGAAAGTCGGCGAAGATTTCAATACCGGAGATTACTATCAAACCGTGCGTGACGGCAGCTGGACGATCGAATATTTTATATCTCAGATAAAGGATGTATATCGGGATATAAACGGCGACGGTCTCAGAGACAGCACCGACCTTTATGGTTTTACCGCTGAAGCCGCGACCAACCTTGACGTATACACTTTCGCTTTTAATATTCCGATTATCGCCCGCAACAATGAAGGGACGCCTGAAATTGTTTTAAATGCGGATAAAACAATAAAAGCGGTGGAAACAATCAATAAATTATACTGGGAAGGGAACGGTTCCTATATACCTGCCGATTACGGCGAACCGATAACGGTTTTCAAAGAAGGCGGAGCTATGTTTACGACAACGTGGCTTGGGAATGCGTTTTCGACTTTCAGGGATATGAATGATGATTACGGAATATTGCCGTATCCGAAATTCGACGAAAGCCAGGAAATTTACATGACCGGAGCTATGGATAATTATTCGGTACTCGGTATTCCGATCACTGCTCCGGACCTTGAACGAATCAGTATTATCACCGAAGCAATTAACGCCGAAAGTTATAAATCATTGTTCCCGGTTTATTATACCCAGGCTCTTCAAAACAAATTTGCCCGCGATGCCGAATCCATTGAGATGATCGATATGCTTATGGCAGGGCGCAATTTTGATTTCTGTACTTTGTTTTCGGCAAACATTCCAGGTATGCCATGGTTATTCCGGACGCTTGTTGCCGGAAAAAATACCGACTTTGCTTCGCAGTATACAAAGTCCGAAAAGGCAGCTCTGGCGGGTCTGGAGAAAGTTATAGAAGCTTATAAAGCTTATGAATAAGTTCCGGTATATGTCTATTGTTCTTTTAATCATGCTGATTATTCCGGCGTTTTCATGCAATAGGGACCTTTTTATTCAAAGTGATGATAAAAAAATCAATATTCGGGAATGGGAGATGAGTGATTTGCCTGATATTTCCTATCTGCTTACAAATTCGTTTACAAAAATTCAACCAAACACATTAAAAGCGGGAAGAGCCGATTACATTTGCCATATGGCAAAAAATGAAGCAGAATCATGTCAGTTGATTCTGCGTTCGGTTGTTAAATTGGAAAATCTTTCGATAGAAGCGGAAAATCACGAAGAGATCGCTATAGAATTACTAAGGGAATATTATATCGAAACGCAGGACGGTATATATTTTCCGGACCCGCTGGTTCCGGCAACGAAAAATTTTACATTGATTCCCGACGAAAATCTTGTGTTTTTAATAAAATTCAAAACAACGGCAAAAACAACTGCCGGTGATTATGAGTTTCATTTTAAAATAACGCAAAACGGCGGACAGGATTTGATCCTATTTAAAATCACTGTTCATGTATGGAATTTTACACTTCCCGATTCGTCCTCGTGCGCCACGGCAGTCGGCCTGTATCCGGAATTTATCAATAAAATGCACGGACTTACATCAGAAATCGCACAAACGGAAATGTATAAAAAATATTATGATCATTTGCTTGAAAACAGAATATGCGCCTATACACTGCCGTATGATATTCTGGATAAACGTGCGGACGGATACCTCGATAATCCTTGTGTGACGAATCTGGTTATACCATACAGTAAAGACGATGAAACGATCCTCCGGTATTTTAAAAAATTATCTTCAAATCCGCTGTGGTTTGCCAAAGCTGTCTTTTATCCGCTGGATGAACCGACATCCGTCAAACACCTTGACGAACTGAAAAAAATATGCGAAAGACTTGAAAGATTGTATCCCGGTTACCAAATCGTCACTCCGTTTTTTACAAATATTCAATATGATTCCTCAACCGACCAGATTGATTTTATGACGGGACTGACAAATATCTGGTGTCCCAAAACATATATGTATATAACGAGCAATATATACACCGAGGAACAACTGCTGAAGTATGCTCCGTTCGGGAAAAGAATGGAAGACCGTAAAACCGCGGGAGACCGTATCTGGTGGTATGTTTGCTGGGAACCGGGTGATCCGTATTGTAATTTATTCATAGATATGGACGGTATCATGCACAGGCTTTTGTTCTGGCAGCAAAAGCTTTATGATGTCGGCGGTTTTCTTTATTGGGGTGCTGATTACTGGCGTGATACGGAAGATCCCTGGAAAGATATGCGTACCGTAAAAGGATTGAGCATGGACGTGTTCGGAGACGGATCTCTTATATACAACGGTACAAAAGCGGGTATAGACGGTCCCGCGGGATCGATGCGGATCGAAACTATCAGGGACGGCATCGAAGATATCGATATGTTTACACTCGCTGAAAAATATCTGGGAAGGGAATATGTTCATGATATGATAAGCAAAATTACCGCGTCGGTTATAAAATATACAAAAAACGAAGACAGGTTTATTGCCGTCAGAAAAGATATAGGCGACAGACTTGAAAAAGTTTTTAACAGTCGGTCAGATTCCAATAATCAGTAAAGAACATCCCCCTATATCCCTTTTCCGAAACGAATTTACAGGTATTCAGCAAAATTTCCGGATATTCGGGTATGTAAGCTTTATAATCTTCATAAAAATACTGTTCATGCGTTAAAAGTTCCATGAATCCCCCTGTATGGGGGTCGGATATAATACGGTTCAGAACCGGTTGTATTTTCGAAAAATGCCTGTATTTATTTAACACGGCATCATACTTACTGAATATAACATCGAGTCCGTTGTCTTTCCAAAAATCACGCAAACGGATATGACGGGTGAATTCGGCAGGATAATGATAGGCTACAAACGGCTTGCCGTCGGGGGTTTCGTCAAATTCACCATTCAACAGTTTATATCCGTTGGCGCGAAGGGCACGGACTCCGGTTTCATTCGATGCACCCCAATGCAGAGTGGTTACCGGAGGTGATATTTCGCTGCCGGCAAAACGCTCGATTTCGGCTTTCACAAGTTTAATGTCCGAATCGATTCTCTCATAAGAGGTGTTTTCATAAGGTTTATCCGGAAATTCGGATCTTGCATGAAATGAAAAATGAAGCCATCCCGAATTTCGTATAAATTCGCCTTTAAATTTATCGGTCATCATAGACAGATTGAAAGCCTGCTTTTGTTTTTGGAAATGAAGCATAGCCGATTCGTTATACTCGTAAAACAGATTAATATGAATTTTAGCCCCGTAAAAATCATTCGCTTTTTTGCATAATGCCAGAAACGGGTTTTCGAATACCGAATGATAAATGTCTTTATGATCGTTTATATCCATCAAGAATAATATGCTGTCATCCACCGATATGCGATAACAACCCGTAAGATTTCCGCTGTAAAATATTTTAATCCCGGCAACTTCGCCCGCGATGTTTTCCGCAGTGATAAAATTCAATCCCGACTTCAAGGATATCCGGGTATTGAAGGTATGATCCGGTCCTGCTGCGCATCGTATTCCGTTTATGAATATTTGATCGGAATCCGATTCCGCAACGACCGGAAATAACGGATCACCCGCAGAACCGGTTCCGTCATTGACATTCAGACAGTCGCCGTCAACCGGTGTTATAAATTTAATCATTTATTTTCCTTTCTGCATTTCGTAAACCGATTCTAGAATCATATCAGCCATATATGCCAATTGTTCCCGGGTCAGTCCGTATATAGGCACATGAGTAAAACGGCGATAAAACACTTCCTCGCAAACCGGACATGTAGCAGCTATCTCTTCTTCATCGTATCCTCCGAGGGCACGCAGAATATCAAAACGATAAAGCGGTCCGAAGTGAGGGATATTTGTGACACCTTTTTTGGTTAATTTATCTTTGAATGTCTGTATATCGCCGCATGCTTTTTCCGGATCTATCTGAATCATATAAAGGTGAAAAGTGGGTTTTGTTCCGGAACTGCCGAGAGGCTGTGTTAAAATGGCTGGATTTTCCGATAAGCGGCTGTTCATATACATGACTGCTTCGGTTCGGTCCGCAATAATCCTGTCGTAACGTTTTATCTGGAGTGTGAGGCCCAGTCCCTGAATTTCGGTGGTTGAACTGTTTCCTGCTGCGAAAGGTCCGTATTTGCCCGGAATAGCGGTTATATCATAAAGCCAGTCTTTAATTTTTTTTGTATTGTTCAGCCCGAGAAAGCGCGCGCGTTTCATCTCATCTTTAAATGATCCGACCGTTGTAGTCAGTATTCCTCCCTCACCGAAAGAAGTCATGTTTTTTACTTCATGGAAACTGAAAGAAGTAAAATCGGAAATAGTCCCGATTTTCCTTCCTTTATATTCCGCTCCGAACGCATGGGCTGCATCTTCCAATACCGTTATACCATATTTTTTTGCAAGGTTCAATATCGGATCCAGATCAGCAGGATATCCCCCGATATGAACGGGTACGATCACTTTTGTTCTGGCGGTTATTTTACGCGCGACATCTTCCGGATCGATATTCAAAGTATCGGAATCGATATCGGCAAAAACGATTTTTGCCCCGACTGAAAGCGGATATGCCATCGTTGCTATAAAAGTAATAGCCGGTACAATCACTTCGTCCCCAGGACCGATATTGCAGTATTTATATGCGATTTCAAATCCTGCAGTTGCATTTGTTACGAAAAGGCTGTTGTCTGTTCCAAGATATTTATCCACCTCATGTTCCGCCTGCTCAACCTTGGATGCCAGAGAGAGCTTTCCGGGAGGAGAAGATATTTCAGACAATTTTTTTAAACCGGCTGCAATCGATTTTATTTCGTTATCGTAGTCGTTTCCGCTTCCCTGCATTAAAAATTTAATAATTTCAAGAACATCTTCCGTATCGTAATTTTCTCCGACTGCTGCCCAGGGAACCCTTGCATTGCCCGTATTATAACGAAAATCAACGGATGTTTTTTTTTCTTTCATCTTCAACAACCACCTTTTTTTCAGATGATTTATTATAACAACAATCAGCGCTCCATGTCAAGTTTTTATTTAAAACGGGCGGATTTTATTAATTATTTGTCGTTGACAGAGAATGTTTTTATTGTTAACAAATTGTGCTTTATTAAAATCCAAATTTGTGTTATAAAATATAAGATAACTATAAAACAAATGAAGGAGCCGCAACCCATGAATAAAAAGCATTTTATAGCCGTGCTATTTCTCATTTTAATTTTCACCGTTGCAGGATGTTCACAGCCCTATGATTTTGATTTAAATGAATATCTGACACTCGGTTCGTATTCCGGCATCGAAGTGTCGCTTTCCGAAAGAGAAACAGAACTGGAAGAAAAAATAAATGCACTGCTGGAGGAAAATTCCGCTGAAAATGAAATTACCGACCGACCGGTAAAAAAAGGTGACATCGCCAATATTGATTACACGGGAACTTTAAACGGAGAAGCTTTCGCCGGGGGTTCAAGCACTAATTATAATTTGGAAATCGGATCGGGATCCTTTATAGACGGATTTGAAGACGGAATAATCGGGAAAGAAATCGGTGATGTTTTTGATGTAAAAACTGTTTTTCCCGAAGATTATGCATACAATGAAGCGCTGGCCGGTCAGGAAGTTAATTTTAACATAAAGATAAACTCCATAAAAGAAAAAATAATTCCCGAATTAACCGATGATTTTATAAAAGAATATACGGATTACGAAACAATCGAAGAATATAAAACCGAAACCCGTGAAGTATTGAAAGAAAATTATATATGGAATAAAGTGTTGGAAAATTCTACAGTAAAAAGTTATCCGAAAGAATATGTCGAAAAATACTATAACAACATGATCGATAATTATTCGAGTTATGCTATTCAATACGGTTATACGCTTGAACAGTTCCTGTCTCAGTCGACCGGTCAGACGATCGAAGATTTTTTAAAGGAAGCTGCGGAATATGCGAAATCACAGGTAAAACAGGAAATGTTTATGCATGCGATCGCACGTGCCGAGAATATCAGTATCGATAACGATGAGTATAAAGAAAAATCAACGGAATTTGCGGAAAAGTTCGGGTTTGCTTCGGTCCCCGAAATGGAAAAATCATATACCAAAGAAACCGTCCGGTCAAATATGCTGATGGAAAAAGTAATTGATTTTGTCGTCGGTAAATCGGTAGAGATCGATTAAACCGGTCCGAATCCCTCGCTTTAAAGGTGTTGAATATGATTTGGAAACGTGACCGTTATATCGCACATATGAACAGCGAATATACGGGAAGCGAAATATTCTGCGAGTTATTCGGTCCGCTGTATCAGCTGGAAGCTGAATGGAGGAGACAGGGCGCGTCAGAAGATGAGATTAAGATGATTGCTTTTGACTGGGATTATGTATTGAAAGCGGGACTCGCGGTCAACACAGGTGCAGTCACAGGGATCAAACCTTTTTCGACAGAAGACAATGATGAATACCGTTTATCGACGGACAGATACGGACGCAAAACGAAACTATTCAAAAAAAGCGCCACCATCGCATTACCTTTAACTCATCCTGTGAGTAATATGGATGACTGGCAGAAAATCAGACACTGGTATGAATTTAACGATAATCGTATCGATATCGGGGCAGTAAAAAACACAGCAATCCTGCGTGAAAAGGGATATCTTGTTTTTGCCGATATCCCCGGCGGATTCGATGAACCGCGCCAGCTTATGGGTGAAGAGGAGTTGTGCCGTGCGTATTATGATGACCCTGAAATGATACATGATATATTAAACACTATTGCAGAAACCTGCATAAGAGTATTCGAACGTGCATTCGAATACTGCAAGATCGACTGTCTTTGCATTCATGAAGACCTGGCAGGTAAGTCGGGATCTCTGATCGGACCGAATATTATTTCCGAATTTTTATGTCCGTATTATAAAAAAATGCGGGATTATGTTTCTGCATCGGGATGCAAAATGTTTTCGCAGGACAGCGACGGAAATATTAATTCTGTCATTGATTCGTTTATTGACTGCGGGGTAACAACTTTTTATCCGTTTGAACCTATGGCCGGCATGGATATGGTTAAAACAAAACGAAAATACGGCAGATCATTCTCGGTCAAAGGCGGGATCGATAAACTGGCATTGCTGAAGGGCAGGGAAGAAATACGGCGTGAACTGGAATACAAGATATGCAGTGAAACATTAAAAGGCGGTACGGTTTTCGGACTTGATCACCGTATCCCCAACGGTGTTACTCTTGAAAATTATCGTTATTATGTGAATCTCGGACGTGAAATGCTCGGAAAACCTCCTGTCACGGAAAAAGGCTGGGAACGTATGGCGTTTTAAAAAATAAGTGCTGCAGCAAAAATAAACTTTGCTGCAGCTTTTTTTAATTTCCGGATTGAATGCTTTCCGGATTTTTTCGCAGGTAATGCTTATTGAGTAAATCCTCCTGCATACGCACACCCTGCATTGCCTCGGTATGATATGCCATCATGGCAACGGCTTCAAGCGTCAAAGCAAGTTCAACGGCATGAACGGCACTGCGTCCCCATGTAAAGGGGCCGTGCGAGTAAACCAAAACTGCCGGCATAAAATCCGGATTGATGCCGTTAAATGTTTCGACGATGATACGTCCTGTTTCGCGTTCATATTTCCCGCTTATTTCTCCGGAGGTCATTTTACGTGTGCAGGGAATACTTCCTTTAAAATAATCGGCATGTGTCGTTCCGTATGGCTTAATGCTTCTGCCTGCCTGTGCGAAGGATGTAGCCCACGGTGAATGGGTGTGCGCAACTCCGCAAATATTAGGGAATGCCTTGTAAAGTTCAAGGTGTGTTGCGGTATCCGAAGAGGGAAGCATCGTCCCTTCTACGATGTTGCCCTGCAAGTCAACCACAGTCATATCAATAGCCTGAAGTTTATCATAATCGATGCCCGAAGGCTTGATGACAATAAAACCGCTTTCTCTGTCTATGGCACTTACATTGCCCCAGGTAAAAATCACAAGGTTATATTTTGTCAGCAAAATGTTCGCCTCGTAGACTTGCTTTTTCAGATTCTCAAGCATATAGCCGCACTCCTTCCCGGGTCATAATCAGTATTTATTCCATACTGACAACTTCGCTTTCACCTACGGTATATAAGGTGATGATAAGTTTTCCGTCCGTTTTTGTGATCAGATATTCGGAAGGTTCTTTCATGACAGTAACCGAACCGGTTTTTATGTCTGTGGAAGTAATTAAGGTAACCAACGTAACACTTATATTTCCATCTTCGAGATATACCGCTTCTACAGAATCAATTTCGTATTTTACATCGAATAAAGTTGCCATAAAAGTAAAGTTGTCGATTTTCGAACGGAGAATTTCCTCTTCTTCGGAAAAATAATCGGATATTACGGAGAAATTTTTATTGTTTAGTTCTTCATAGTATTTAGTAAAAAATTCGCGTGTTTCTGCCGATGCCGGATTTTTCTCTGTGACTGTGGTGGTTTCTGTGTTTTCACCTTCGCTTTTTTTATTGCAGGATATAAAAACTCCTGACAGTATACCGACAGTAATGATCATGCATATTGCTTTTACAAGTGATTTCATCGGGTTTCTCCGTATTCTGATTTTTCAGATCTTATAGTTTAAAGGGATTTTCCGTATTATACGGTATAGATGCAGGCCGATTGTATGCGATATCCCGAATACCAAGCAGTTTTAACGCTTCGAATAATATTCTCCCGCAATGGTCAAAACCGACTCCGCCATGATGCGGGAAATGCCCTTCGATCATAACATGACGATAAAAACGCGCCATTTCAGGAATCGCAATAACACCGATACTTCCGAAAGAACCTGTCGGCACATCCAATATCTCACCTTCGGAGATGTATGATTTAAACACGGCATCGGCTGTAAACTGCAGTCTGAAAAGCGTGACGGGTGATGCGGCCAGATCGCCTTCAAGCGTACCCCTGGATACATTCGGTTCGCTGTCGGGTTCGAGAGAACGTTTCATAATCAGCTGATACTTCATCTCCCCCTGTTTAAGACGGCAGATAGGCGTGTTTCCGCAGTGGAATCCCATAAACAGATCAGTCGGTTTGTAATTTCCGATTTTAGCTTTATACTGATCATACAGATTGCGCGGAACACTGTTGTTTATATCAAGCAGTGTCGGAGAGGAACCTGTAGCGAGATATAATATATATTCCGACACAGCACCGTAAATATCGGTTTCACATGCAACCGGAATTCCACGGGCGGCAAGTCTGGAATTAACATAGCAGGGAACAAACTGAAACATAGTCTGAAATGCGGGCCAGCACTTATTGGCGAATACGATATGTTCCGAAGCACCGCGATTTTTTTCCGCCCAGTCCAGCAGTGTGATTTCATATTGGGCTAATTTAGGCAATACGGCAGGATAATGATTTCCTTCGGATGACAGTTCGGCAGCCATTTCAGCTGCTACGGTATCGATACGGGGGTCATTTTTATGCTTGCCGTAAGCCTCAAACAAATCCAGTTCGCTGTTTTCCTGAATTTCCACACCGATATCGTACAGACCTTTGATCGGAGCATTGCAGGCAAGAAAATCAAAAGGGCGGGGTCCGAAAGAAATTACTTTCAGCTTTTTGAGTCCGATTTTGATCCTTGCTATAATTTCAAAATCGATCAGCATTTTTACAATTTCTTCGGCTGTTCCGACGGGATATTCCGGAATATATGCTTTTGTACCGCGAAGGTCGAGATTATAGGAGGCATTCAGCAAACCGCACAAAGCATCGCCTCTGCCGTCTATCATGTTGTCTTTTGTTTCTTCGGCGGCAGCGGCAAACATGACTTCGCCACCGAATTTCTGGGCAAGCATTGTTTCGGGTCCCTCCGGACCGAAATTCCCAAGATAGATAAGCAGTGCATTGACACCGGCATTTCTGACGGCGGATAGAGCATTCATAGCATCTGTTTCGTTTTCAACAATAATATCGCATTCATAAATTCCCAGATTATATTTACTGCATGTTTCAATGATTGCGGTTCTGCGTTTTTTGCTCAGCGATGCCGGAAAACAATCCCGGCTGACTGCGACGATACCAAGTTTGACATCCGGATAATTTGTAAACATCATATACCACCTTTTAATATATTAAAATGCAATTACTCTTTTTTTTATCGATTTTAAACGTTTCATGACATCGTTTGCGCCGCGCCCTAAATAATCATGTAAAATTTCGTATTCTTTATATAATTCATTATATAAAGAATGATTTGACGAATCCGGCACATAAATAATGTCATTCAGTTTACCCATTGCGGAGGAGGCATCTTCAACATTCCCGTATCCTCCGCCGGAAATCCCGGCGGCAACTGCCGCGAAAATCGCCGAACCGAGTGCGGGAGCCTGAGGTGAACCGGATATTTTTATATTGATACCAAGGACATCGGCATATAACTGCATGGTAAATGGACTTTTTTCGGCTATTCCTCCCGCAGCATACAGTTCGTCTACCTTTATGCCGTACGTTTTAAATGTCTCGATTATTTTTTTGGATCCGAATGCGGTAGCTTCGACCAGTGCACGGAACAGTTCCTCCGGTTTGGTCGCTAAGGTCATGCCCAAAAACAATCCCGATAAATCCACATCAACCAGAACACTCCGGTTTCCGTTCCACCAGTCCAGCGCAATGATACCGCTTTCACCCACTCTGAGTTTGGATGCAAGGGCTTCCATATAAGGTATATAACGGCAACCGGAAGCATCGGCAGCCTCTTTATATGCAGCAGGCATCATATTGTCTGTAAACCATGAAAAATGATCTCCGACGCAGGATTGACCTGCTTCATAACCATAATAACCCGGCAATATGCCGTCCTCAACCACTCCGCACATACCGGGGACGATTTTTTCTTCATCACCCAAAAGCATATGACATGTCGATGTGCCCATGATCGCAAGCATTTTATCAGTTCCTGTAATTTTTAATGCGGGAACCGTTACATGCGCGTCCACGTTGCATACGGCAACGGCAATACCGGGTTTCAGTCCTGTCAGAACAGCCGCTTTCACTGTCAGTTCACCTGCTTTTGAACCGAGAGGAGATACGGGACAGTTGAGTTTATCTTCCACTGCATTTTCAAGGCGGGGGTCAAGTGATTTTAAAAATTCCTTAGGAGGATAACCTTCTTTTTTATTCCAGATACCTTTATATCCTGCCATACATGAACTGCGGGTTTGTTTTCCGCAGAGCTGCCAAACAACCCAGTCTCCGGCTTCAATGAAATAACCGGCAGCATTGTAGACATCGGGAGCTTCATCCAGAGTTTGCCATATTTTGGGAAAAAGCCATTCGCTGGATATTTTACCGCCATAACGATTCAGCCATTTTTGACCGGATGCCAAAGCGGTTTCATTCAGACGGTTTGCATACGTCTGAGCTGCATGATGTTTCCATAATTTAATATACGCATGAGGTTCGCAGCGAAAACGATCCGAAAAGCAAACAGGAGTTCCGTCCGCAAAAACAGGCATCACCGTGCATGCGGTAAAATCTATGCCGATCCCGATTATATCTCCGGTATCCACTCCCGATTTTTTGATCGCTTCCGGAATAACATGCTCAAGGACATCCAGATAATCCTGAGGATGCTGCAATGCAAAATCCGGCGGAAGCTGTGTTTTTCCGTCAGGCATAAATTCATCCATGACCGCATGCGGGTAATCAAAAGAAGCGACGGCAAGTTCGCTTCCGTCTGCGATATCGACCACAACAGCACGTCCCGATAAGGTACCGAAATCAATACCGACCGTATATTTTGCCATTAAAAGCCTCCATACGTGAAAAGAATGGTTTTATCTTCCCTCAATTATATAAAATTTGCATTTTATATAATTGAGACTTATTTTTTTGCACAAAGAAAACGGCTTATTCTGTTCGCTGCCCCCGTTAATTTATAAATCCGTATATATCCATAATCAAAGATTTAATGATACAGCAAAAGAATAAATCTTTGAGAATAATTATATCAATTATAACAAACAATGTCAAGTATACAAGAATAAAAGATATAATAAAAGATATGACACCCGTATAAAACAAAAAAACCGCGTGCCGGTGACGGCATGCGGTTTTTTTGTAAATCTGCTGCAGATAATGGTGGGGACAGCTGGGATCGAACCAGTGACCTTATGCATGTCAAGCATACACTCTAACCAGCTGAGCTATGCCCCCGCTTTTATTATTATATCATCAATTTGATATAAATGCAATACGGCATTATGCACAATAATTGATGAAGATAATTATGGATTAACCACAAATACGTGATTTATAAATTTCAATATACCCGTATCCGTCCTCTTCCCATACAAGGGCACATTTCGTCTTGTCTTCATACAGCAGAATATAGGATGTTTCTCCTGTTCTGCGCGCGGTCAGCCGTGATAACACTTCCCTCTTTTCATCCCAGAAATACAGAGTGTCAAAGTTATCGATCTTCTTTATTTCCCTGTTCCATCCCGTATAATAAGAAAATCCGTCCGTTGCCAGCGGAATCACTTCGCTATATATTTCATTTGAAATGCTTGCAAGGCCTCCGAACAGCGCCCAGCTGTTTTCCGTAATACCGTGTATGTGTTCATGATAAAAATAATTCTGATCATCCAGATATGAAGCGTTCAAATTCAATATTCCGATGCGGCCCAGATGTGTTTCCCCTTTTATTTCCTCAGCAATGATATTTGATATCTTTCTGTCGTATTCATATGTTGCCTTATAATCGTGTAATTCGGAAACTGATGAAATGCAGCATATAAAAACAAATACAGCCGTGCAGAATGATGAAGCGTTTTTTTTGCCTGAAAAGACGAACCGTAAAAAAGCATCGGCTGCCAAAGCGATCCCGATAAACGAACATACGGTATTCCTAAGCGAAAACCACGGATTTCCCACAATCAAAAAAGGCATCACAGGGGCTGACGCCAGTATAACACCGTATATTATCGCGTATGGATAATGTAAAACAGCATTCGTCTGTTCCGTCCCCGTAATTTTTTTCGAGATCAGGAAATACAGCATTACAATAAAAAGCAACAATGAAAAGTAAAGCCAGTTGAAATTGCCGGCAGCAAGATAAATTCCCCGATAAAATCCTTTAATGAGAGTCAGCATTCCCCCTTTTAGAAAAGCAGCTCCGATCTGGCGCGTTATCTCCGGCAGGAAAACATCATAATAATACGGTGTCGTCGGAAATATCATTTCCATTCGCGTCGCATACATGCCTTTATTTTCGAATATTCCGGTAAAAGCAAAATAGTTGATGATATTAACCGCAGACAATAAACCCCACGGCGATTTTGTTTTCGATTTATTACGATAAGCGATACGCAGATTTATGATCATCACTATTACGGTAATTGTTAACGAAAAAACAAGCACCTGTTCATAAAAGCAAAATGAAACAAGCTGGATGATCATCCATGCGGGAACATATCTTATTTTGCCCGTTTCACAGATTTTTTGAAAGACCGCAGCAGAAACGGAAGTAAAAAACAAGCCGGCAACGATTCTGGTCGAAGCGGACATCCAGTATGTCCCTTCAAAACCCAAAGGCAGCAGAGTGTAAACGGCAATAAAAAAGAGTCCGGTTCCGAATAATTTCCGAAAAACAGAAAAGAACAATATTGCGGAAAACGCATACATCAAGGAAATAATCAATACGGCCAACAGCATATTTTCGAAAAAAGAAGACCAAATATAAAGATCGGAAATACCCGCCAATGGCCGGGCAGCGAGAAATCCTTCTTTGATAATCAACTGCCCGTAATCATTTGAAGTCGCGAAATTATGATATTGAATATAATCGTCCAGCTGATAATAATATCGGAATCCGTAATAAATATATCTGATAAAAATCGCAGAAAAAGTTGCGGCAAAAATAAGATGTTTTATATACTTATCGTGTATATTAAAGTGACATTTCATAATGTTTCAAGAATGCCGGTCAGCCGTTTGTACATTGATATTTCTCCTTTGGATGAAGTTATTCCTGTCTATATAAGGCAATGCGGTCAAAACGGAATTCACCGCTTGTCATGCCGGGATCGATTCTCATTTTTTGCAATGTTCCCTGCCAGGCGTCGCATTGGTTCAAAGGAAGATATAATTCGCTCCAAACATCGTCTTCGGACATCGGATCAACCGAGAATTTGATCGTTTTAATTTCATCCATACCCGGCGATTCATATGTCGAAAAGAAAAACTCCATCCGATCGGAAACAGAACTTATGTTGATATATTTAATATACAAAAAAGCACAGTCATCCGTATGAATATCCAATGCATCAGCCGTTAAAAAATGAGGATCGGAACCGCTGCTGACGACGCTCAAATAACCGTTTTCTGTTCTAAAATCGCTTATTTGATTGGCTTCAGACCATCCTCCGGTTTTATCATCAAAATTCCATTCCCGGATCAACTCGATATTGTCGGGAACCGAAACCGTTTTTTTTGAAGTCAGCGATAAAGTCAAGTCCTCTCCGAATTTAAAATAGCTGATGATTTTCAGCGCGTCATAAGTCAGAGTGAACGGCTTGGTTTCGGGTAATAACGCCGAAGGAAACGAGACACCGCCTTTGATCAGATAAGCCCGGGGATTTCCGCCCGATTCGGAATATCTGTTTATAAACCGGATGAGATCATTATAATATTTCTCATCGGAACCGTTCCTTCCGGTCAGATCGCTGTTTAAAGTTAATATAAAATTCATACCGCGCAAATCACATTCTTTTTCAAGATCATAAACGCGGGACATCCAGTCAATGCTGCCCGGCGAATCCGTCGTCACCGTTTCACCGCCGTGACGTCCCAGTGCATAATCATACGGATTATTCACGATCAGTCCCCAGAGTGGTATGCCCGTATCATCAGCGGTATCCGCGATCATGGACATTTCCAGAAAATAGTCACCTGCGCCGACAGTGCTGCCGCCGATAAGATTGTATGCCGTTTCACCTTTCCATCCGTAATTATAAAAATCAACCGTCAGTAAAAAACGAACATCGGGCAGATATTCCCGCCAGATTTTCATAGCTTCCACAGTCTGTGAAATCGCTTCGGCTGTCGTCATAAAACGGTTATCGGGTGTTTTATGAGAGGCGTTCGGATATATGGCATTCGATATGGAATTTTTAAATATCAGATAATTTATTTCACAACCGTTTTCAATAAGAGAGGACAGATATGTATACTCACCTTTTTGAGGATGATTGACCGAATTGTAGGCGATCGATTTCTGAGTATTATGAAACGAATCCGATCCAAACGAACTGACAAGACCGCTGCATTCCACAGCGATCTTTATCTCACTTGCTTTTCGAATTTCGTTGATTTTGCGTATTTGTGCCGGATCAAGATTTTTTACCGAAGCTATACTGATAACGACAACATCGGTACTTCCGTGTGTATTTTTCCATGATGATATGTCGGATAAAGGACCGATATCATTTAAATAGAGCCATATCTGCTCTTTGTCTTTTTGAATCAGGTCACCTTTTTTGACTGCGGGTTCAGATGCACGGAGTTCGGAACCGCATGAATTCAAAATAAAAACGAACAGAATAAATCCGTATAATACGGATATAAAAAACGGAAATTTATTTTTTTTCATAATCATCCCTGTAATATTTATATTCTGTCACATTTTAACCCTATACGATTAACCGTTCAGGCACTTATATTCTATATGATAAATATGTCATGAAAGCAAACGATATATGAATATAATGTTTTTCACAAAAAAAGACACACCTTGAAAAGCATAGTGTGTCTGTTGTCTTTACTTTACCGAATTATCGGAAATCTTTATGGGTGATGTATTTTTTGCCATCGGTTTATATAATTTCAGCAATAATGATTTGATCGGGTTAAAAAGTACAAGTGCAATAATGAAATTGGAAACACTGTGCAAAACATCAAACATTATACCCGATATCCAATACGTAAATACCATTTGCGGTCCGCCGAAAAACAAAAACGTAAGCGAACATAAAAAGCCGAATAACAACCCGAAAACACCGGAAATAAAAGCCCATAAATACGCTGACTGAATCCGTCTGAACAGCAATACGAAAACAGCAAGAATCGGCCATACATATATATAAGCGATCCACCATGTGCCGAATCCGTATGTCAGACCTTCTATTATTACAAATACAAAAATAATAAAAAACACTTTATATCCAAACACAAGACTGAATATAATAATAAGCAGCGAAACCAGTTCGACATTGGGTATAAAAGCAAATGCGACCTGTACACCGTATAATACTACACTCATCAAAGCGATTATGATGATATTTCGTATTTTTTCACCGTATTTATTCGGCATTTTACGACCATCCGATGGTCAGTGTAATTTCATAATGGTCTTTGTCGGCAATCACGGTTGTATCGATACCCGTTGTCAGCGCCACGCCGTCTTTGGTAAAACTCCACCACTCTTCTTTTGATTCATCCGCTGTTATTCCGTCAACCGTCAGAACATAAAGTCCGAATTCGCTTTCGGTTCCTGCCACCAGATTTTTTTCTTCCAGAGCACCGCGCAGAAATTCGGCTGTCGTCGTGATCTCATAACTTTTTTTTGTACCGTCGGATAAAACCACATCGACAGTAACGGTTTTTTCACCTTCGACAGGTTTATCCGAAAACATTTTATAGACGATTAAAAAAACGCCTATAAGTACCGCCAAAACCACACAGGAAATAATAATGGTTTTTAAACTGTTCTTTTTCACTTCCAAGATTCTCACCTTCTTTTGTTAATTTAAATATACATCTATTATAATACTTTACAGACATAAACGTCAAGCAATAAACATACAAATGATATTGTATATTTGGTAATTTCTTATTGACCCCATAAAAATCATACGTTTTATAAAACTGCGATTTTAATATAATTTATTTTATTCATTGACAAGAATATGGCTTTATGATACAATTCGCATACGGATATTATACGCCATACGCGAAGGAGATGAAACATGAGCCTGCATATATTGAGGTATATGAAACCCGCAACTGTCTGGGAAGAAGCGCTTCCGCTCGGAAACGGGATACTCGGGGCTATGGTGTTCGGAGGTATCGAATGCGACCGTATACAGTTAAACGAGGAGACATTATGGTCGGGCTATCCTGCGGACAATGAAAATCCCGAATGCGCCGCTCATCTTGATGAAATGCGGCAGTTGATTTTTTCGGGTAGATATAAAGAGGCACAGGACCTTTGTATCCGTTATCTGGTATGCAGCGGGAAAGGAAGCAAAGGTTCAGGTGAAACGGAGCCATACGGATCCTATCAGACAGCCGGTGATCTGTTTATCGAACGGACAGTTGATGAAAAAGCCGGTTACTGCCGTTTACTGGACATCGATACAGGAGTCGCTCAAACTTCATTCGGGAAAATGAAAAGTATATATTTCGTATCCTATGAATACAATGTCATTGCAGTCAGACTAACCGGCTGCGGGGAAATAAAAACACGTTATGAGCGCAGGAATGCAGCCGTCACATATGATGGCAATGATATCAGAGTATCGGGAACAATCAATCAAAATTGTCTGTCCTACGCTCTGTTAATCAAGACAATTACGATTAGGGACGAAACATTCATTTATATCACGGCAGCGACAGATTATACAGGAGGAAAACAACCGCAAATAATATGCAGCGAAACAATTCAACGCGCGATAAATGCGGGATATGAAAAAATCGCCGAAGCGCATCATGAATATTTTACCGGATTCATGAATCGGGTATCGTTTTCGCTGGGCAGGACGCCGGATGATCTGCCGACAGACGAACATTTACACCGCGGCGCAGATAAGTCCATGGCCGAATTATATTTTCAATTCGGCCGATACCTTCTTCTGTCATCTTCCCGCGGTGTTTTACCGGCTAATTTACAAGGAATATGGAATAAAGATTATATTGCTCCGTGGAGTGCCGATTATCACATAAACATAAACATTCAAATGAATTACTGGCCTGCCGAAGTTGCCAACCTTTCCGAAACACTTCAGCCGTTTTTCGATTTCATTGAAATGATTGCCAAAGCGGGTGAAAAAACAGCCGGACGCACTTATAACTGCAGGGGCTGGGTCGCACACACGATAACCAATCCGTGGGGATTTACCGCTCCGGGTGAATATCCGTCATGGGGTTCTTTTACCTGCGCAGGGGCCTGGTGCTGCCGTCATCTTTGGGATCATTATTTATATACGGGAGATAAAAAATTTCTGAAAAAATACTATCCGGTGATCAAAGGATGCGCGGAATTTTTCTTTGATTTCCTTGTCACGGAACCGAATACCGGATACCTTGTTACCATTCCGTCGAATTCTCCTGAAAATTCGTTCTTCGATCCGAAAACCGGTGAATCAGTATCGATGTGCGCCGGACCGACAATCGATAACATGATATTATACGAACTTTTTACTATTACTGCCGAATGTGCCTCAATACTCGACACCGATTCCGGCTTTGCTCTGAAAGCATTGCAATACCGGGAAAAGCTTCCTCCGCTGAAAAAAGGCAAATACGGGCAAATCAACGAATGGCTGTATGACTTTGAAGAAGCGGAACCGGGACACCGTCATATGTCGAATTTATACGGGCTTCATCCCGCATCCGTCGTCACAGATTCCAAAACACCCGAATTCATGAAAGCTGCGCGCGTATCCATTGACCGGCGTCTGGCAAACGGCGGCGGTCATACCGGATGGAGCCGTGCCTGGATTATAAATTTTTTCGCAAGGCTGCATGACGGCAACTCCGCTTTAAAAAACCTGAACGCACTGATTGAAAAAAGCACGCTTGACAATATGTTTGACAATCACCCCCCCTTTCAGATAGACGGCAATTTCGGCGGGTGCGCCGGTATAGCGGAAATGCTGGTTCAGAGCCATGACGGATTTTGTGATATTCTGCCCGCTCTTCCGGACGAATGGAGCGAAGGTTGTTTTACAGGACTTGTTGCTCGCGGAGGATTTATAATCGATGCCGAATGGGATCACGGCAATGTCACAGGCTGCAGGATCATTTCCAAATACGGGAATGACCTGAGGGTCAGAATTAACGGAATCATGCATGAAATGAATACCATAAAGAATAAAATATATATTTTATTATAAATATAATATTAATTTAGGAGGATTTAAGAATGAGAACGGTAAAAATCGGTATTATCGGATGCGGAGGTATCGCAAACGGAAAACATATGCCTTCGCTGAAACTTATTGACAATGTAGAAATGGTTGCGTTTTGCGATCTTATACCAGAACGGGCTAAAAAAGCAAAAAAGGATTACGGTACGCCTGATGCCAAAGTATTTAAAGACTTCCATCGTTTATTGAATCTCGAGGAAATTGAAGTCGTTCATGTATTGACGCCGAATGCCGCTCATTCCAAAATAGCGGTTGCGGCTTTGCAGGCCGGCAAACATGTCATGTGTGAAAAACCTATGGCACATACAGCCGCCGATGCACGCGCTATGGTAAAAGCGGCAAAAGAAAGCGGTAAAAAATTAACCATAGGTTATCAGTCGCGCAGCAACCCTGTTTATCAATATGCACACAATCTGGTGAAAAGCGGTGCTTTAGGCGACATCTATTATGTGAAGGCTCCTGCCATCCGCCGCCGCGGCGTACCGACGTGGGGTGTTTTCCTTGACAAAGAAAAACAAGGCGGCGGACCGATGATCGATATAGGAACACATTCGATTGACGCCGCGCTCTATGTCATCGGCAATTATGACGTCGAAAGCGTTACCGGGTCCATCTTTAACAAGCTTGCCGAAAACGTTCAGGATAACGGTGATTGGGGTATGTGGAAGCCCGGAGAATTCCAGGTGGAGGATTGTGCTGTCGGATATATCAAGTTCAGAAACGGATGTACCATGATCGTCGAGGCAAGCTGGCTTCTGAATATAGAATCCGGAGGGGTTCCTACCTTCTGCGGTACCAAAGGCGGTATCGAACTTCGGGACGGTCTGCGTCTTAACGGCGAACGCGACGGCAAGCTTTTTACCGAATCCCTTAAACCGAATTATACCGACCGGGATTATTTTAAAGACATGAATATAAGTCCCGAACAATATGAAGCAAGGCAATGGATAAAAAGCATCGTGGAAGACACTC
>CAZVPD010000048.1:0-20726 GCA_964628455.1 uncultured Lachnospiraceae bacterium
ACAAACTAAGTTATTTCCACTCATTTATTGACTGAACTTATATTGACAATTCCATTTCGTAGTTCAAAAGATCGTTCAACGAACATTTATCAACAATCCGACAATATTCTTTCATAATGGTAAAAACGTCAAAGAAATCACCTTTGCGAGTTATGATTTTACCTTTCTTGTCGAAATTGTCTGACAGGCAGATACGGTAGATCGCATTATGAATCGCAGTGACAGACAATTTACTATTGCGATGTTCAATCTCACCAAAAGACAAGTCGGTAATTGCGGTAAAGCCGCGATCATTGCATGCCCGCACAACAGCGATTTGAATTGCTTCCCGCTCCTCATGAGTGATTTCAATACGGTTGATATGAGAGAAGGTTTCTACACTGTTCCAGATAAAATCACCATTTTGACTAAGAGCGTGTTTTATTCTTTCAATAGGTATATACAGTAATCGTTCGGCAAGTTGGTCATACGTTAGCAATATATCATCGTACCAAACTCTGAGGATTTCACTTTCAAGAACAGTAGATATAGATGCATCCGTGTAGCCAAAATAAGTCTGCGTAAATGACAACTTCGGGAACAATTTACGTAAAACACTAATAAGCATATCTTCCGAGGTTATGTTTACTTCGAACAACCAATTTTCGTGTTTTTCGTAAAACGCAGCAAAAAAGATAGCTTGTGCGCCGCATTTAAAGTATTCCTCTGCCATTTCTTTGATTTTTTCTTTTGTTTCAGTAGAGACTACATAAACTTTGCCTTCGTATACAGTACCGCAAGCTGTAATATGAGCCGTCATTTCCTCATCATTGAGCGTTATTTCTTCACCATAATCTTCCGAGAAATAAGAACGAAATCGCATCATCTCAATAGGAGAATTCAACCGATAACCATTTGAGAAATGTGCCAACAGGATATCAGTCAGTTTTTTAACAACCAAAGGGGCAAGAATCTGTTTAGGAGCAAAAGCAGGTGCAGTATAAGCAGGATTTGAACGTGTCTGGATTGCGTTAACCGACACTTGGGTTTTCGATTCATAGATAATGTCTACATCATTCAAATCAATTCCGCAATGAGTACATAGATTGCGGATTATAGTAATTATGGCTTGATGACTATAATTGGTATTGATCCATTTACCGTTGGAAAGTTGCGTGCATTTATAGAATTCCGTTTTTTTAGGCATTAAAAATATATTTATACCATACAACGCTATTCGATCTAAATTATTGAAGTGTATATTTCCAGAAGATATGAACCATTCGGATATCGCTACAAGCAATTGAGGCCATTTCCATTGGCTGGGTACAATGATATGCCCACGTATTGTACAAGCAACAGGCTGTTTATTTATATAATATTCCGGATGTAAAAAATCAATATGCTGTCGGTTCCTATTGATATTCCCCTGTTTTATATCGATATCGTTATTTCTTTTAGCTTGTATTTCTGTTATCAGTTCCTGTTTCTCTGAGAGATTTGTATGTTTATTTTTGTTTCCGATCGTATAACTATGATACCGGTCAAGCGCCGTCAACAGTTCGTTATTATTTTTTTTATTAATTGCCCGAAATATATCATCTTTTACCAAGTTGTTTTTTAGTTCAATCAACGTATCTCCGTTTTCTATTTTAAAAAGATCGACGCTTTGATATCTTTTCACACAGTAAAATGATACGAATGAAAGATTAGTTAAACAGCTTTTTATTTGTGCATCAGAAAATCCTATAATTTTTAACCATATTGAAAATGAATCTGTGCTTTTATTTTCAATCTCTTTTTGTGTCACATTTGCATTCATATAAAACGTCTCCGTGTTGTAATACAAGATAGTATATATTGCTCTGTGTATAAATATAGGGTCAACAAGCTATCAAATAAAATCTTATTATCTGGCACATATTCGTATTGATAATATTTGTTGACGTCATGCCATGTAAACATTATTATTCTTTAAGAATTATTCGTCATGTTTTATATCATCGATTATAAATCGTCTATAAACACTCCGCTCTTTATGCATTGTTTCTATATAATCAGAAACTAAAAAATTAGTCTTTATGATTTTACCACAATTAACTACTATTTTCAATAGTAGTTGAATATATTCATGTTATTACTAAAATATGTTTAAATGGCATACCTTCCCACATATGATTTAAGACATATCAACAGAACTATGAAATTATTAATTTTTTGCAATGCTTCTACTATAACACAATAACTTCATGTTTTCAACATATAAATAAAAAAATATACCAAATTTTACTATACTTTATAAGCAAAAACAGAGGAAAAATATATTTTGGGATATAATTTAATATTTATCGCATCATCTATCCCGGATATTCTCCAGCAGCGGCGAAAACCGCACTTTTCCCCCTCCCGCAGGCATAAAAAAAGGCCTCGACCGCATCCGGTTACGATGCGCAGCGGGTCTTTTTCGGATTCGAAAACAATCCTAACGCGCGGGGGTCAGATCCCGAGGATGGCGAACGCCCTGTTGAGGTACATGTCCGGCGGAAGTTTGCCGCAGATCATGTCGGCTTCCCTGTTTTTGTCCGGATCGCGGTCCCTTACTTTTTCGTTCATCCATTCGGGCGGCATCATGTCGGGATGTTTCGAAAGCACGCTCCGCGCCGGGAAGCCACCGGCGTCTTTGTCAAACAGTTCGTATTCCGTAAAGGGCAGAGGGTCCCTGCCGATGTATATCACGGCCCGAATGACCTCAGGGGTGTATATGTCCCGGGTCTTCGGAGTTTCGCGAAGGCCGCTGCGATCGGTTTGTCCTTCTTTTCCGACCTGCGCGGGATCGGTCAGCCCGATGCCCCCGGGACCGGACCTGTCCGCGGCGCGGGCTGCCCCGAGCCTTCCTGCTTCGGCAAGGGTCCGGACTTTGTGCAGAAGACCGGCTGACCGGCGGGTCGGAGCACAATAATTTTCCGCCCCGCCTTCTTTTTATCAAAGCATATTGACAAGCGCCGCATGAAATGCTATGCTGAAAATCAGCGGAGGCCCCCGCAAGGGTTTTGAATGATAAACCGAATATCCGGGAGGCGCATGATGAAGACACTGTTTTCTTTCGGAAAGGGAGCGGCGGCGCTCCTGCTGATTCTGCTGTTTGCGTTTGCCGTCTCCTGCGGAGGGAACTCCCGGGAAGCGGAAAGCACGTCCGCGGACGCCGGCACCGAAGCCGTGACCGAGGCGGAAACGGCGTATCCCGACCCGCCGGAGGGCGATTACGGCGGCGCCGAGTTCCGCATAGCGCAGGGCGACCCCAGCCAGAGCGTGCGCGAAAAGATGGTGGTCGTCGAAGAGCTCAACGGCGATCTGATCAACGACGCGATCTTCAACCGCAACGCGGCGGCTTCCGAGCGCACGAACACGGTCATCCGGTCCGTCGTCATGAAATCATACTCGGCGCTGACGAACGCCGTGCTCGCGGGCGATGATTTCTGCGACACCGCGCTCGCCATGCCGACGGACTTTTTCTCCGACGTCGGCGCCGGCATGTTTGTCGACGTCAACAAGATGGACGCGCTCGACACCTCCCGCCCCTGGTGGGACCGGAACGAGGTCTCGGAACTCGAGATCCGCGGCAAGCTGTTTTCGCTGGTCGGGGACATCACCACAACCGACGAGTTCCACACCGTGTGCCTCATTTACAGCTGCAATCTGTTCGAGGATTTTAACTTCGACTCTCCGTATTCCATGGTGGAGGACGGAAGCTGGACACTCGACCGCTTTCTCGGCCTGTGCCGCGCGGCCGCGGCCGACATGGACGGCGACGGCGCGATGGGCGAGTACGACCGCTGGGGCTTCACCACCGAATCGGCGATGATGAGCTGGATGTGCGAGTCCTTCGGCGCGCGTTCGCTGGTCCGGGACGGGGAAGGCGGTTTCAGCCTGAACGTCGGCGACGAACGCTTCCGCGCGGTCATCGACAGCGTGGTCCGGCTGGCGACCGAAAAGGACATTGTCACGATGGCGGAGGACGGGATCATCACGAACGCGGACTACGAGAACGTGTACTATCATATGGAGGCGCTGTTCGCCGCAGACCTTGCCCTGTTCCACAGCGGCACCTTCGACGACCTGACGCGCATGCGCTCCTACGAAGCCGACTACGGGATCATACCGCTGCCCAGGTTCGACGAGGAGCAGGACAAATATTACCACAGTGTTTCATGGCTCGGGGTGCAGCTCGTGATCCCCGCGACGGTCCGGGACACCGGAATGGTCGGCACGGTGCTCGAGAACATGGGCCGGGAGTCGGCCGAAACCCTGAACCCGGTGTTCTATGAATTTTTCATGAGCGAGAAGCTGACCAGGGACGAGGAATCGAAGGCGATGCTCGACATCATCTTCTCGACCAAGTATTACGACCTCGACGATTTCGCGAACCTGAGCGGGCTCAGCGGCATTATCGTCCGGATCGCGAAGTCGAAACAGAACACGTTCGCCTCCGACTGGGCTGTCGCGGAGGCGAAAGCGGCCGTGAAGCTCGCGGAATTTCTCGAACCGCTGAAATGACCGCGAAAACCCGCGAAACCTTATTTTACATCTATTTTACACGGAGGAACACCGAATGAAGACCGGAAGACCCGCACGTTTTATCGCTTTGATGCTGCTGACCGCAATGCTCGCGGTATCCATGTTTACCGGGTGCTCGGATGAGCCGGAGACCGGGGCTGTCACGGAAGCCGCCGCGACGGAGACCGCCGCCGCGGAAAGCACGGACGAATTCCCCTACCCGGACGCCGCGGGAAAGGACTACGGCGGCTATGAATTTTCGATCCTCTACTTCGAGTGGGGGCTGTACAACAACTATTTCTTCGCGACCGAAGAGAGCGGCGACGCCGTGAACGACGCGCTGTACAAACGCTACAGGACCGTCGAGGAAAAGGCCGGCGTCACGTTCGGTTTCATCGCGCTGGACGGCGCAACCCCGGGCGGCATCTACAAGAACATGCGGCAGAGCGTCAGCGCCGGCAGCGACGACTACGACCTGGCGCTGACCCACTGCTACGACGGCGTGGCCCCGATGGCGACGGAAGGGATCGTCTACGACTGGAACAAGCTTCCGTTCGTGGATTTCACGCAGCCCTACTGGAACCAGACCATGAACGACTCCCTTTCGATCAAGGGCATGCTGCCCTTCGCGGCGAGCGACTACATGATCTCCGACCCGAACGCCATTTTCTTCAATAAGAACATGGTGCGCAAATACAACATCGAAGACCCGTACGCGCTGGTCACCGGCGGCGGCTGGACGTGGGACAAGCTGGCCGGGACCGCGTCCGTCGCTTCGGACGACATCAACGGCGACGGCGTCTACGACATCAGCGACCAGTACGGTTTCATGGGCGAACTCGACTGGCAGTTCATCGGCATCCAGCACGCCTGCGGCGAGTTCATCATCACCAAGGATGAGGAAGGCTATCCGCGGCTGACCGAGAATTTCGAGAAGCTGACCTCGATCGTGGACAAGATCTTCGCGCTCGTGCACAACGACAACATTTCCTACACATGGAACTACAGTTCGGCCTACGACCCGAACCTCGGCAATCCGCCTCCCGTCAGTTTCTCGGACGACAGGGCGCTGTTCTACCTCGTGCCCCTCAATTCGGCGAAGGTGTATCGTTCCACAGAGGTCGATTTCGGCATCCTGCCCTTCCCGAAATACGACGACGCGCAGGAGAAGTACATCTCCCTGAACTGGAGCGGCGTCATGGCGATCCCCGCCACGGCGTCCGACCCCGAGAGGACGGGCGTGGTGATCGAACTGCTGTCGGCGGAAGGCAGAAAAAACTTTCTCCCCGTGTTCTACGACATCATGCTCAGCACGAAGGTGGCCAGGGACGACGAGTCGGCCGACATGCTCGACATCATCTACAACAACTGCGTCTACGACATCGGCCTGAACTACAACGCGGGCAACATCCTCTACATGATGCCTCAGATCCTGAAGAAGTCCTCTCCCGACGTTGCTTCGTTCTACGAGACGAACCGCAAGGCGGCGGAGGAAAGCATGAAGAAGCTCTATGAAGCCATCGAGGCCGAATAAAAGCGCCGGCGGCTTTGCGGAAAAGAAAGGCATAAAATAAGGGGAGCGGACCGCTCCCCTTTGTGCTTTTATAAAAGCCGTTTATTTTTTGTTTTTTCTGCCCGAAGCGAAGATCACGCCGGATGCGAACAGCACGGCGGCTGCGGCGGAGAGCAGGAGGTCGGAGGTCTGGGCTGCCGGAACGTCTGCCGGAGCTTCGGCCGCGGGGGCCTCCGCTGCGGTTTCAGCCGCCGGGGCTTCCGTTTCGGGGGCTGCGGTCTCGATCACGGGCGCCGCTCCGAGCACGAGCGATCCGAATGCCGCGGGGCTCTGATACGGCGGGGGGTCTCCTCCCGCGGTGTCGACGTTCCAGCGGAGCGCGGCGGTGAAATCGGCGTCTGCGCCTCCGACGTTGAGCATGAACTCAAGTCCGCTGGTCCGGCCTTCGGCTGCGGTTCCTGTCCATTTGAGGGCTCCTTCGGTGATCCAGCCGGTCCCGGTCTGCGCGCCGGCGCCGGGTGCGTCGTTCTGGCAGTTCGTGCCGGAGTCCTGAATGACCGTGCCGTCCCATCTGAACCGGGTCTGACCGTCATTGTCGTCGTAGGATTCGGCTTTTTCGTTTCCCTCGTCGATGTAAACCTCCACGAGGTCGTTCTCATAATTGAGGTCGGCGTCGGTCACTTCGGCAAGGAAATACAGGTGAGTCTCGTCCCATAAAAGCTTGACCCTCAGCGCCTCGGGGATACCCGCTTTGTCCGCCCCGTCATGAGGGTATTCAACGCTTGTCCATTCGGCATACTGCCAGATGTCGTCGACCGTTCCGTCGATGACAGGGGTGCCCTTCGGCGCGTTGTAGACGAACCCTCTACCCGCGTAGGAAAACATCGTGAGGACCGATACCGTCAGAATAATTGCCGTCAGAACCGTTAAGAACCTTTTCATCGCTGTTTTCTCCCTTTTGGATTTTTTTATTTCCGGCATCCCCGCCCCGGCTTGTCCGCGGATAAATCCGCGGACAATATCCCGGCATCGGCGAACAGGCTCCGGATATTTGTAATATATCATATATATGTATAACTGTCAAGGGAATCATGACAGAAATGTTGTATAATTTTGAACGCATACCGGGGTCATCGCGGGACGAAACGCCGGAAGCGGCTGTTTGTGATTTTACCGCGCGGCCCTTGCATTCCCGCGGGCGGAAGGCTATAATAGAAGAAAAAATACACTCCGGGAGGAAAAAATGTTGAACGGCTTCAGCGAAAAGACCGTCGATTTTATGTGGAACATCCGTTTGAACAACGATAAAAGCTGGTTTGAGGCGCACAGGGACGAATACGCTGCTCATCTCGAACGACCCATGCGCGCCCTCGCGGAGGAGGTTTACGCCGCTTTTTCCGCCCGCTTTAAGGAATACGGCCTGCTGCTGCATATCTCCCGCATCTACAGGGATGCGCGGAGGCTTCACGGCGGAGGGCCTTTCAAGGACCATCTCTGGTTCACGTTCAGGAACTGCGCCGACGACTGGACAGGCAGACCCGTGTTCTGGTTCGAGCTCGCGCCCGAAAAATGGTCCTACGGACTCGGCTATTACAAAGCAGCTCCGCTGACGATGGAAAAGCTGCGCGCCCGCATCGACGGCAATCCCGGACCGCTCCTGCGGCTGCACAATGAACTCGCCGGGCAGTCCGAGTTCGTGCTCGAAGGGGAGGATTACGCGAAACCGAAATGCGTTCCGGACAGGCCGCTCGCCGTCTGGTACAACAAAAGGACCTTTTCCCTCATCCATGAGGAGAATACCGGCGAAGCCGTGTTTTCTCCGGACCTGGCCGCGCGCCTGACGGAGGGCTACGCCTTCCTCGCGCCGTTTTACGGCTATTTCGTCACGCTTGACGCGGACCCGGCGCCGGAAAAATCCAAATAAAAAAACGGAGGCAGACATGCAGTTTCCCGACACCGCCGTGATGAACATCGTCATGATC
This sequence comes from uncultured Lachnospiraceae bacterium, assembly GCA_964628455.1. Lineage (GTDB taxonomy): Bacteria > Bacillota > Clostridia > Oscillospirales > CAG-272 > JAQVWU01. Next base: position 8,029 of record CAZVPD010000048.1, read on the forward strand.
TACGACCCCGCCGACGGCACCGTCCTGCTGCAGGAACGCCCGGACGGCGAAGGCAGCGCGTTCCCCGGGGGGCATCTCGAAATAGGGGAGAGCATCTGTCAGTCCTGCGTGCGCGAGGTGCGGGAGGAGACCGGCCTGACGGTTTCGGACCCGGTCCCCTGCGGACTCGTGCACTGGAGCATGGAGGACGGAAAGCAGGAATTCATCTGGTGCTATCGCACATGCAGGTTCACCGGCCGGCTGCGGCACAGCGAAGAGGGCCAAAACAGATGGGTAAGCGTTGACGAACTGCAGAACAGACCGCTCATCGGCTGGTTCCGGGAGCAGCTTCCGCTTTTCTTCACGAAGAGTTTCACGGAACTTTCCTACCTGTACGACCGGGAAAGCGGGCGGTTCGTCCGATACCTCCACGGTCCGGACCCCCTGCCCGACGCCGGCAGCCTGCCCGCGTTCCCGGAATTCCCCGAGAACAGGATATGAAGCGAAAGCGAGCCGTCAGGCATCCCCGGTAAATTCATCGATTCCGGCAGAATTTACCGGGACTTTTGTATCCGCCTGTAAACAGCACACAAAACTTCGTTTAAAAAGCGGTGTGAGTCAAAAAATACTGTCTTTATAATTTACACAAATACCTTTACAAATAAAGAATAATAGGATATAATTAAAGCAAACAGGCGCAGGTGCTTTCATTCAGCCTTGAAAACCCGCGTTTGTAAGAAAAATCCGGTAAAAACGAAAGGGGTGAAGCGAAATGACCGGATATGCCGAACTTTGTAAAACGAATACATTTACGATGGATGATGTCGGCGGTCTTGTCGGGAATAAGAAGACAGCGTCTTCACTGGTATTAAGGCTTTCAAAAAAAGGATTGGTAAAAAGAATAAGAAACAATCTTTATACCTGTGTAAATGTTGCGGACGGCAGTGTTGTAGCCTCAAGGTATCATATAGCCTGTGCCATAAACGAAACGGCCTATTTATCGCACCATTCTGCGTTTGAATATGGAGGAATAGCAAATCAGGTTTTTTATGAAATATATGTGTCCTCGGAAATACGTTTCAATAATTTTCGATTTGAAGGAATAACCTATAAGCATGTCGCATCGAAATTTTACGACGGCGTTGTCGCGCCAAAAAATACCCGGGGAATACGTGTCACATCAACGGAACGAACGATTATTGACAGTATAAAGGATTATGAGAAAATAGGGGGACTTGAGGAACTCTTAAACTGCCTGTCCTCTCTTCCCTACGCGGATGAAAAACAACTGCAAGTATTTTTGGATGTATATGATATGCAGTTTTTATATCAAAAAGCAGGATTTATTTTAGAACACTATAAAAAAGAACTGCAGATATCCGACCGGTTTATTGATTATTGCAAAAGCAAAACAGGTAAAAGCACCCGCTATTTATCAAAAGGCAGCGGAAAGTATTGTGCGGAATGGAAACTGGTCATTCCGGACGGTTTGTTCGGCATGACTGAACAGGGAGGCACTCCGCTTGTTTAACTATGATAAAAATTATATTGCCAAAAGTGCTGCGGAACTCGGATTCATCAGAGACACTTTGGAAAAAGTATATCGCCTGGCGGATATACTGGAATATTTAAACACAAATCCGATTTTACAAAACAGTCTGGCATTAAAGGGCGGTACAGCAATAAATCTTATTGTTTTTAACTTGCCGAGGTTGTCGGTAGATATTGACCTTGACTATCTGGGAACTGAAAGCCGGGATGAAATGCTTAAAAACCGGGAAGCTATTGATCTGACTCTATCCAGATTCATGTCAGCGGGCGGTTATTCGCTCAGCCCTAAAACGAAGAATCCGCATAGCCTTGATTCATGGGTTTATGAATATGTTAATGCCGCAGGCAACAGAGACAACATAAAAATCGAAGTTAATTATTCCATGAGAATGCATATTTTACCGACGAAGGAAATGAAAATTACAGCCGGGTATTTTGTTAGTGCATATAATGTTAAATGCCTGGATGTTATTGAAATATTCGGAAGCAAGATAAATGCTCTGCTGAACAGAACGGCAGCAAGAGATTTATACGATGTCTGCAACATGATAAAGTTCGGATTGTTTAATAAAGAAGAACAAACGATTCTCAGGAAGTGCGTAGTGTTTTATTCTGCAATTTCTACTAGTAGAATCAATAATAATTTTAATATCGATGCAATTGATAACATTACGAAACACAAGATAAGAACCGATTTATATCCTGTCATTACAAAAAGAGATTTATTTGATTTAGAAAGTGCAAAAAGATCAGTAAAGAACTATCTTTCGGAGCTTATGTTAATAACACCGCGAGAACGGGAGTTTTTAAACAGATTTGAAAAGAAGGAATATATACCGGAATTAATTTTCGATGACGAGGAAATTCTGAGCAGAATCAAAGAGCACCCTATGGCATTATGGAAAATGCGTGAGTCGTATTAAATTTATTATATAATTGTATGTATAAAATGTGATTTGTATAATCCAGTCCAATGTTCGAATATATACTTTTTGAATTTTGCCCGTACAACATCTCCTGCGGGTAAGGACATCCGGTATGATTATTATAATGCAGGAACCACGACAGATGCAAATGCCCGCCCGCGCTTGACAGCGGCAGTCCCGTATGCTATAATTCTGCTACAATTCTTTCGCGGAAAGCATCTGCGGTCCGGCGGGAACGAAGCGCATCGCAGCCGTTCCGCCGTATGGAGGATATATGCGATTCAAAAAAATTAGGACGGCCTTGCTTGCCGTCCTGACACTTGCATCGGCTTTTTCCTGCTCCGGGAAAACCGACGTTTCCGACGCCGTGACAGTCACGCAGGAAACCGCCGCCCCGGAGGCTTCCGAAACCGGATTTATGCCCGACCGGCTGCCGGATGAGCTTAATTTCGAAGGCGCCGTCTGCAACATCTTCTGCTGGGAATCGTGGGACCCGGGCGAATTCTTTGTCGAAGAGGACACGGGGGAGATCGTCGACTCGGCGGTCTATTCACGCAACCTCACGGTCGAGGAACGCCTCGGTGTCAAGCTCGTGTGGGACCAACGCGAACGCCAGGCCGCCGCATACGGCTCCGCCGTCATGGACGCCGTCTCGAATCAGAACGCTTCGGGGGACGGCTTCTACGACCTGATGGCCTCCTACGGCATGCGCATCGCGACCGCTTCGACGAAAAACATGTTCATGAACCTGCTGGACGCGGAGCACGTCGACCTGTCGAACCCGTGGTATTACGGGTCGGCGGTCAGAGCAGGCACGCTTAGCAAAAACCGCACCTATTTCTTCGCGGGGGACATCTCGTTCAACGCGCTCGCGCGCATGTCGGGCGTTTTCTTCAACCGCGACATGATCGAAAATTACCGGCTCGACGACCCCTACGACCTTGTGCTCGACGGAAAATGGACCATCGAAACGATGCACGGGATGATCAAAGACCTGTATGCCGACCTTGACGGAAACGGCAAACGCAGCGACGGGGACCAGTACGGCGTCATGGTCGCGAACGACCAGATACAGACGCTGTATTACGGCACGGGCTCGCATTTCATCGACCACGACGAAAACGACACGCCGAAAATTTCGGACGACGTCTTCAGCGAGCGTACGGTCGGCATCCTCGAGAAATACCTCTCCCTGTTCGCCGAGGACGCCGCCTATAAAAATCAGACCGGCGACGAGCCGAAGAACTTCGACGAAGGGCGCGTGCTCTTCTATATCTACCCGCTCGGGCACGTTTCGGAGCCGGGTATGCGCGCCGCCGTGATCGAATACGGCTTCATCCCGCAGCCCAAACCCGACGAGGCCGAAAGCGATTACCACGCCTCGGTCACCAACGCCGTCACCCTCTTCGCCATTCCGCTGGTCATCGCGTCCTCCGAAAAGGCCTCGGCCCTCGCGGAGTGCCTGTCCTCGGAAGGGCACAGGCAGGTCACCCCCGTCGTCTTCGAGCGGGCGTATAAAGTCAAGTACAATCAGGACGAGGGCGAACGCCAGACCGTCATCTTCGACATGCTGCGCGCCAACGCCGTGTTCGACCTCGGCAAGATCTTTGCGGAATCGTTCGGCGGTTTTTCAAACGGCGTGATCGGCGAATTCATCTGGAACAACAAAGACAACTTCGCCTCTACGGTCGCCGCGAAGAAAGAACAGTTTGAAAAGACCGCCGCAAAACTCACGGAGGGGACCGGCGAATAGCGCCGTTTGACAGCGGGTCCCGATCAAAAAAAACGGAGGCGGAGACGATTATGCATACGCTTTACGGAGACGGCATACGGGACGACTATCCGGCGATACAGGAAATGCTTGACACGGGCACGTCCTGTGTGAATTTACCGCCTCCCGGAAAAAATTATGTGATATCCGCAACTTTGAAGATACATTCCGATCAGGAGCTGCTGCTTCCGCGTTTTGCAAAAATCACACTGGCGGACAACAGCAGCTGCTGTATGCTTGAAAACGCCGAACCGTCCCTGTGGAACGGGAACATCAGGGTGAGCGGCGGCATCTGGGATATGAATCACAGCCGTCAGCACCCGAATCCGTATCATTTCCCCAATCCTCTGACAGGCGAAAAATTCAAAGATACAGCCGCAAGACTGCATTACGATACGGACAGCCGGCTGTTTATCGAAGCGTACACCGGTCACTGCTTCCGATTCAACAGCGTCAGAAATCTGACGTTTGAGAATCTTACGATCAGAAATCCCGTTGTTTACGGCGGGCAGTTCGCTTATATCGAGGATTTTACCGTTCAGAACATTGTTTTTGACTATACCGAAGGAAGCCCCAAATTATGGAACCTCGACGGAGTCCATTTTGAAGGCGGATGCAAAAACGGTCATATCCGGAATTTAAAGGGCGCCTGCCACGACGACCTTGTCGCGGTCACGTCCGACGACGGCAAGAACGGCGATATCGAGAATATCTCCATAGACGGCATCTACGCATACGGCTCACACAGCGCGGTCCGGCTGCTTTCGGTCAAACACAAGGTGAAAAACATCCATATCAGCCATGTCTACGGGACCTATTATGTGTATCTGGTTTGTCTGTCGAAATATTACGATGCCCCCGGCATACGCGGGCAGTTTGAAAATATTTATCTGCAGAACAGTGCGGCTTCGTTTTCCAAAGGAACGGTGGATGTTCCGGGGAACTGGGGGGCGCTGATCAATATCGACGGCGCAGTCGATGTGAAAAATATGGTGATCACCGATTTTACGCGTGAAGAGTACGTGTGCAGTCAGCCGACCTTATCCATAGGCGCGGACACTGCGGTCGAAAACCTTGTGTTATCGAGAATCAGGCTTGACAACCGTATGGACGGGCCGATATGCCTCATTCAAAACAACGGCGCCGCATCGAACCTATCGAATCTGACGCTCGAACATATACAGCTTTACGGCAACAGCAGGATAAACGGCTGATTTGACCGGTATGATTCAAAGTTCCGCGCTCCGCTTCTGTTATTATAAATGTAAAGGAAAAAGAAGAACATGAAAAAAACATCGACTAAAAATCTGGTGCTTGCGGGGCTGTTCCTCGCGCTGGGACTCCTGTTTCCCTTTCTGACGGGGCAGGTCCCCGTGATCGGAAGCAAAATGCTGCCGATGCACATCCCGGTCCTGCTCTGCGGTTTTGTCTGCGGATGGCCGTACGGCCTGATCGTCGGCTTTGTCACGCCCGTCTTCAGGAGCCTGCTGTTCGGAATGCCCCCCATGTTCCCGACCGCGGCCGCCATGGCTTTCGAGCTGGCCGCCTACGGCTTCATGACCGGCCTGCTTTATAAACTGTTCCCCAAAAAGAACCTGTTCATCTTCGCAGCGCTCATCCTTTCCATGATCGCGGGACGGATCGTATGGGGCGCCGTCAGTTATATCCTGTACGGGCTGAACAACACCGCGTTCACATGGGAGATTTTTGCGGCGGGCGCGTTCCTCAACGCAATCCCGGGCATCGTGATCCAGATCGTCCTCATCCCCGCCGTCGTGATCGCCCTCAAAAAAGCGAAGCTCCTCGGACATGCGGACTGACGCGGACTTGAGAGGCCTGCTCATCGGGCAGTATAAAGCCTATCCCGGAATGCGGATCGAGGACATGGTCAAGCTGATCTTTCAGAACGAATTCGCGGGCGGACATATGATCGCGGACAAAGAGGACAGCCTGCGCCGGCTCAGGGAGGAACTGTGTCCGGTGAACGCGCTTCCCCCGGACAAAACGATGCCCGACGCCTTCGAGGACATCGGAAACGGTCTCTGCAGGCTGCACCTGAGGGCGCCCGAATGCGCTGCCGTCAGCCCCGAAACGATCAACGGTTTTTTTGTGAGAACGGCTGAATCGGTCCGGGGGAGCGTCCGGAGCTTTGAAGAAAAACTGGACGTGTTCATCCGGTGCTGCCGCGAGAGTCTTCTCCCCTTCCCTCCCGGAGAGGCGGAGGCTTGTCTCTCGGCCTATAAAGAACAGGGCTATCCGCCCGTCAGCCACAGCGGGGCTTACCGCGCCGCCTACTCCCCGGCCTACCGCGTCGTAAAAGCGGAATACCGCGATTTTTACGAGGTCTTCCGCCGGATCGACCTGCTTATGCGGGAGAAGGAACGGGTCATCGCGGCGATCGACGGCAACAGCGGGGCGGGAAAAAGCACGCTGGCCCAGCTGATTGCCGGCGTCTACGACTGCAATCTCTTCCACACGGACGATTTCTTTCTGACGCCGGAACTGAGGACAGAAGAGCGCCTCCGCGAGCCCGGCGGAAACATGGACTACGTCCGCTTCGGGCGCGAGGTGATCGAAGGGATCCTCGGCGGGCGCGCTTTCGCCTACCGGAGGTACGACTGCCGGAAGACCGCTTTCGGCGATCCGGTGCCGGTCTCCCCGCGCAGGCTGAACATCGCGGAGGGCTGCTACAGCATGCACCCGACGCTCGCGGGCTTTTATGACCTGGGCATCTTCCTGCATACCGGCAGGGAGGAACAGGCCGCGAGGATCCTGAAAAGAAACGGCCCCGAAATGCTGAAACGGTTCCTGGGCGAATGGATACCGCTCGAGGACCGGTATTTCGATGAACTGAACATCCGTGAAAAGTGCGGCCTTGTTTTCAAAAGATGAGCGCGGAATGTGAAAAACGTGACCAAGTCACATACAATCAGCAGGATCCGTGATAGAATAGAGTAAAATCAAAAAACGAAAAGGAGATTTACATCATGGAAGAAAACAACTACAGAATGCCGCTGATCGGAGACCCCGCCCCGTCCTTCGAAGCGGTGACCACACAGGGTCCCGTGAAATTCCCCGAGGATTTCAAAGGAAAATGGGTCATCCTTTTCTCGCACCCCGCAGACTTCACACCCGTTTGCACCACGGAATTCATGACCTTCGCTTCGATGGCCGATGAGTTCAAGGCGCTGAATACGGAGCTGGTCGGACTGTCCGTCGACTCCCTGTACGCGCACATCGCATGGCTTCGCAAGATTCATGAACTCGAGTGGAAGAACATGAAAAACGTCGAGGTCAAGTTCCCGCTCATCGAAGACATCAAGATGGACGTCGCCAGAAAATACGGTATGATCCAGTCCCAGTCGACCACCCAGGCCGTCAGAGCGGTGTTCTTCGTCGACCCGAAGGGGATCATCCGCACCATCCTATATTACCCCGCCTCCCTCGGCAGAAACTTCGACGAGATCAAGAGGATCATCCTCGGCCTGCAGAAAGCGGACAAAGACGCGATAGCCACCCCCGCAAACTGGCAGCCCGGTGAAGACACCATCATCCCCCCTCCCGGTTCCTGCGGCGTCGCGAAGGACAGAATGGAAAGCAAAGACGAGGACAAATACTGTCTCGACTGGTTCCTGTGCTTTAATAAAGAAAAAAAGTAAGAAAAAATAAGAATAAAAGTAAGAAAAGAAAAACAACACCCGGAGAGGACGGTGATTTGACATGAAAAAGTTCACGCAGTCCGAAGCGGCGGAAATCGCGGCCGGACTGGGCATCGATTTCGGAAAAGTAAAGTTCACACCCGAAGAGTTTCTCGAGGGGATCAACATTGAGCTTGAACACGGACCCTCGGACGCCGAAACCAACGTGACCGGCGGAGACCCGCTTATGACGGGCAAGATCGCGCTGGCCCACCTCAACGAAAACCCCCTGTATTACAACGAGGATATCGGCCTTGAGGCATGGGAGCACGCGATAGAAGCTTTCAGGGGAGACCCCAAGGGAAAGAAAATCAAAATCGTCTGATCAAATAAAAACGGTGAAGGACCCGCGTCCTCCGCCGTTTTTTTGTTTATAGGCCGTTCACAGTTCCGGATGGTTTTCCGCGATCAGCGCGTACACCAGGGTTCCGAAAAGCATCCCGGAAAGGGTCGCCAGACCCAGAATCTTGCCTTCGCCGATCTGAGCCAGAACAGTTCCGGGGCATGCCCCCGAAACAGCCCAGCCGACACCGAACAGCATCCCGCCGAAGACGGTATTTTTATTGAGGGGCTTTCTGTTGATTCTGACCGGCTGCCCCCCGGCGTCCCTGCCGCCCAGAGCCTTCAGCAGAAGCATGCCCGCGGCTCCGACGATGACGGCCGTCCCCATCAGAAGCGCGAGCCTGAAGTCCTCGCCCGTGAACATACGGCGGATGTAATCGTAGTCGGAAGCGCCGGAGCGGCTGAGGACGAATCCGAAAAACAAGCCGGCCAGCAGATACCCGGTCTTTTTTGCCGTTCCCATTTTAAATACCTCCGAAAAAGACGAGTCTGATCAGAAACGTGGTGACGGCGCCGAAAGCGAGGAAGAACACCGTCGCGACAATGCTCGATTTCTGGCCGGTGGCGATCCCGTGAATGCTGTGGCCCGACGTGCAGCCGTTGGCAAGGCGGGCGCCGAACCCGAGCATAGCCCCTCCGATGAAGAACCATACGATGTAGAGCGCGTAGGGCAGCTTCAGCGTTTCGGTGAACAGGCCCATGCCCGGTTCGAACAGCGGCATGCCCGAGGCCCTTGCGGACAGAAATCCGCCGGCGACCATGCCGATGATGAAAATAAAGCGCCAGTTGAACCTGTTTTTATACGTTTCGGAGTTCAGCCACCGGAGTTTGGTCGAGGGACGTACGATCTTGAGAAAATTGCCGAATCCGGTCGACACCCCCAGGGCGGTGTTCAGGAAAAAATACATCAGGGGCACGAGAAGTCCGATGGCTATGCCGGCGAGCCACCACGGCCACAGGTCAGCGAACAGGAATTTCACAGTTTTCATCCCCTCCCGCAACCGTTTCATATCCGAGCGCCCGCCAGGCGGACGTCCCGCCGATCACATTGATCACATTTTTCGATTGGCTCAGATTCAGCATCAGGGAGGCGGCGAGCAGCGAGCGGTTCCCCGAGTTGCAGATAAAGGCGGCGGGAGTGTCCCCTTCCAGATCGCGGAATCTTTTCCGGACGTCCGGAGCGGGCATGTGAAGCGTGCAGCGGATATGCCCGCTGTCCCATTCGCTTTTGAGCCTTGTGTCGATCAGAAGGATCTCGCCTTTCCCGTACCGCTCTTTCGCCTCGGTGACCGAAATGCTCTCGAGCCTCGCGGTCACGAGGCCGCTCGCCGCGTAGGCAGCCATACCGCCGGCGAGATATCCGGCGACGTTGTCGAGCCCGACGCTCCGGAGCGCTCTGAGCACGGCGGGCATGTCCCCCTCATCGTCGAGGACGAGTAGGAGGGGTTTGTCCGGCGGCAGGACCCAGCCGGAAAAAGTCGCGAAATTGCCTTTCAGGCTCAGTCCATAGGCTCCCGAGACGTGCGCCGCGCCGAATGCCAGCTGGTCGCGGGTGTCAGCGACGACAGAACCGCCGCGGCTGAGCGCGAGAAATTCCGCGGGAGCAAAGGCGGCCGGTGCGGCGAGTTTCGAAAGGGCAGGCGCCCCTCTGCGGTTGATTTCCGAACAGCGCGAGAAATGATCGGGTACTCCGGGCATACCCTCGAGAAAGCTTCGCACGAACTCCTCCTCGGGGCGTTTCTGCATGGCGGGATTGTGCATCTTCTCGGTGCCTATCGTGGAGGAAAGCTTGGAAGAGAGGGACTTGCCGCAGAGAGAGCCCGCGCCGTGCGCCGGGTACATCTCGATGTTGTCCGCAAGCTTTTCGATCCTTCTCAGGCTCGCGTAAAGAGCGGAAGCCAGCTCCTCTTTTCTGTCGGGGAACAGGTCGGGCCTGCCCGCGTCCCCCACCAGCAGCGTGTCCCCCGTAAAAGCAAGAACGGGCTCCCTGCCTCTGCTGAGGTCCGAAACGAGGAAAACGGTGCATTCGGGCGTGTGGCCCGGGGTGTCGAGCATTTTAAAAAGCAGCGTGTCGATCTGAAATTCCTCTTCGTCCCGAAGGGCACGGTGCGCGAATTCCGCGTTTGCCTTCGCGGTCATACAGATCGCGGCGCCCGTCCGTTCGGCGAGTTCGACGTGCCCGGAAACAAAATCCGCGTGCAGATGCGTTTCGATGATCGCTTTGATCGGAAGACCCAGCGCATCCGCGGCCTCGATATACTGCGTCACTTCCCTCGCGGGGTCGATCACGACACAGGCGTTCTCCCCTCCCACAACATACGAGCAGTGCGCGAGTCCCGGAGTATAGATCTGTTTGAATTCCATCGGTTAGAACCTCCGTCGGTTTTTTTCGGTATATCAGCGCCATAGGACATAAATGACCGCCGCTGCGGCAATGCCGGCGGCAGTCGCGATCGCGGCTCCCGTCTTCATATAGGTCTTCCGCGGAAAATCCATGCTGTTCATCACGACGACCGCGGCCTGATGCGTCGGGAACACAACGCCCAGACTCGCCCCTGCGGCCACCGCCATGAGAAGTGCGTCGGGTTCAAACGGGACGGCACCTGCTTTCCATAATGCCAGGGCTGCGGGAGCCATCAGAACGGCAGCCGAGGAATTCTCGAGGATATTCGCGAACAGAGCCGTGGCAAAAACAAAGATCAGGATCAGCGGAAAAGGCGGGAGCGAACTGAACAGGGGACCGATCAGATTTACGGCGGCGTCCAGCGCCCCGGTCTCCTCGAGCGCCCCGGAGATCCCGAGCATGCTCCCGAGATAGAGGATGACGGGTATATTTACATGGGTGAGGGCTGTCTTATAGGGCAGAACGCCCGACCCGATCATGACCAGCGTCACGGCGCCGAAAGCGGCGGACGGATGGACGAACCCCGCCGCGGTGAGCACGACAGCCGGAACAAGCGTCAGAAGGACGACCGGGCTTTTTCGCCGGTCCCGCGGGACCGATTCCTCCTCCGGCGTCTCCGCTCCAGCCCCCGTATCCCCGCCGGGCGATGTTTTTTCGATCGGCCGCAGCCCGCAGGCGCGGCAGATAAAAAGGACCAGAACGCCGGCAAACATCAGGGCAAGCCCCTGCGGAAAAAAGGAGAACATGCCGAAAGGGGCTCCGAGCGCCTCCGTGCGATAGCCGGAAACGATCAGATTGGAGGCCGTCCCGATCAGGGTCAGCGAACCCCCCAGTATCGAAGCGTAGAGAATGGGGATGCCGAAAGCGAAGCGCGGGACCTTTACCCTCTGCGCCATCCTTTTTGCCGTCGGAAGAACAATGCCGACCGCCCCGACGTTGTTCATGAAGGCCGAGATGGATCCCGTCGTCAGAAAGAGCGCGAAGATCTGATTTTTATAGTCGTGCAGCCTGCCCGCGATCTTTTTGCCGAATCCGGAGAGCAGCCCGGATTCGACGATCCCCGCGCTCATCACGAGCACGGTCGCGATCGTAAAGAGAGAAGGGGACGCAAAGCCCGCAAACAGCTGCCCCGGCTTTTTGATGCCCGTGATCCCCAGGAGCAGAAGGCCTCCGAAAGCGGTCAGGTCGTACCGGATTTTCCCCGTCACAATAGAAAACAAAACCGCAAGCAGCACAAGCCAGGTCACGGCCTGCTGCCAGTTTTCAAGGATGCCGATCAAGCTCACCCCCTTAGTCTATGATGATTTTCTGCGGCGAAACAGACAGCCTGACCGGGCAGGAAGAAAGCGGCGCCGGCCGTCTGCCGCATCGGTAACAAATTTATTATAAACGCAGGCCGCCGCCGGTGTCAAGAAATATCTTGAATTTCATTGATTTTTTATAAAAGAGCTTTGCGAAGCGGGTGTTGACAAACGACGGCATGTGCATCAAGATGTGACTGTAATGGGCCGGTCCCTTACGCCGGAACAACCGCTGCAGCGTCAAGAATCCGCATGAAATCCGATAAAAAAAACGGTGAAGGACCCGCGTCTTCCGCCGTTTTTTTTTTGCCGATAAGCCGTCACGGTTCCAGGGCTTACCCCCGAAACAGCCCGGTCGACGCCGGACACGATCCCGCCGGAGACGGTGATCTTATCGTCCGATTCTTTTCATGATGTTATCCCAGATAGGCTTTTACGACCCGTTCGTCTTTTTTCAGATCCGAACAGCTGCCTTCCAGTATTATTTTGCCGATATCCAGAACATACCCGTATTGAGCCGAACTCAGGGCCATTTTTGCGTTTTGTTCGACCAGCAATATGGTCGTGCCTTCGTCGTTCAGGCTTTTGATGATATCCGTTATGTCTTTTATGATCAGCGGCGCAATTCCCATGGACGGTTCGTCCATAAGCAGCAGTTTCGGCTCCGCCATCAACCCGCGCGCTATAGCCAGCATTTGCTGCTCTCCGCCGGACAGAGTGCCGCCC
>CAZVPD010000048.1:20736-21910 GCA_964628455.1 uncultured Lachnospiraceae bacterium
AATCCCCACACCATGGAGTCAAAAATAACCCCGGGCATATTTTTTGCCGGAGAAATTATGGATATCGACGGTATGTGCGGCGGATATAATCTCCAGTGGGCATGGTCTTCCGGTTTTATTGCCGGACAGAGTGCCGCCCGGCTGCCTTCTCCGTTTCTCCAGGATCGGAAAACGTTCGAATATTTTTTGCATTCGTTTTTCCCGGATATTCGCGTTTTTTGTCATATACGCGCCGAGTTCGAGATTTTCGACAATGGTAAGGTCTTTAAAAATATGTCTGCCCTCGGGAATGTGTACCAGGCCGCGCCTGACGATTTCGTGAGAAGGCATCCGGGTGATATCTTCGCCGCAAAAAATCACTTTCCCCGCAGACGGCCTGATGATGCCGGAAACGGTTCTCAGCGTTGTGCTTTTACCGGCGCCGTTGCTGCCCAGTAAGGCAACCACCTGCCCTTCGGCCACATCAAAGCTTATGCCTGTGAGCGCAGCCACTTTGCCGTAGTACGTTTCTATGTTTTCCACCCTTAACAGCTGAGGGTCCCTGCTCATGCTTCATCACCCTCTTCCCGGCTGCTGCCCAGGTAGGCTTCGATCACACGCGGATCGGACTGGATCTGCGCCGGAGTTCCCTCCGCAATGACGCTGCCGAAATTCACGACGACTATTTTTTCGGAAACCTTCATAACCAATCCCATATCATGTTCGATCAGGAAAACCGTAATGCCGAAAACATCGCGGAAGCGCCGGATCAGTCCGACCAAATTTTCTTTTTCTTCCTGATTCAGTCCCGCCGCCGGTTCGTCCAAAAGCAATAATTTCGGTCTGGCGGTCAAAGCCCTTGCCCATTCGGTTTTGCGCTGGTCGCCGTAGGACAGATTTTTTGCCGTGAAATCTTTTTTATCGAGTATTCCGACGTAATCAAGAAAATATTCGGCGCTCCCGAGAATTTCCTTTTCTTCTTTGCGCTGAGCGGGCGTCCTGAACAACGCGCCGAAAACCGATTGTCCGGTGACACTGTGAGCGCCGCTCATAACATTTTCCAAAACAGTCAGATTTTTAAAAAGCCGGACATTCTGAAAGGTGCGGACAATGCCGTTCCGCGCGATCTTATACGGTTTGGCGTTGACAATCGACTTTTCTTTATAGAGAATATCACCGGATGTTGCCTTATAGA
>CAZVPD010000049.1:0-21840 GCA_964628455.1 uncultured Lachnospiraceae bacterium
GGTGCAGGTCTGAACCCGCACGAAAAAACCATAGCCTCCGTATTAAAGGACGCGGGTTACAGGACAATGCTTATCGGGAAATGGCATTGCGGGGACCAGAAAGAATTTCTGCCCGCAAGACACGGCTTTGACAGTTATTACGGGCTGCCGTACAGCAATGACATGGGACGGCAGGCCGGACGTGAAAATATGCCGCCTCTTCCCCTGATGCTGGATGAAGAGGTTTTGCAGGAGCAGCCCGATCAAAGCTCCCTGACGGAAAGATATACGGAACAGGCCGTGAGATTTATAAGAAAGAATAAAAACAATCCTTTTTTCCTGTATTTCGCTCATATGCACGTTCACCTTCCGCTGTATGCTCCCGACCGGTTTATCAGACAGTCGCAAAACGGATCATACGGGGCGGCGGTCGAATGCATCGACTGGTCCGCGGGTGTTCTGCTGGATGAATTACGCAGGCAGGAGCTCGATAAAAATACCCTTTTGATCTTTACTTCCGACAACGGTTCGAGGGGAGACCACGGCGGAAGCAACGCGCCTCTCAGGGGCACAAAGGGCACGACCTGGGAAGGGGGAATGCGCGTGCCGTGTATTATGTACCGGCCGGGAGTTATAAGCAAAGGGGTTGTCTGCGATGATATCGTATCGTCGATGGATCTCTATCCGACCCTGGCGAAACTGGCGAAGGCCGAAATACCCGGAGACAGAAAGATCGACGGCCTGGATATCGGTCCGCTGATATTCGAAGGCGGGACTTCCCCGAGGACGACGTTTTTTTATTATCTCGGCGACAGCATCGAAGCGGTAAGACACGGAAAATGGAAGCTCCATATACGGAAAGAAAAAAATGAGATCAGGGAATTATATGATCTGGATGAGGATATCGGCGAAACGAGCAATGTGATCGGAGCTTTTCCGGATATTGCGGAGCAGCTTGAAGGATGGATCGCAGATTGCGCGGATGACATAGGAGACGCGGCATCGGGTATTAAGGGGAAGAACATCCGGCCGTCGGGTAAAATTGAAAACCCGAAGACACTGACCCGGTATGATCCGAACCATCCTTATATCGAAGCCATGTATGACAGCAAAGATTTCGGCTGAACGGCGCTGAACCGCAAACAGACGGACAACGTGAAAGGGAGAAGTTTAAGATGAACGCATTGCCCAATATCATAGTTTTCTTATCGGATCAGCAGCGCTGGGACACAGTCGGCTGTTACGGTCAGACGCTTCCCGTAACTCCGAATTTGGACCGGATGGCACGGGAAGGGGTCAGATTCGAAAATGCTTTTACCTGTCAGCCTGTCTGCGGACCCGCCAGGGCCTGTCTGCAGACAGGCATGTATGCCACCGAGACCGGCTGTTATAAGAATGACAGGGCGTTAGGGCCGGATGAAAAAACCATCGCCCTTTATTTTTCGCAGGCGGGTTATGAATCGGGGTATATCGGCAAGTGGCATCTCGCGTCTCAGGGCGAAGAGTCCGATTATAAAACCAAACCTGTCCCGCCGCAGCGGCGCGGAGGTTATAACGATTTCTGGCTGGCTTCGGATGTCCTGGAATTCACGTCTCACGGCTACGACGGATATATGTATGACGGAGATATGAACAAAGTGGAATTTAAAGGATACCGTGCGGATTGTATGACAGATTATGCATTGGATTATCTGGGCAGCCGGGACGGCAAAAAGCCTTTCTTTTTATTTCTTTCTTATATAGAACCTCATCACCAGAATGACAGAAACACGTACGAAGGTCCGTTGGGATCAAAAGAGAAATTTAAAAATTATACGGTGCCGGCTGACCTCGCGGATACGGAAGGAGACTGGAGACAAAACTTCCCGGATTATTTGGGATGCTGCCACAGTCTGGACCGCAATCTCGGCCGTATCAGGGATGAGCTCGGGCATCTTGGTCTGGCGGAAAATACGGTCATCCTGTATACAAGTGATCACGGCTCGCACTTCAGGACAAGAAACAAAGAGTATAAGCGCTCCTGCCATGAAAATTCCATCCGTATTCCCATGATCGCCTGCGGTCCCGGTTTTGCCGGAGGCAGGGTGATCGATGAGCTTGTCAGTCTGATCGATATCCCTCCGACGCTTCTGGCCTGCGGACATATGGATAAACCCGGGCAGATGCAAGGCAGACCCCTTCAGCAGTTAATGAACGGGGATGACAGCGGCCGGCCTTCCGAAATTTTCTTTCAGATCAGCGAGAGTCAGGTGGGCAGGGGGATCAGGACGAAAAGGTGGAAATACTCGGTGTATGCGCCCGATAAAGACGGTGTCCTTGATACCTGCAGCGATGTTTACGAAGAACAGTTTTTATACGATCTGGATAATGACCCCCACGAAAAGAACAATCTTGCAGCTCATCGGGATTATGAAGAGATCCGGGAACAACTCGCCTGCATACTGAAAAAAAGAATGGCGGAGGCAAACGAGAAGATTCCGGTCATAAAACCGCATCGTTAAATGAATATAAAGACAGAAGATAAAAATTATCAGCCGGTTTATCAAAACAGTAAGGTGGTTCCGATGAAAAAACAACCGAATATATTATTGATCACGAGCGACCAGCAGCACTGGAACACGCTGGGATTCAGAAACAAAGAAATATCAACCCCGAATCTGGACAGGCTGGCACGGGAAGGGACTGTGTTTGACAGGGCATATTGTCCGAATCCGACATGCAATCCTGCAGGATACCGTTTGCAGTCGCCATACAGCCTCCTGATGAAATATATATGGGCTGAGCTGGGAAAAGAACCTTTATGTATGCCCAGAATATCCGGAGCATAAGCCGGCTGATTCGTATTGTTTTCGGCAAACATAAAAACGGGAGAGAAGTTACGAATGGAATATGCTTTTTTGCAGTGGCTGATCGGCGATGTCCTGATACCGGCCGTGACGGTCGGCCTTTCCCTGACTGCCGGATTTCTGGCAGGCAGGTTTTATGAAAACAGGAGGCTGGCGAAAATCAAAAAAAACGCGGATAAAGGCAAAGCGGGCGGGGGTGAAAAATAAACGAAACCCGGGGATATTTTCATCCGCCCGATGAGTTCAAAAAAAACAATCATACGCGTCCGCTGCCGGATACGCGATGATTGTTTTTTGCTGTTTTATAATTTCTTATTTTGTCTCTTCCGCGGTTTTCTTTTCTCCGATGCTGAGGATCAGGTTCAGCAGGATGCCGAAAATGGCTGCGCCCGCGATGCAGGGCACGTCGATCCCGAAGAAGGGAATGTTTCCGCCGAAAGCGTAGTTGCCGCCGATACCGATGGTCATGATGGAAGCGATGACTGCGATGCTTTTGGCGCTGAACATGTCTACTTTTTTCTCGATCATGATGGCCACGCCCTGTGCCGCGATCGCACCGAACAGGTAAATTTCAAGCCCGCCTATGACCGCTGTGGGGATGGCGTATATGCCCTGGACAAGAGGGGTGAAGAAGGATATGACCATCGCTATGACCGCCGCGGCCATCAGGACCGGAACGGAGAAGACTTTGGTGATGGCCATCGTGCTGATGTTTTCACCGTAGTTGGTACCCGCGGGACCGCCGACGAGACCCGAAACCATGTCGCCGATACCGTCGCCGATCAGGTTGAGGTAGAGTTTATCGATCAGGTTGTATTTTTTGCCGGTTTTCTTTTTCTCCGCGAGGTTGTTTACGTAAATATCAAGCTGATACATATGGGCCGTCGATTCGGGTATGGTCGCAATCGCTATGGGCATGATGGCGACCACTGCCGCAAGCGATACTTTCGGGAAAGTGAATGCGGGAATCGCGAAGGGGCCTGCCGACCACAGGGATGCGTTGAGCGCTTCCGGGGGGATCGAACGGAAGATATTCATATCGGCTCCGCCGGCTATATAGAGCAGGGCGGCGGCTGCGCAGCCGACTGCAGCGCCCAGAAGCAGCGGCAGCTGTCCCAGAAAGCCCTTTAAATACCTCGAAAACAGGATGGTCGATAAAAGCGTCGCGAGGGAAACCACCCAGATCCAGTTGGAATTGCTTATGCCTGCGGCTGCGCCGTCCGCAAGCGCTTTCGGCGCCGCGTCGCTCAGAGCGTTTCCGGCAAGGGTAAGACCGATGATCATCGCAATGGGGCCCGTGATCGTCGCGGGCAGGATTTTTTCGACGGATCTGGTCCCGAAGAATTTGATCAGAAGACCGGCCGCTATGGAAATGAATCCCGACATGATAATGCCGAACTGGGCGTAGGAGATCGCTTCGGCCGGCAAAACACTCGTTGTGCGGGCAAGCCATGAATCGAGCTGACCGACCGACTCCGCGCTGATCTGCGACCTGATGGCGTCACCTGCCATCAGTCCCGCGACGGCTGTCAGATAGGAAAAGCTTGAGCCGTAATAGAGGGGGATTTTTCTTCCCGTTATGAAAATGAAGCAGATTGTCGCGAGTCCGCTGGCAAAAATCGTGGTGGAGACCTGAAAGCCGGTAATGAGTGCCACGGCTACGGTTGCGGGGAACATAACGATCACTTGCTGCAGTGCGTAAAGGAGCAGTTTCAGCGGGGACGGGCATTCATCCGGCAGGTAGCCTGTGACTTGTCTTTCTTTCATCATTTTCCTCACCTTTGTTTATTTTTATTTTTCATAGATGCCGACATCGGTTTCCCCGTCATATTCCGCAAGGTGCACCAGTATGACTTCATTCAGGGAAGAGGGTATGTTCTTTCCGACAAAATTCGCTTTGACGGGCAGTTCGCTGTGTCCCCGGTCTATAAGTACCGCAAGCTGGATTTTTGCGGGACGTCCGAGTTTCATGACCGCTTCAAGGGCTGCCCTCGCCGTCCGGGAGGTAAAAATCACGTCATCGACCAGGATCACCGTTTTTCCGGCGACGGAAAACGGCACGTCCGTATCGCTGACGACGGGTTCGGCGGCTATCTGAGACAGGTCGTCGCGGTACAGCGTGATGTCCAGAGCGCCGACCCCGATCTCCGTGTTTTCGATCTTTTTTATGTTTCCGGCTATCCGGCGCGCCAGGGGGATACCCCTCGTTTTGATGCCGATCAGGCAGATGTTTTCGGTGCCGCGGTTGCTTTCGATGATCTGATGGGATATGCGCATCAGCGCCCTTTCCACAGCCGCCTCATCCATGATCTGAGCCTTGAATTTCAAAATCAAAATCCTTTCCATAAAAAAGAACCCTGTCCCGGGACAAGGCTTTACAAAGATTCCGTCGTCGTTTCCGTAAAATATATTTTATATTCATACCGGATATGCCCGGACGGTAATATTTAACCTTGCCGGCAGCTCTGTACCGCGCTTAAAGATTTTATCTTTTGTATTATAGCACAAGTCGTGTCTTATTGGAATACTTTTTTAAAATATTTTTATTTATTTTAAATGCCGTGTGTCCGCTGCTATGGGGCAGGGCATAAAAAAAGCGCCGTCGGTCGGACGGCGCCCGGGATCATTGGTTCTGGTTTCTGCCGATCTTCAGCCTTGTCAGAGCGCGTGTCAGAGAGATCCCGGTATGCTTATGCTCGTAAATGCTTTGTTTATGGCGGAGCTTTTCAAGAGCCCGGTTCATTGCCTCCTCGGCGCGCGCGAGATCGATTTCTTCGGGCCATTCGCAGGTCTGGGCAAAGATCAGCACTTCGTCCGGACGCACGACAAGAAAGCCCTCGGACTGGAATGCCGTGCGCCAGACCCCGTTCTCTTTAATTTTGAGCGCGCCGACAGACAGCGCCGCTGCCATGGGCGCGTGGTCGGCAAGGACGGTCAGTTCTCCGTCGGGGCACAGGACGGTCACGGCTTCCGCATCGGTCAAAAGAAACTGCCGGATCGGCGTGATGACTTCAAGCTTGAAATTTTTCGGCATGCTTCATACCGCGTCGGCGGTTCCTTTCTTATAAATGGATGTCCGCATGTTTTCGGGGCACTTGTTTACCGGACTTTTTTTGCTTTTTCGCGCACTTCGTCTATATCGCCGGCCATGAAAAAGGCGCTTTCGGGAATCGCATCGGTTTCTCCGTCCACGATCTGCCGGAAACTTTCGACGGTTGTCGCGACCGGGACGAACCGGCCTTCGGCTCCGGTAAAAGCTTTGGCCACATGCAGGGGCTGCGCCATGAAGCGCTGCAGTTTTCTTGCCCTGTAAACGGTGCGCTTGTCATCGGGCGAAAGTTCGTCCATTCCGAGGATGGCGATGATGTCTTTCAGGTCATGATAGCGCTGAAGGCATTCCTGAACATCCCGCGCCACCCTGTAGTGCAGGGCCCCCACATATTCTTTTTCCAGGATCCTGCTTGCGGAATTGAGTGGATCGACCGCGGGATAGATGCCCTGTTCGGCGATATCCCTTGACAGTACCGTGGTGGCGTCAAGGTGGGTGAAGATCGTCGCGGGCGCCGGATCCGTAAGGTCGTCGGCGGGTATGTAGACAGCCTGAACCGACGTTATGGACCCTTTGTCGGTCGAAGCTATGCGCTCTTCCAGTTCGCCGAGTTCGTTTGCAAGCGTAGGCTGATACCCGACGGCACTCGGCAGGCGGCCGAGCAGCGCGCTGACCTCGTTCCCCGCCTGAATGTATCTGTATATGTTGTCGATAAAAAGCAGAACGTCCTGACGCTTTTCATCGCGGAGATATTCGGCCATCGTAAGTCCCGTCAGAGCTACCCTCATTCTGCTCCCCGAAGGCTCGTTCATCTGTCCGAAAGCCAGGACCGACTTATGGATGACCCCGCTCTCTTCCATATCGCGGATGAGCTCGATGCCTTCGCGGCTGCGTTCGCCTACGCCGGCAAAAACAGAATATCCTCCGTGATTCACCGCGATGTTATGGATCAGTTCCATGATCAGAACGGTTTTTCCGACGCCGGCGCCGCCGAAAAGTCCGATTTTCGCACCCTTTGCATAAGGTACCAGAAGGTCGATCACTTTGATACCGGTTTCCAGCAATTCCGTCGCGGGTTTCTGTTCATAAAGGGACGGAGCTTTGCGGTGTATGGGCCATCGCCGGGGGGAGTTTATTTCTCCTTTTCCGTCAATAGGCCTTCCGAGCACGTCGACGACGCGCCCGATCACACTGTCGCCGACCGGGACCGTTATACCTTCGCCGTCCGAAACAACGCCCGTTCCGCAGAGAAGTCCTTCGGCAGCCTCCAGTGCGATGCATCGGACAAGGCCTTTTTCCAGATGTGCGGCGACTTCCATATGATGCGAATAATCGTCGGTGCTGACCAGCGAATAAATCGGAGGTTCGCTGCCGGCGTCAAACCGCATGTCGATCACCGGACCGGCTATCCTGACAATGGACCCCTTAACAATATTTCCCATTTGAAGATCCTTTTGCTTTATATTGATTTGGATATGAGTTCTGTCGCCGCGGCTATTTCTATGATCTCGTTGGTGATCGCGAGCTGACGCGCGTTGTTGTATTCGAAGCTAAGTTTTTTGAGCATCCCGTCCGCGTTGCGCGTGGAACTCTGCATAGCCGTCATGCGCGCGATATTTTCGCACAGCATGGACTGGTTCAGGCATTCATACACATAGCCGATGATGTACTGCGGGACGAGGGTGTCGAAAACTTCGGTTATAGAGGGCTCGTAAATCAGGTCCGCGCTGTAGAGATATTCATCGCTGACCTCGCTGAAATCATCTATACCGAGCGGCAGGATCCGGATGCAGACGGGTTTCTGCACCGCCTGGCTGATATACCTTGTGAAGGCGATATACACTTCGCTGACTTCCCGGTCGTTATAGAGATTGACAAGGTGTTCGCCGGTCATCCTGGCGCTGTATATGGAAGGCTTTTGCGAAGCGCTGAGTTCTTTCACTGCGACGGGGATCCCGAGTTCCGCCAGAATCTCCGTTCCGCAGAGACCCGAAGAAATCGTGTACGGATCCGGGTGCTTTTTTATTTCTTCGGCCGCGCATTCGCATACATTGCTGTTGTATGCGCCGCAAAGTCCTTTGTCCGATGTGAGGATTAAAAAAGCCGCCCTGCCCTTTTCCCGCTGCTTGAGGTAGGGGTGTTCCGTATCGGCCGACTTTTCGAGGATCTCCCTGACCACGGCGCGGACACGCCGCATATAGATCAGGTTATACTGTATCTGAGACATCGCTTTTTTTGTCAGCGACGCGGAAAGCAGATACATGGCGTTTGTTATCTGGCGGGTCTGCCTGACGGCGGCGAGATTCCGCTTGATGTCGTTCATGTTTTTCACTGCGGGAGCACGCATTCCCTGCGCCAGGTCTGCATCGTGTCGTTGAGGACCCCGGCCTGCTCTTCCGTGAAATCCAGCTTTTTATCTATGGAACTCATGATATCCCCGTGTTTTGTCTTTACGAGTACAAGCAGGTTTTCGGATGCATCGTGCGCGTTTTTGGGTTCCGTATTGGCAAAAACGTCGTTTCTGAAAGCCAGCAGAAGCACGGCCATTTCCGAAAGCGAATAAGTGCTGTTTTTGCCCTGTATGAACAGCAGCGAAAGACATTCGCCGCGCTTCAGCAGGTCTTTTGTCAGCTGGTCTATGTCGGCTCCGAACCGGGCAAACACGGCCATTTCACGGTACTGCGCCAGTTCGATCCTGAGTTTTCCCGATAATTTTTTCATCGCTTCGGTTTGCGCGGCGCGCCCTACACGCGATACGGAAAGACCCGTGTTCACCGCGGGGCGTATTCCGCTCCAGAACAGCTCGCTTTCCAGATAGATCTGGCCGTCGGTGATGGAGATGACGTTTGTCGGGATATAGGACGAGATATTGCCTCCGGTCGTCTCGATGATCGGAAGCGCGGTCACGCTTCCCCCGTCCTTCAGGCAGGCGGCTCTTTCAAGCAGGCGGCTGTGCAGATAGAATACGTCTCCGGGATAGGCTTCCCGTCCCGGCGGTCTGTGCAGCAGCAGGGACATGGTCCTGTAGGCGACCGCGTGTTTTGAAAGGTCGTCATAAACGACGAGTACGTCCCGGCCTTTTTCCATGAAGTATTCGGCGATCGAGCAGGCGGAATAAGGGGCCAGATACTGCATCGCCGGACTGTCTGAAGCTGTTGCGGATACGACAATGCTGTATTTCATCGCCTCGCTTTCCCTGAGCGTTTTGATGATCTGCGAAACGTTGGAGGCTTTCTGCCCGATCGCACAGTAAATGCAGATAACGCCCGTGGTCTTCTGATTCAATATTGTGGTCATTGCAATCGAGGTTTTCCCGGTCTGACGGTCTCCGATGATCAGTTCGCGCTGGCCGCGCCCTATGGGGATCATGCTGTCGATGGAAATGATCCCGGTCTGAAGGGGCGTGTCGACCGGCCGTCTTTTGATGAGGGGAAGCGCCGGACGTTCTATGGTGCGGCTTTCGCGTGTTTTGAGAGGCTCGCCGTCGTATGTCCTCCCGAGCGGGTCGATCACCCGTCCGATCAGGTCGTCGCCGACAGGTACATCGGAAACAGTGTTCAGCCCGCGCACGGCGTCGCCGACGCCGACGCTGTCCGAAGAATCAAAAAGCACGGCGCCGACTCCGTTTTCCTCGAGGTCCATGACCATGCCGTAGATGCCGCTTTTAAATTCGAGCAGTTCGCCGTATCTTCTGTGAGGCAGGTCGTCGATCCTGACGACTCCGTCGCCCGATTTGGAAACGGAACCGAAGCGGTAGTATATATCTTTTTTCTCAAAGGATTCGATCCTTCGCTTTAAATAAGTGTTTATGTTTTCTGCGGTCAGTTCGCCCATGGTGCGATGAATCTCCCCCCTTTCTTTTTATTCCGATATGTATTCTTTCATTTTCATGAGCTGTCCGCTGACGCTCCTGTCGTAAACTTTGCCTTTGAAACAGACGATGAAACCCCCGATGATGCTTTTGTCGGTTATTCGTTCGAATTCGAACGTATCGCCGAATTTACGCCCGACCCCCCTGCATATGTACGCGTAGGTCTCGTCGGTCATATTCCCGGCTTCTGTAATGGTCGCTTTTATCATACGGAGCACCTGACTTTCCGTGTATATTTTCGGGATACGGGAAATAAGCCGGCGCCGGTCACTTTTTTGCCGGGCTTTCGGCAAAAAACTCCTGCGCCAGTTTCATATTATCGCTGTCGTTTACTTCGCGCGCGAGTATTTTTTTCGAAATATCGACAGCAAGGGAGGCGACTTCTTTTCTCATCGCTTTTACCGAAGCTTCGCGTTCCTCTTCGATTTTGATCCTGGCCGCGTTCAAAAGAGCGTCCGCTTCTTTTTTTGCTTCGGCAAGTTTTGCCGCAGCTTCTTCGGATGCCTTTTTCTGGCTTGCAAGGAGGATCTCATTCGTTTTTTCACCGGCTCCGGCGAGTATTTTTTCATAGTCGCCGACCAGTTTATCGGCTTCCGATTTTCTCTGTTCCGCTTTTTCGGTCAGGTCGACGACTTTTCCGATACGGGCGTCAAGAAACTTTTTAACCGGCTTGTAGACGAGAACACGGAGGATAATATATAAAAGCACTATATTCAATAAATTCAGCAATAAATCCATCGGGATTTTTGCGGCGTCAAGCCCTTCCATTTACCGGAACCTCACCTTCATTTATATTTATACCTTGGCGCTCAGTATCAGTGCGATAACAAAAGCATAGATCGCGGTCGATTCGGCGATCGCAAGGCCGAGGAGCAGTACAGAGCTTATTTTACCCGAAGCTTCGGGCTGGCGCGCGATCGCCTGTACTGCCTGACCTGTTGCGTATCCCATCATAGCGCCTGCTCCCAGGGCAGGTAAAAGTGCCAGTGCTGCGGCAATTGCGTTCATCGTTCATATCCTCCGGTTTGTTATATAGATTGTAATATTCGTTTTTTTCGGTTATTCGTGTTCCGCGGCTTCGTTTATAAATGTCAGTGAGAGAATAATAAAAATATAGGTCTGTATCAGCGGGTGGAAGACGTTGAAGTATAAGCCCGCCAGAGCGGTCAGGCCGATGGAATATCCTCCGAGGGAGGATTTCAGCAGTTCCATGACGATCATCCCGCCCAGCATATTGCCGAAAAGCCGGCATGCGAGCGAAACGGGGACGGAAATGTCTGAAAGAACTTTCATAGGGAAAATGATCGGCGAAGGGGAGGCCAGCCCTTTGATCCTGCCTTTGATCCCTTTCTTTTTTATGCTTAAAAAGTTAATTAAAAAGAAAGTGGCCAGCCCGAGCGAAAAAGTCATCACAAGGTCGGCTGTCGGTGGCCTCAGTCCGAAAAGTTCGGCGACTGCGCAGCCGATCAGCATGGCGGCGACGGAGAACATGTATGCCGGGAGTTCGTCCGAAAGGTCGCCCGTGACGTTTTTCGTAAAGGAACAGACGGATTCGACCGCGATCTCGATCACATTCTGAATGCCTTTCGGCTTTTCCGCAAACCTCGGGAATATAAAAAATCTGAAGATCAGGGACAGCAGCAAAAATACCGCGATGATCCCCCATGTGATGACGGTTGAGCTTGAAAAGGAGATCCCGAATAACGTCGTCCGGGGCGGGAACAATTTGAATTCGACTTCGAGCCCGCCTGAACCGCCGGAAAACAGACTGATGATGATGCCTACGAAATACCATGCGCAGATGATCATCAGGGCAAACATCAGCGTCCGGAATGTCCTGACCTTTTTCGGCTGCACGGTGTTTTCGAGCTTTTGTTTCGCCGCGGATCTTGCGATAAAGGCCCCCGCTCCGACTGCGGCGGTCACCGCCATTTTTATGATCTCTCCGGTTCCCATCTTATTCGGCCTTCTTTCCGACGGAATTGCTGCTGCGGCAATGAACGCAGGCAAAGTATATAAAAGAGGACAGGAGTATGCCCGCCCCGAATCCGATCCCGGCAAAAGCGATCCGGTCCCGCAGCACCGTCAGCAGCAGAACGGCGGAAACGGCGTAGACGGCAGCCTTCAGCAGCAGGGGGAGTACCGGATTTTTGCCGGAAATCAATATCCGTCCGGTTATGTTTTTTAACAGGTAAAACTGACCGGCGCCGATGGCGGCGCCGCAGAAGATCATTGCTGCCGTGATGAGTGCTTCCATGCGAAATCCTTTCCCTCACATGCAAATAAAGAACAACATAACAAAGAATTATACACTGTTCTGCCGAAAAAGTAAAATATAATAATATTTTGAATTCAATAGGAAGTTCCTATCGGAGCATTGAATTTTTCATAAAACAATTCTATAATGGAAGGGTATATAAAAATAGGTTTGGAAGTGATTTTTATTGAATCTGAATATTTTAAGATATGTTGCGGCGGTGGATGAGGAAAAAAGCTTTACCAGAGCGGCTCAGAAGCTTTATGTTTCGCAGCCCTCGCTGAGCCAGAGTATCAGGATGCTGGAAAAACAGATGGGCGTTCTGCTTTTTGACAGGGAAAAGACGCCTCTCGGGCTGACGGCCGAGGGGGAGGTGTTTCTGGAGTGGGCTAAAATCACGCTTCATTCGGAAGACAGGATGCTTGCGCGGATGGCTGCCGTGTCGGGGGGGATCCGGCGGAAGCTGACGGCCGGCATATCCTCCTGTCTGAGTAAAAATATCCTCCCGGAGGCATTGGAAAAATTCTGCGGACAGACAGGAAACTGCCTGCTGTCGGTCGTCGAACAGCCGTACCGCGAACTTCTCGGCATGCTCAATGAGGGCAAAATCGACCTGATGGTCGACACGCCGCAGCAGGATACCGTGCAGTACACGAGCATACACCTGATGACCGAACGCCTGTTTTTGGCCGCGGACAAAAAATTCCGCTTCGGGACCGCGGGCCCGGGAGAATTCCCGTCCGTATCGCTGAACGATCTGGCTGACAAGCCGTTTATCGTGCTTGACCCTTCGATGTACCTCGGCGCCGTGATGCGGAGTTTTTTCGCTGAGTTTGATGCTGCGCCGGATATTCTGATGGAATGTCAGAGCGTCGAAACGGCCTGTCTGATGGTGGAGGCAAAAACGGGGATAAGCCTGATACCGGAGCTGTTTTTAAAAGATCACCGCATACCGGAAGGGGTCTGCTGTTATACCGTGGAGGGGATGCCGCTGACAAGGGATATCGCGGTCGTTTACCGCAATGACAGGCGGCTTTCGGAGGACGAACGCCTGCTGACGGATATCCTGGCCGAACAATTTTCCGTGCGGGTCCTGTGACCCGATCCCGGCACCTGACGGAAAAGGGTATAAAAAAAGAAATACAGCCGTCGTAATGACATCTGTATCCCGTTGAAAGAAGTCCGGATATAAAAATGTTTTATGTGTTGCCGATGGCGATGCTCTCCACAATGTCGGCGACGTCTTCGCAGGCGTCGCAGCAACCTTCGAAAAACTCGTAGATATCGCGCCATGCGATGACCGTAAGAGGGTCTTTGGTCGTCGAATGAAGTTTTCTCATGGAACTGATGTACATGGCGTCCCCTTCTTCTTCGATGTGGTTGATTTCAATGATCAGATCCTTGAGTTTTTTCGATTTTTTAAAATAGCGGAACTCCTCGAGCGTTTGTTTTGTCGCGCTGCAGACGCGGATCAGCAGGGATGCGAAAGCTATGCTGTCCTCGCGTATCTCGGTGACGTTGTTCATGTATATGCGGATCAGGATATCCTCGATCGAATCGATGACGTCGTCGAGTTTCTGGCTCAGTTTCATGATGTCCTCGCGTTCGATGGGCGTTATGAAAGCACGGACCAGTTCGTGGATCATTTTATGCTTTGTCACGTCGCCTCTGTTTTCTATATCGTGCATTTGTATCAGCATTTCGGGCAGCGCTCCGACGCTGAATGCGCTGAGGTCTTTTTTAAGTAATTCCGCCGCCTCGCAGGCCACCGCGGCGCTTTCGATAAAATTGCTGAAGAAAAAATCCTCGTTCTTTTTTGACATATATTTTAACACACCTTTCTTTTAAGTAACGAAACGGTCACCGGTTTTTATCCGCGGTTAAAAAATCAGCAGAAACAGTTTGGATATGAGAAATCCGATGATGCCGCAGCCGGGAAAAGTCAGGATCCATGTAAAGACCATGTCCTTGACGACACCCAGATTGACGGCCGATAAGCGCTTTGTGGCCCCCACTCCCATGACGGCGGTCGTTTTTGTGTGGGTCGTGCTAACCGGTATGCCGAAAACAGACGAAAGCAGCAGGCAGGACGCGGCGGCGAAGTCGGCTGTAAACCCCTGGTATTTTTCGAGTTTTACCATATCCATGCCGACTGCCTTGATGATTTTATATCCCCCCACCGAGGTTCCCACCGCCATGACGACCGAGCATAAAAGCATCATCCACAGCGGGATGACCGCGCTGCCGGTCGTGTCGCTGCCGTTTACAAGAAAAACTCCCAGGATAAGGACGCCCATGAATTTCTGCCCGTCCTGAGCTCCGTGCATAAAGGACATGGCGGCTCCGCCGAATATCTGCGCGTTTTTAAAAAAGCCGGATGTTTTTCTTCGGTCGGTGTTTTTGAAGAGAAACATGGTGATTTTGGTGAAACCGTACCCGCTCCCGAAACCGAGAAGGGTCGACAGGACAAGCCCGTACAGGACGGTGACCCATGCCTTGCCGTTGATCCCGCCCAGTCCGTTTTGCAGGGCGATGGCCGCTCCCGAAAGTCCCGCGATCAGGGCGTGGCTTTCGCTTGTCGGAATGCCGAAGTACCAGGCGACGGTCGCCCAGATGATGATGGCGACCAGCGCCGCGCATAACGCTATGATGGCCGCCTGATTGTCTCCGCTGAAGTTCACCATATTTTTTATGGTCATGGCGACTGTGGAGTTGACAAGAGTCATGACAAAAACCCCGAAAAAGTTGAATATCGCGGCCATGAACACCGCGCTGCGCGGGCTCATCGCGCGCGTTGCGATACATGTGGCGATGGCGTTCGGCGCATCCGTCCAGCCGTTAACGAAAATCACACCCATGGTCAGCAGGATCGTCGTCATTAAAATGGGGTTGGAAAAAACTTCTTTGATAAACCATAAAAATTCAATTTCCAATCGGCGGATCATCCCTTCCGTTTTTTAGAATAGATATCATGATCACCGCATGTGCGGGTACGGCCGGGCAGATATGCGGAATAGTCTTACGGTGATGTTCTGTCTGAAAACCATACGCGGTTATCATATCATAAAAATATGAAATTTATAAAAACTTTATAATAATAATATGGCAAAAATATTTTTTCCGGACCGCCGTTCACGGACGGGGGGAAGACGGCTGTTTATATCCGAAAAAAATCGGTTAAGTGTCTTGCAAAAAGGACGCATATGTAATATAATAGGGTATTAAATTGTTCGGGGGTAAAAAATCGCGTGGAAGCTTTATACGGCAACTTTTTAAATATCGAGTGGCAACAGGTCGTCATGTGGATCATTGGCGGGCTGCTTATATTTCTTGCCATAAACAAAAACATGGAGCCTGCGCTGCTCCTGCCCATGGGATTCGGAGCCATACTCGTCAATCTGCCGAATTCGGGCGCGGTGACGCAGATCTATAACGGGATTGAGGAAGAGGGCATTATCGACCTGCTTTTTAATTCGGGGATCGCAAACGAAATGTTCCCGCTGTTGTTGTTTATTGGCATAGGGGCGATGATCGATTTCGGTCCTCTGCTTTCGAACCCGAAACTGATGCTGTTCGGAGCTGCCGCGCAGTTCGGCATATTCTTTACTTTGAGCATGGCTTCGCTGCTCGGATTCGAGATAAAGGACGCGGCATCCATAGCGATCATCGGCGCCGCGGACGGACCGACTTCCATCTTTGTGGCGAATTATTTTAAATCGAATTATATCGGCCCGATCATCGTGGCCGCATATTCGTATATGGCTCTGGTGCCTATTGTCCAGCCGCCTATTATCAGGCTCATCACCACGAAAAAAGAACGCCTCATCCGCATGCCCTATGAACAGAGGGATATCTCAAAGCTGACCAGGATCCTTTTCCCGATCATCGTGACGGTGATTTCCGGCATCGTGGCCCCCCGTGCGGTTGCGCTGGTGGGATTTCTGATGTTCGGAAATCTGATCCGCGAATGCGGCGTTTTGAATTCGCTTTCGGACAGCGCGCAGAATATGCTGGCCAACCTGATCACGCTGCTGCTCGGGATCACGGTTGCCGCGAGGATGCAGGCGGACGCATTTTTAAATCCCCGGACGCTTCTGATCCTCGCACTCGGCCTGATCGCGTTTATTTTCGATACCATCGGCGGAGTGATGTTCGCCAAGATCATGAACCTGTTTACAAAGAAAAAAGTAAATCCGATGATAGGCGCCGCGGGCATATCCGCGTTTCCCATGTCGGCAAGGGTGGTCCATAAAATGGGTCTGGCTGCCGACGATCAGAACTTTCTGCTTATGCACGCGGTCGGCGCGAATGTTTCGGGACAGATCGCCTCGGTCATCGCCGGCGGACTGATTCTCAACTTTTTAGGATAGGTGAAAAAAATGAATCTGGAATTGTTTTTAACGACCCTGCCGATCATGGCAAAGGGGATGCTGTTTATCTTTATCGTGACCGCGGTCATCATATTGTCGATCGTATTGCTGAATAAATTTTCGGGCGCAAAAAAATAAAGGACAGCGGGCGGGAATAAACGGGAATAGTTATGCTGAAACGAAGAATAACGCCGGGAAAAGTAATAGCGCTCGGATTTGCCGCCGTCATACTCGCGGGTGCGGTGCTCCTGATGCTGCCTTTTTCGGTCAGGAAAGGTGTGGAACTGTCCGTAACAGACGCGCTGTTCACGTCCGTGAGTGCCGTATGCGTCACAGGTCTGACTACCGTGGACCCCGCGGATACTTTTACGGTATTCGGGCGAACCATTCTTGCTTTGCTGATACAGACGGGCGGCCTGGGGTTCACATCCATCGGTGTCGGGCTGATGATGTTTTCCGGCAGAAAAATCAATATGAGGGAGCGTGTTCTGGTCAAGGAAGCGCTCAATTACAATTCATATAAAGGCATCCTGTCCCTCGTAAAATCCGTTTTGATCATGACTTTCTGTTTTGAATTCGCGGGTATGCTGCTGAACCTTACGGTCTTCGCCCGGGATTATCCTTTCTGGGATGCGCTGGGGATCAGCGCTTTTCATTCCGTATCGGCGTTTAACAACGCCGGGTTTGATATTTTAGGGGGATTCCGGGGACTCGGGTCTTATCGCTCGGACATCATGCTGAATCTGACCACGTGCATGCTTGTTATTTTCGGGGGACTGGGCTTTTTTGTCATCCGTGAACTCATTGAAAAACATTCGTTTAAAAAATTCAGCCTGCATACCAAGATCGTTTTGATCTCCACCGTTTCACTGCTGGCAGGCGGTACGCTGCTGCTCCGGATGACGGAAAATATGACCTGGCTCGGGGCGTTCTTCTTCAGCACCTCCGCGAGAACGGCCGGCTTCTCCACCTGGCAGACCGGCGGATTTTCGAATGCGGGTATGTTTGTCCTTATAATTCTCATGTTTATAGGGGCCTCGCCCGGCTCTACGGGCGGCGGTATTAAAACGACGACTTTTTTTATTCTTGCCTGCTCGCTGATCCACGCTGTCAAAAATAAAAATCCGTCTGTATTTAAAAGAAAAATTCCGGCCGATGTTCCGCAAAAGGCCTTTATCATCACTTTGCTGGCTTTTTTCACGGTCATCGTTTCGACGTTTCTGCTCTGCGTATTCGAGCCGGAAAAAAAGTTCCTGTCCCTGCTGTTTGAAGCGGTTTCGGGTTTTGCGACGGTGGGTTTGTCTGCCGGAATAACGACGGAACTGAATTTGATGAGCAGGCTTGTTTTAATATTCACGATGTATGTCGGCAGGATCGGTCCGCTGACGATCGCATCGATTCTGATCGAAAAGCGGCAGACGAATATTTCGTATGCGGAAGAGTCCGTATCGGTAGGATGACCGGCGGAGGAAGGAAATATATGTTGAAAAAAAGAACATCGGAATTATACGGGATCATCGGACTAGGCCGTTTCGGTTTTGCGCTGGCCGAAACGCTGGCAAAAGCCGGCAGGGAAGTGCTTGTGATAGACAGCAATGAAACGAAAATAAAAGATGCCTCCGCTTTTACGGACAATGCTTTTCTGATGAGTGAACTCAACAGGGAATCTCTGCAGGAAGTAGGCCTTCGCAACTGCGATACGGTGATCGTCTGCATCGGTGAAAAAATCGACACCAGCATTCTGACCACCCTGACTGTTATTCAGCTCGGGATCAAAAAGGTTATCTCGAAAGCCATCAGCCCCGAACAGGGGAGTGTGCTCGAGCTCCTCGGCGCCGAAGTCGTATATCCCGAAAGGGATATGGCGGTCAGACTGGCCAACAAGCTGATTTCACCCCGCGTTTTGGAGTATATCTCGCTGAGCGATGACGTGGATATCATCGAAATCAATCTCAGCGAAAAGATCGACAACGTTACCGTCGCGGAGACCAATATCAGAAAGAAATTTATGCTGAATATCATAGCGCTGAAAAGTCAGAATGCCATAACCACCGAAATTACGCCGACCACCGTATTGAAAAAAGACGATATGATCGTGGTCATCGGCAAGCGCGTCAATATCCGGCAGTTTGAAAATTATTTATACGATTGAATAAAGCACGGACACCGGATTGTAACACCCGGGGGTCCGTGCTTTGCCGTATACAACGGCAGCCGGCTGCCGCGGTCGGAATCGGGACCGCGGAAATCGGAAAAAAGAAATAAGAAAAAAGAGGATGATGAAAAATGGAAAAACGGAAAGATGTGGTTCTCGGCATGCTTCCCGACCCGTTTGTTACGGATTCGGGATCCTATGTACGGACCACGGCGGACTGGGAGCTGCGGCGCTCGGAAATACTCCGCAGCGCCGTTCTGACAGAATTCGGCGGAATGCCCCCGGAACCCGAATTTACGGAGACGGAGGCCGTGCACAGGCCAGGAAAGGGAAAACTGAATTCCTATCGCGTGCATACGGGGACAAAGGAACGTCCGTTCAGCTTTATGCTTCAGGTTTACCGCCCGGACAGGGAGGGAAAGCTTCCGGTCGTGCTGACGGGAGACGGCTGCTATACAAACTGCGGGGATGATGTCATCGCCGAAGCGAACCGGCGCGGATACATCGTCGCCAAGTTCAACAGGACCGAATTTGCTGCCGATATATATTCGGACCGGCGGGACAACGGCATTTATCTTTTATACCCCGACAGCAGCTTCAGCGCGATCTCCGCATGGGCCTGGGGGTACAGCCGGGCAATGGACGCGCTCGGACAGCTGGATTTTGCCGATGCTTCCCGGGTTGCGATAACGGGGCATTCCCGCGGGGGCAAAACCGTCTTGCTTGCCGGCGCGGTTGATACGCGTTTTGCCTGGACCAATCCCAACAACAGCGGCGCCCACGGATGCGGCTGCTACCGGTATGAGCAGATTGAGGACGCGGATGCCGGAGGATTCGAAGACCTTCGCAGCGAAAAGCTGGAGGATCTGGTCAGGGCTGTGCCGTACTGGATGGGGCCGCGGATGAAGGATTATATCGGCCGTGAAACAGAACTGCCGTATGACATGCATTTTTTCAAAGCGCTGGTTGCGCCCCGTTGTTTTCTGCAGACCGAAGGTCTCGCGGACATATGGAGCAATCCCCGCGGAAGCTGGCAGACCTTTATGGCTGCGCGCGAGGTATACCGTTTCCTCGGAGCCGGAGACAGGATCGGCGCCCTGTACCGCGAAGGCGGCCACAGGCATGCGCTGCCGGATTTCTGCGCGCTGTTTGACTTCATGGAAGCTTCGGACAGAGGGGATCCGGATCCGGCTTTCATGAAAGATCCGTTTCCGGATATGAAACCGATCTTTGATTTTTCATACACGTAAAATACGGCCTGCAGAATGCGGCGCATACGGAATTCCCGGCGGGGGGGGCCGTATGCGCCGCGTTTATCTTTAAAAAATTAAATCCGAAATTCGTTTGACAGCCGTACCGTAAAAAGGTCAGGTCAGCGTAAACGTTTTTGTGGCTGTGCTCGGTGTATAGTCGCCGTATGTGCTTGTCGCCGTGATCGTATAGGTGCCCCTGAAGGAGTAGAATCTGGTCGTGTAGACGGCAGTGAATATTCCTTCTCCGTTTGTGGTCCCGTTCAGGGTCGTTGTGGTGCCGTATACCGGTTTCACCGTGATCTTAACGGCTGCGCCCGGGATTACCGTATTTTCCGTATCCGTAACTTTTACGGTGATGTAGACGCTCTGACCCCGGGTATAGGAGCTCTTATCCGTGGTGATGACGGTCAGGGTTTCCCGCACAACAGGGGGTTCGGGATCCGGGTCGGGTTCCGGTTCGGGATCGGGTATTGTGCCGCTTCCCGCAGCCGGCGCCTGGATCAGACCGTATCCGTATAACGGGTCTTTTCCCGCTGCTCCCAGATCGAAGGCCGTCTCGCGAAGCTTCGCGCGCACCTCCGCTGCCGACAGGTCCGGAAATGCGTCCATGATCAGAGCGAGGTTGCCTGACACGTAAGGCGCGGCCATCGATGTTCCGCTCAGGGACACATACTGATTTCCCGTGTATGTGCTCAGTATGCCGACACCCGGCGCCGCGGCTTCGACGGTGCTTCCCGTGGAAGAAAAGGTTGCCCTCTTATCGTTGATGTCGGTTGCCGCAGCCGCTATAACCGAATCGTATTTTGCGGGGTATTGCACGTTGTCGCCGGTACCGGCCGAATTGCCGGTGTTGCCCGCCGCCGCCACAACCAGAATACCTTTTGAGTAGGCGGAATCCACCGCTCTCTTGAGAGTCGTGGAGGATCTGGAAGAACCGAGGCTTAAATTGATGATGTCCATTCCGTTTGTGATGGCCCAGTCCACTCCGGCAGCCACATTGGAAATATAGCCCGAACCGTCCCGGTCCAGTACTTTGACCGCATACAGAGCGGAACCGGGCGCTATGCCCACCGATCCAATGCCGTTGTTTATTGCGTTTATAATGCCCGCCACGTGCGTGCCGTGTCCGTTATCGTCGCTGTAGGATGTCGTATAGGACACCATCGAAGCGCCGCCTGCGACGGGTTTTAAATCTTCGTGCGCCGCGATGCCCGTGTCGACAACGGCGATTTTGACGCCGTCGCCCGTATAATCCGACGCCCATGCGCCGGGCGCGCCGGTCCGCGCGATCCCCCAGTCGGGCGTCTGCTCCGCTGTGCTGATCACGAAGTCCTCTTCTATGGATTCGATATTCGGCAGCATGGCGAGTCCCTTCAGCATGTAGTCCGGAATGCGGACCACCAGAGCGGGAAAATTCGAATACATACGGACTGTTTTTTCTTTCAGCTGTTCGGTGACGACGCTGTCGACAACCGTTTTGAACACGATGATATACTGTCCGGATTGTTCCTGCACGAAGATAAACGAGGACATGGAAAGAACAAGGGCGGTCAGCAGGATCAGGGATAAAATTTTTTTCATATAAGTATCATCTCCCGTTATTTTATTATTCGTTTCTGCGCGATGTTTTTTCGGTCTGCGGGCTGACGTTTTACATTTTATTGAATTTATTATATCATATTCGAAATAAAAATCAAGAGCCGAAGAGAAGAATGGACTGTTTTTTTAAATCTTTTTGTTGCTGCATCCCCCGGCGGTCAATGGCTACACCGCCAAGTCCGCTGCCGGTGTAATAAAACAGAAAGCAAAGCATGATCATCGGATGCATTAACCGAAATCCCCGACGTATGGATCGGAGCGTTATCATAAAAGTCAAGCCGGCAGCAAAAGTCCGAAAAAAAGCAGACCCAAATGACTGCGAAAGCAGTGCGAAAGGCTCAGCTTTTTGGCGGCATGCAAAGGATGAAGGAACAAAAACACCATGTATATGATCGTATAAACGCGGGATATACGTAATTGAAATCGATGAAATATATGCGTAAACAGAAACGACGGCAAAC
>CAZVPD010000050.1:0-16301 GCA_964628455.1 uncultured Lachnospiraceae bacterium
TCAGTTCGCGCACAACGGTCGAACTGATATGCTGATATTCCGCTTTGGCGGGCATGATCAGCGTTTCAAAGGCCGGATTGAAACTCCGGTTGATGATGGACAGCCAGTATTCGTAGTCGAAATCCGTGGCGTTGCGCGCTCCCTTGATGACAGCGTCTATCTTATGTTCCGCCGCGTAGTCCGCCAGCATGCCCTCGCTGAGGCCGGGAATGATTTTTCCGATGCCCTCCTGTCCGTCGAGCGACGCGCAGGCAAGGGTGACCAGCTCGAGACGCACCGGGGCCGGAAACATTTTTCTTTTTTCGGAATTGTCGAAGATGACGACATAAACCTCGTCAAACAGAAGCGCGGTCCGTCTGATCATATCGAGATGGCCGGAGGTCGGCGGGTCGAATGTACCCGGGATCAGGGCGCGCCTCATGGCGCGGGCTCCTTTGTCAGCAGGCTGATGTATATTCTGCCGTATTTATTGCGGCGGAGCGTTTTTAAGCCGGGTGCCGTGATTTCTTCGTCCGAGCCGCTTTCGGCTACGATCATGGCATGGTCGGCGATCAGGTCCGCTTCGGTCAGCCGTCTCAACACCTCCGGCGCAAGATTTTCGGCGAACGGCGGATCGATGAATATGATCCCGTATTTTTCGCGCCCGGCAGTTCCCTTTATAAACGCGGCCCAGTCGCTGCCCGTGATGATGCACCGGTCGGACATTTTGGTTTTGCGCGCGTTGTTTCTGATGATATTAACGGCGTCGGTGCTGCGGTCGACAAAGGTCGCCTTCTCCGCGCCCCGGCTCAGCGCTTCCAGACCGAGCTGACCGGACCCGGCAAACAGATCGAGTACCTTCCGCCCTTCTATATCAAACTGGATCATGCTGAACACCGCTTCCTTCACGCGTTCGGCGGTCGGGCGGGTCGCTTCGCCCTCAAGTGTTTCAAGGCGCATTCCGCGCGCCGTTCCTGTTATAATACGCATAGTTATACCCCGCTGCCGTCTACTGCGGCTTTGTTTTTTTGTTTTTTTGCCAGTCCTTAAAATAGGCTGTTACGGCGTCCGCGTTCCATTCGGTGATGCCGCGGACCCGGAGCAGTTCCTCTTTTGACGCCGACCTGATTTTCGCCATCGTTTTAAAATGAGCCAGCAGTTCCTTTGCTTTTGCGGGACCGATCCCCTTTATGTCTTCGAGGGAATAACGCTTGTAGGAAATACTTTTGGCGTCGGTCATCTTCTGCAGCGTGAAGCGGTGCACTTCTTCCTGAAGCTTGTAGATGAAAGTAAAAACAGCCTGCTCCCGCGCGATGCTTATGTCCTCTCGGTCGGTCGTCAGAGACCTTGTCTTGTGGTATTCGTCCTTGACCATGCCGAATACCGGAATGTCGGACCCTATATCCAGAAGAAGTTTTCTGATCGTCGAAACATGACCTTTTCCGCCGTCGAGCAGAATAAGATCGGGAAGCTGTTCGTTTTTATGTCTCATCCTGCGCTCGACCGCTTCGCGCATGGAGGCATAGTCGTCCTGACCTTCCACCGTTCTGATGTTGTATGTGCGGTAGCAGCTCCTGCGCAGTTTTCCGTCTTCGGCAACCACCATGCCGGCAACCGTGGCGTCGCCCCCCATGTTGGATACATCGTATGCCTCAATGCGCATGGGAACCACTTCAAGAGACAGAAGCTGCGCGAGTTTTACGAGCATCCTGTTGTCTTTTTCCGAATCGGCGAGATATTGGGACGAACGGCTGACCGCGTTTTCATAAACCATGTCGCACAGGGCGCGCAGGTCTCCCCTCTCGGGATGACGGATCTTTGTCCTTCCCCCGAGTTCATGAATATACGCCGCAAGCGCATTTTCCTCTTCCGCCCGGACCGGGAAACCGAACAGGATCTCCCGCGGCACATACCCGCGCTTATTGTAGAGATCTCCGATAAACGCGGTCACGGTCTCGTCGTCGGCAATCTGTTCCGCCGGAAAAATAAAATGCTCGCTGTCGATGACGCTGCCCGAACGGACGTAAAACACAGCCAGGCACGAACAGCGTTCCTCCGTATGAAGCGCGAAAACATCATAGTCGGCGTCGGGCGGTCCGACGACTTTCTGTTTTTCCCATAAAGCGTCGAGTGCGCGTATGCGGTCCCGGCAGAGCGCCGCCGTCTCGAACAAAAGGTTTTCCGAGGCGAATTCCATTTTCTCCTGTAGCGAACGCTTCACATCACCGAACGAACCGCGCAAAAACGAGAGGATGTCCCTGAAGATTTCGCGGTATTCGTCGCCGGTCACATCCCCCGAACAGGGGGCCGCGCACTGACCGAGCTGGCGGTAGAGACACGGGCGTTCTTTTCCTATATCGCGGGGAAATTCCTTTTTACAGGATGCGACGCCGAAGGTTTTCTGAGCTGTCTTTATGATGGAATAAGCCGGACCGGTGCCCGAATACGGGCCGAAATAACGCGCGCTGTCATTCTGTCTCGAACGTACGACGTACATGCGCGGATATTCCTCGTTGAGCGTCACTTTGATGTACGGATAGCTTTTGGCATCCTTCAGCTTTATATTGAATTTCGGCTGGTGCAGTTTTATAAGACGGTTTTCAAGCGCCAGCGCTTCGATTTCGCTGTCGGTGATCATATAGTCAAAGTCATACACCGCTTCAATCATCTTCTGCGTTTTTAAACCGTGCCTGCCGCTGTCCTGAAAATACTGCGTGACGCGCTGCCGGAGCACTTTGGACTTTCCCACATAGATAATGACGCCGCTTTTGTTTTTCATGATATAAACGCCCGGAGAAAGCGGCAGCCGTCCGGATTTTTCGAGCAGCGGAATGTTTTTGTCGGTCATGTTTATTACCGTAGTGATCCGGTATCATCCGTTTTATCGGGTATTGTCCGGTATTTTGAACAGCAAACAGGGCGATATAAAAGGCAGGGCACAATTTTTTTTGCCCGGCTTTTATCCGCCCTGTCATTTTATATTGTAAAAACGGAAAAATACCGGAAATCTTCAGGCGGTCTTTTCCGTAAACGAATATTCCGGACCGGCTTTACTCCGAAAAACCTGTATCTATCAGAGATACGAGTCCCTCAAGCGCGTCCGTTTCATCGGGCCCGTCCGCTATCAGAGTAATGGTCATTCCCTTTATTATTCCGAGCGACAGTACTCCGAGCAGACTTTTAGCGTTGACGCGGCGGTCTTCTTTCTCAACCCAGATCGAGCTCTTATATGAATTCGCCTTCTGAATGAAAAAAGTCGCGGGTCTGGCATGAAGCCCTACATTGTTTTGAATGGTTACATCCTTCGAAATCATCGACCGATCGCTCCTATCAGTAATTTATAAAGATACCAGGCAGTTCTCCGGATTTTTCCGGAATGCAAACAATATGCTTTGAAGTCCTGTACGTATATTAATTATATCAAATTAATCTTATAAAATCAAGTGTTTTTTGGTTTTTTTATTTTTTTATCTGCAGCTGCGCCGTTTTGTGTGTTTCTATGAATTTCAACCGTTTGCGGGGGTGATATCGGTCAATGTGACGGTTACGATGATGTTTTTGCTTTCGACATACAGGATCTTTCCCGGCGCCAGGAACTGCGTGCCTCCGAGCATGAATCCGTCGTCCTTGATCTTTCCTCTGGCCTTTATTTCGCCTCTTACATCATAACTGTTTTCATTGAACGTCTTTACCAGAATGCCCTCGTCGTTTTCCACAAAGGCTTCTGCAAACGACGGCTTCTTGGAAATCAGTTCGCCGACCGGCATTTTATTGACTTCCCAGTAGAACATATCCCCGAGAACCAGCGCATCCGCTGAGGTTTCCTTGATATCCTGGATCAGAAAAGACAGGATGACCGTATCTTCCTCTGACTTTACCCCGATTCTTTCGGCAAGATTATAGCGCAGGGCGATGCCTGTCACTACGGCAGCCAGCGCCAGCAGGATCAGCAGATCGACGGCGTTGAAACGGCGTTTCTTTTTATCGGCGGAATATGCCGTGTCTTCATGAAATTCAGCCATTTGCTCCCACCTCCGTCAGCTGCGTGCAGTAGCCTTCGTTTATAAAATCCGGCGTGCGCAGGGCGACTTTTTTGCCCACGGCTATTTTATATCCGCCGAGGCTGTAGTCGGCGCCGTCGGCGGACGCTTCCGAGCGTATCGTCACGGTGATGTTGATGTGCTCCGGATAATCCGAAAAAACAAGTTCGCCCGTTGCGCGGTTCACGCCGGTATAGCGGGCCGGCATATATTCGACATCGACAACCTCCCCGAGCGAATATTGGGTAACGGTGTCCGTGGCATGGTCCGATATGTTTATAAAATCGCGGAACTCCTCACGAACGTTCCGGATTTCCACTTTGAACTCCACCGTTACCTTCCTGCTCCCTTCGAAAAGATCGACATCGGAAGAAAGGAAAATATATGCAAGCAGCGCGGCTGCCGCCAGTATGATCACAAGAACGATTATATCGATAAAATTAAG
Source organism: uncultured Lachnospiraceae bacterium (assembly GCA_964628455.1). Taxonomy (GTDB): domain Bacteria; phylum Bacillota; class Clostridia; order Oscillospirales; family CAG-272; genus JAQVWU01. The sequence goes on from CAZVPD010000050.1 coordinate 4,465, forward strand.
CCGGAGTCGCGTCTTTTCGGCGCCTGTCTTTCTCATCTGTTCTTCCTCACTTTTTTACTGTAAATCATGTTGTCCCGGGTCATCGCATTCGCCTGCCGGGGCAGCTTCGCAGGTCCCGCAGGATTCATCGTATCCGCCGTCCGTATAAACGGCTGCCGCGCTGCGCTTCACCGCGACCGTCAGCCCGAGTACCAGCCAGAATATAAGATAGATCCTGTAATTATACCAGATATAATCGGTCATCCCCTGCGCCAGAATAGCCGTGATCCCCGAAAAACCGGCCGCGCAGTACAGCCTTGATTTCTCCGATTCTTTTCCGCTCATCTTATTTCCGGAAAAAAACGAAAAGCTGTGCTGTGTCAGAATAAAAATAACGGCCAAAAAGGCAAGAAGCCCGAAGACGCCGAGTTCGATCATCACCTGAAGATAAAGATTGTGGCTGTGAGGCGCGCTTTCTATCCCGGCCAGCGTATAGGAAGGATAGACAAGCGTAAACGCCCCTCTGCCCGTTCCGATCCCCCCCCAGAAGAAATCGCGTATCATGTCAACCGAACCGTTCCATATGTTGACGCGGTATGCGGTCGAGGAATCGGCCAGGTTGCCTATCGAGGTGAACCGCCTGACTATTTTTTCGGGCAGTACAAACGGAAGCAGCGGAACCGAGAACAAGCCGAAAAGCATGAAGATCATGGTCCTGCGGCTGTAGATCAGAAAGAAAACCAGCATGCCCGCCATAAAACCCAGCCAGGCGCCGCGGGACAGCGTAAAAACAAGGCAGGCGGTCCCCAGCCCGCAGACGGCAAACATACCCGCTCCCGCAAGCCAGCCGCGGCGCGTGAGCAGCACCGCCACCGCGAAAGGGATCGTAATGATCAGGTATTCCGCAAGTACATTGGGATTTTCGAAGGTGGAGACGACCCGGCCGCCTATTCCGGTAAACATGTCCTGGTCCTGCCATTTCGTGCTGGCGTTGCCGAGAAAGTTCTGATATACGCCGTAAAACGAAACGACGGCGGAAGAGAAGATAAACGCGGCTACGCAGCGGCGCACCCATGGAGCGGTCCGTATCAGATTTACGACAAGAAAATAACTTGTCATAAAGCAGCTGTATATCAGCGCGTTTTCGATCGATGCGGAGACAGAGACCGAAAATATACCGCCCATGAAGGTCAGCAGAAGGAATACCGCCACCGCTCCGTCCAGCAGTTCGAAACGGAAGTTTCGTTTCCCGCGGATATATTTCAAGAAATAGCACAGTGTCACGAAAAGCACAAGCAGCGCCGTCAGGATGGAAGGTCTGGGCAGCACCGCCATAAATGGGGCGGAGAAGATGATCAGCAGCACCCCCGATTCGGGGATGACAAGAATGGCATAAAGCACGATGCTGCCCGCCAGAACTGCGAGGATCAGACCGGGAGACGCCATATAGGTGGAAAGCCCGAGTACCATTCCGGCAATAAACGCGGTACTCGGCCTGCTTTGCACGGCGGGTATGTTTTCGATGCTTTCGCGCCGGACTCCCGTTATTCCGAAGAGCAGGCCCCCCAGTATACGGCTTTTGCAGACGACGGCCGAAAGGGGCGTCGCCGACAGGACCAGAGGGACCGAGAGCGCGGCACACAGAAGGGCTGCAGCCAGGTCCGCAGACGGCGCGCTGCCGTTCATATAATACTTTATGCCGTATATTCCGGCCGAATAAAGGCCGAAAGACAGTAAAAACGTTCCGTAATAGCGCAGGGAACAGCCGAAGAAGCCGCGCAGTTTGGCGGAAGCCCAGCCGAGCAGCCGGCTGTTGTCGAAACTTTTAATAAAAAAGCGCTTAACCGAACGGATAATGCGGCCGTCTCCCGAAAGCTTTTCGGCTGCGGCAGCCGCAAGGCTGTCACCTGCCGCAGCGCTGCAGCGGTCATAGGACGTCAGCATTCTGCCCGTAACACCGGACGACGCGAAGCCGAAGATGACGTCGGTCAGGCGGGTCAGCGCGGAGACAATGAAGCTGCCCTTTATAAAGCCGGCAAGCTGCGCGCGTTTTTTTTCGTGGGCCATAATTTGCGGGAATCCTTTCTCAGGCGAATTTATTCCATGATAAGCACGATGATTTTTTTCATCCGGATGTCCCGGAAGTGAACCTGACGCCGGTCAGCTTGACTCCGGCAAAATATACGGTGATCCCGGCTGCGGCGACCGCGAATGCGCTTGAAATATTTTTTAAAACACCGGCTGTATACGGGTCGTTTCCGATAAGCTTATAGAGGATCGTCATAGCCGCGCCCGAAAGCAGCGATACCGCGGCCAGTTTCAGCAGCATGATCACGGTCGCCCTGTCGAACACGCCGGTGCGGCGGATCAGAAAAACAGCGAGAACCGCAGCCGCCGCCGTCTGACCGGCCGCACATCCGAGTCCGACCGCGCCGACGCGCAGCGATTCGATCCGTATAAACAGGGCGGAAGCCGATATGTTTACAGCCACTCCGCAAAGTGCGGCTGTCATGGGGATATACACCATGCTTTTCGAATAAAAAACGCGGCTGACAATTTCGGCGAATGCAAACGCGGGCATTCCGAAAGCCAGACAGCGGAGGGTGAGAACCGTTTCCCGCGCGGCCTGAGGTCCGAATTCTCCGCGCAGATAAAGCAGGGCGACACCTTCTCCGGCAAGTATGTATAAAGCCATGGTAAACGGTATGATAACTGCGGCGGAGGAAGTGATCCCGCCCCGCACCACACGCGTCCATTGGGCGCCGTCTTCAATTCCGAGTCTGGAAAGAAGGGGAAAGGCGTAATTGCATATGCTGTAGGTCAGTATTCCCGCGATGATCGCATACACGTAATTGGCATAATCGAAGACGGCCACCGCGCCGCCGATATGGATAAACGAAGCGAAATACAAACCCGACAGGATACCGGCGGGAGCCAGCCAGGAACCGACCATGATCGGAGGGGCTGTTTTCACCGCTCTTTTTAAGGCGGAAACGGCATGTTGACCGGATGTTCCGGACTTTTTGCGGACAAAACGGAAACCGGATGTGGAAAGCGGGACTGCGAGCGTCAGAAGCTGAATAAACCAGGAGATAATGTATGCGGCCGCCAGCCCGTATATGCCGTTTTCTCCGAACAGACGGTTAAAGAACAGCAGATAGACGATGACTCCGGCATTGGAAACGGCGCTGACCGCGGCAGGAAGAAAAAATCTTCCCTTTGACTGCATCACGCCTACAAGCGTAAACGCGCTCCCCGTAAACAGGATCATGGGGAACATGATGCGAAGCAGCTGCGCCGCCAGCTTTCGTGTGGCGCCGTCAAGGCCCGGCGCCATAAAAGCGGTGACGGAGTCCGCGAAAAGGATGCCGATTACAGCCAGCGATGCCGTTGCCAGCAGCACCAGGTTCAGAAAAATCCGCGCAAACTCATCGGCGTCCCCGTCTTCCCGCCCGAAGCTGTTGTATACAGGTATAAAACAGCCGAGGATCGCCGCACCTAACGCAATATCAAAAAGCGTCAGAGGTATATGCGACGCTACGGAAAACGCCTGGACTTCCGTACCGGTGCCGTAGCGGGAGGCGATCAGCATTCCGCGCAGCATGCCGAGTGCTTTTGCCATCACCGTTGCGGCCATCATAAAGGCCACGGTGGCTGCCGGCCGGACAGCCGGTGTCTTTTTTATCGCCGGACCGTTCATAACAGATCCGGCCGGTTGGCTTTTGTAAGCTCGAGCGCCGCGCGGTATCTCCATCGCTCGATCTCCGCGTGATTGCCGTTTAAAAGCACTTCGGGAACTTTTTTATTCATAAATTCGGGAGGACGGGTATACTGCGGGTATTCGAGCATCCCGCAGGCGATGCTCTCGCTCTCGTAACATTCGCTGTCCGCAAGCACGCCTTTGACCATGCGGGAGACGCAGTCGACCAGAATACAGGCGGGCAGTTCGCCGCCTGTCAGGATATAATCGCCGGCAGAAATTTCCTCGTCCGCCACCAGTTCGACCGCGCGCCGGTCAATGCCTTCGTAATGTCCGCAAAGGATGACGACGGAATCATAATCCAGAAGTTCCTTCGCTTTTTTCTGAGTCAGGACCCTTCCCTGCGGTGACATATAAACCGTGCGTATGTTTTTCTTGTCCGCAAGCAGGTTCAGGACAGCCGCATGGCAGGCATAGACCGGTTCCGGGCGCATCAGCATGCCCGGTCCGCCTCCGTAAGGCGTATCATCCACCCGCCGGCGCCGGTCGGAGGAATAATCCCGTATGTTATGGGTATGGATCTCGATGATCCCCGCGCTGCGCGCCCTGCCGATGATGCTCTCCGACAGCACCGTTTCGATCAGAGCCGGAAACAGAGTCATAATATCAAATCTCATATCGGCTGCCCGCAGCGGCGCGCTTTTTTCCTCGCCGGACTATTTTTATTGAACTTTATATATGACTTCATTCGAGCATTCCCTCGATAGGCCGGATGAAAATGCCGCGCGTAAGGTCCGTTTCCCTGATAAATTCGCCGACCGCGGGTATATAGGCTTTTTTTCCGTCCGGTTTTGTGACTTCATAGACGCCGTTCGCCCCGTTATCCGTTACATCCGTGAGTTTTCCGTACATCTCTCCGCTGCAGGCGTCGATGACCGGCAGTCCCAGAAGGTCCGCTATAAAATAACTTCCCTCCGGTTTCGGAATGTCCTCGCGGCAGGCATAGACCACCGTGTTCTTGTACCGGACCGCTTCTTCAAGGGTAGAGGTTCCCTCGAACTTCGTAAGGGTCATATGCTTGTGCACCGCTGAGGCGGTAATGCGCAGCGGCAGAAACGAACCGCCGCTTTTTATATAGAGCGTTCCGAGAGAAGCCAGTATTTCGGGCGAATCGCACCACGATTCGATTTTCACATAACCGCCCGTTCCGTGCGTGTTGATGATTCTGCCGGCCTCAAGATATTTTTCCATGTTTTTACTCCGCCGTGTTTTTTTGCAGCGCAAACAAAGCCCGACCCGCAGCGGCGGCGCTTTGTTCCGCTGCTTTCCGGCTTTTTTTGCCGTCATCTTTTCTTTTTATTATATCTTTTTTCGCAACTTCATTCATTAATTATGTGTAAACATTTAAACGCATTTATATGCACCTATTTACAAAACGGGGAATATAAATTATAATAAAGCGAAAAATACTTATTGAAAGCGGTGTTCAAGTGTCGAATAACAGCGTGATTTACCCTATTTATAAAAAAATCAAAGAAAACATAAGCCTTGTTATCGTCGGCAAAGACGATGTGGTCGACCTTCTTCTCATATCACTTTTCTGCAGGGGGCATGTGCTGCTCGAAGACGTTCCCGGAACGGGAAAGACCATGCTGGTCAAAACCCTTGCCGCGTCGGTGGACTGCTCAAACAAGCGCATACAGTTTACCCCCGACCTTCTGCCCTCCGACATCACCGGCATCAATTACTTCAATATGAAAAAAGCCGAATTCGAATTCGTGCCGGGGCCCGTTTTCGCCAACATCATACTGGCGGACGAGATCAACCGGGCTACCCCCAAAACGCAGGCGGGGCTGCTTGAATGCATGGAAGAGCAGCAGACCACCATCGACGGCAAAACGTATAAACTGTCCAGTCCGTTTATGGTTATAGCAACGCAGAACCCCGTCGAAAACATGGGCGTTTATCCGCTGCCCGAAGCTCAGCTCGACCGGTTCCTGATAAAAACCGCGATGAACTATCCGTCGCATGCCGAGAGCGTCGATATACTGACCCGCTTCAACACGGTCAATCCCCTCGATATCCTTCAGCCGGTCGTCTCAAGACAGGATATTCTCGACGCGCAGGAAGCCCTCCCCCTGGTCTACGTTCACCGCGACCTGATGAATTATATTATTTCGATTGTCGAGTCCACGCGGACGGCCGACAATGTGGTGCTCGGCGTCAGTCCCAGAGGAGCGCTGAACCTGATGCGCGTCGCCAAAGGCTACGCCGCTCTCGCAAACCGCGACTTCGTCATGCCCGACGATATAAAAAAAGCCGCGCGCCCCGTGCTCTCCCACCGTCTGATGCTGACTTCTTCGGCTAAAATAAAAAAAGACTTCGCCTCCGCCGTCATCGACGATATTATCAGCCGCGTACCTGTGCCGACGGAAGCTGTCCTTGGCTGGTCAGCAAAATGAGAGCCGTTTTGCAGTTTATCGCCGAAAACTGGACTAAGCTTGCGGTTGTCGTTTCCGTCGCCTTCATACTCTTTATACTGATATTCATATCCCTCAAAATCCGCGAAAAACTGATGGCAAAAGTCGTTTACCGCCGCACATTTTCCGATGTGGGCGCTTACGAGGGCGAATTTGTCACCCTGATCGAAACGGTGTATAATCCGACGTTTTTCCCTCTGTTCTTTGTCAACATAGAGGGTTATATATACAACGGGATCCCGATGGAACAATACGAGATCGATCCGCGCAAAGCCATGCAGTATTATGTCAGCCGGTTCCATCTGATGCCCTTCATGCAGATACGGCGGCGTCATGTCATAAAATGCGCCAAAAGAGGTTATTACCGCCTCGAAACCGTGGATATTTACTATAATAAAAAAGTACGCTATATCGACGCCCCCGCCGAAGTGTATGTCTACCCCCGCATCGTGCCTCTTTACGAAACGACCCAGCCGACCTCGGACAGGCAGGGCGATTCCTTCACGCGCCGCTGGCTGATCAAGGACCCGTTCTCCCTGAACGGCATCCGGGATTACCACTTCGGCGACTCCTTCAACAGCATCAACTTCAAGGCGACCGCGCGGAGCGGCAGGATGGATATGTCCTCCCTGAAAGTCAACAACCGCGATTTCTGTTCCGCAAGGACGTTTCTGGTTTACCTGAATTTTCAGACAGACACAACGGAACCCATTTCGACCAGGTCCTATGAGGCGATGATGGAACTCGGTCTTTCCTTCTCTTCCGCCATCATACGCGAGGCGTCCTATAACGGATACCGCGCCGGATTCGCGGCAAACTGCTTCACCGTTTCGGGTGAGGACCGTATCCGCTTCCCCGTCGAAAGCGGTGAGAAGCATCTCGAAGAGATCCTGAAGGAAATGGCAAAAGTGCGTCACAAAGTAGGAGTTTCCTTCTACAGCATGCTCGAAAGCGATATCAAAGACGGGTTGAACGACACTGAAATCTATATCATCACCCCTTACGTAAACGAAATGCTCGATGAACAGATCGCAAAATTTCACCGCTTCGGCAACACCGTGACCGTTCTGCAGCTTGAAGACGAGGAACGCATCCGCGAAGAGCATGCGGAGCGGGAACTCGCCAAAGCGAAAGCGGAAAAGCTGGCCGTGGAACAGGAAAAATTAAAAAATTCGAAAGACCGTCAGGCTCTCGAAAAAATTTTCGATGCGCAGCATCAGCTCGATGAGCAGAACAAACAGGTCCGGCTCGAACGGGAAGCCCGGCAGCGTGAAGAGGAACGGACGGCGCGGATGGCCGAGGCGCAGGCCAAAACACAGTATATCAAGGAAAAACAGGCGGCGCGCGACAGCATACTCGGCGGTGCCCCGGATAAAGAAAAAGAAAATGAAAATGAAAAGAAAGATAAAAGATAAGTCCGGGAGGGGGTAAAAGACATGCCGAGAAAGCAGAATCCCGACGCTCAGAGGGTCACGAAACACAACTGGGATAAAAAAATCATCCGCAAGGTCATCATACGCTCGGTCGCGTCCGGACTTGCGCTCCAGCTCCAGTCCCTGACCTGGTATTTTTATAAGACAAAAGGGCACGCAAACTTAAAATATCCGCATCAGGCAACCGTTATCCTTCTTGTCGTCTGCCTGTTTTCGCTGTGGCTCGCCCTGCGCAGGCTGGTCCCGAAATCCGTAACGGACGAAATCAAGGCGCGGTTCAACCGGTGGGTCGAAAGATATGTGCGCGGTCCCCTGTCTAAATTCGCCGCGGCGATGCGGAAGATCTTCGGTCTGCCCGAGCGTAAGCGCGTTTTCGGCAAAGATGAAAAAAGCTATATTTTCGACCTTGAAAACACCGGCCTTTTCCGGCGCTTCCAGAGTGTGAAAAATCAGCTCCGCTGGCGCGACCTGCAGACCAATGCCGAAAAAATCCGTTACCTCTACATAAAATTCGTGGTCAGGCTGATCAAAGGCGGATTTAAATACAGGCCGGTGATGACCCCCGAGGAAGTAAAAAAGGAACTTGACCTGACCGACGATTCGGAAAGATTATGTGAATTATATATCGGAGCGCGCTACAGCGGAGGTAAATTCGGTATAACGGACGAGGATGTCGAGATGTCGGCAAAACTGATAAAAAAACAGGGGGCATAATAAAAGGCACGGGGCGGCGCTCCGTGCCTTTTATTATGCCGTTCAGAGGATAAACTGCCTGATATATCCGATCGTGAAATCGATGCCTTTTCGGCCGAGTTCCGACCCTCCCTGCCAGGTTGCGGAGTGCGGTTCGATGCTGAGCCCCCCGCTGTAGCCCCGTGCGTAAAGGACCGCAAAAATTTCTCCCCATTTCAGACCGTCGATCCCTGCGGGCGGATCGTCGACCGGTTTTCCGCGTGTAAGCACCGTGCCTTTGACATGGAAATGAAGGACCCGCTCTCCCCAGTCCGACAACTCGGTCAGATAATCCCGGCCTGCGCCGGCCGAATGGGAACAGTCGTATTTTATACCGAGTTTAGGAAGCTCTCCGAGTACGACCTCCCACTCGCGCGGTGAACAGATAAAGTTCTCCCAGCTGCAGTTATAGGCCGCGACTTTCATCTTCGTTCCCGCCGCCCGTTCCAGAAGGCGGCCGTAATATTCGATGGCGAACGAGTAATTTTTATAGAGGCTGACCGAGCTGTCATAATTGCATCCGCAGACGAAGACGGGTGAACCGACCCCGGCGGCGGCGTCAAAAAGCGCATACTGGCTTTCCATCTGCTGTGCGTCGAATTTTCCCCCCCGGTTCGGTTTTGCGGCCCAGCGGCCCACCGACGCGACCGGTATCCCGGTCCGGGCGACGTTCGACAGGATCCCGTCCGCATCTGCCGTAAAAGCGGCCGCTTCTTCGTCGCTGTTGCAGCAGCACTCGATAAATTCAAGTCCCCTGCTCTTCACATCATCGAACGCGGCCGCGCCGTGTCCGTTGATCATTCCCAAACGAATCATTTTCTGCTCCCCGTCTTTAATTGATATTGGCGTTTTCCCTGTATTGTTCGATCGTTTTTTCGAGCGCTTTCTGAGCGTTCTTTTCGGTCTTGGCAAACTGAGAGGCAAAGTCCGTGCTTTTCGCGCTGTAAAGCGTGTTCGGCAGCGTATTGAGTCCTCCCCAGGCATACACATAACCGATATCATAGCAGCGCGAAGAGAAGATCAGGTCGAGCATTCTGCCCGACTCCTCGTCGCGCGCGTATTTTGTCTTGAGCGCCACGTCATAATAGGCGGGGCGCAGCGTGTAATAGGATTCGGCGGTAAGCGCCTCGAGGATCAGGGCCGTGCGCTCGAGGTCCGTGACGGTGATCGGGATCGCGCTCGAATTGGTGCACCAGGCTTCGACCATGACGTGATGGCCGTCCTGCGCCGTCTCGTATTTGGGCGTCGGCAAAATGCCGAAATCCGTCTGCATGTCGCGAAGCAGCGAAACGCGGTTCATCCCCGCGTAATAGAAGAGTCCGCGGTCCGTGTTGAACACCACAAGCTGCATCCCGTTCCATACGGTATCGTTGGGATATTTTTTCATCCAGTCTTCGGCGCGGATCGTAAACACCGGGTCCGCCTGGATCTTCAGAATAATTTCCATAACGCTGACCGAACGCTCGTTGTACATCGAGATATACGGCAGGTCGTCCGCGTCTTTGCGGGCGATGTATTCGCCGGCTCCGTTCAGGAACCCGATGCCGTTGGCATTGACCTGCGTGATCAGTCCGTAGCGGTCGGTGTCGTCGAGAACGCCGTCGCCGTTGACGTCTCCCGAGGCGCTCTCCATCATCGAATACATCTTTTCAAGCGTCCAGGTCCCGCTGTCGACCAGCTCGTACGGATCCTCCAGATTATAATTCTGCACCATGTTCTTATTGAACATGATGATCCAGGTCGCGTCCTTGTCCATGATCGTCAGATCCGAAATAACAGCGAAGAGCCTTCCGCCGACGGAAAGTTCCTTGATGGCAAGCTGGTCGTACCACGGCTTTTCGAGGTCAAGCAGATTCACCTCAAACAGGTCCGCGACCATTCCCTTCATCGCGAGGGCCAGCGTATTGGCGCTCAGACTTCCCGATACGAGGTCGAACATATCGTCCGCCGCGGTTATGCTTTTGTTTGCCGTCCCCGCCGGGTCCTTATGCGGCAGGCCCGTGATTTTTATGTTATACAGTTCCTCGACCGCACGGTTGCGTATATACACGGCGTCGTTGATCACGTCGCCGTTTTCCTGTTCGGTGTCGATATCTTTGGCATACCAGTGGACGTTATAATCGGGTCCGTTGCACAGAATGCGGTATTCGTAACCCTCGTAATCCGATTCCGGAAGCCCGGTAGGTATGCGGGTCGATTCCTCGGGCTCCGCGGTCGTATCGGCTTCCGCCGCCGTGCTTTCCGGACTCTTATCGGCCGCCTCCGCGCAGGAAATAAACAGAGGGCACAGCAGGACGCCTGTCAGGAGCAGCAGGGCGGTATATTTCGCGAAGCCGGCGGCGTTTGTCCCGCGGCTTATTTCCCGGTTTTTATTCATAGGTGAATCCTCCGTCAAATGAATTCTTATTTGTAGGCGCCGACGCGCCTGACCGTTTCTATGATGGCGCGGAAATTGCCGAAGGATACGGAATTCGGTATGCTGTGGTCGGAGGAGAATATATAGCCGCCGTTTTGCTTCAGAACGGGCACGGCTCTTTCGATTTCGGCGACAATGGCGTCACGGTCGTCCCAGAGCACCGCGTTGATGCCCCCGTGCAGCGTCAGCTTCTCCCCGAAATCGCGCTTAAGGGCAAAGGGATCCATCCCCGCCTTGATCTCCAGCGGATTGAGGCCGTCGATCCCGATCTCGACCAGATCGGGGACCAGGGACATCACATTTCCGCAGGAATGCAGATGCGCGTATATGCCGCGGTTATGCGCCCAGTCGACCGCGCGTTTCTGAACCGGTTTCAGTATCCTGCGGTACATGTCGCGGGAGAAAAAGGTCGTGCCTTTATACCCCATATCGTCCGGCCAGGAAATGCAGTCGAAACGGTATCCGGCGTCCCATATTTTTTCGAAATGGGCGATGCACATGTCGAGGTATGTATTGAACATATCGGATATCCAGTCCGGATCTTCATACATGCCGCAGAGAACGGTTTCCGTGCCGGACATCCAGGAATGCGTCACATCAAAGCCGAACCAGAACCCGGCCTGAATCCACATGCCTTCCTTCTGCCAGACCGGATAGGATCTTTTTAAGTGGTCCCAGTTGATCCGGTCGTCGGAATAGGTCATGCGGGCTTTGGCTTCCTCCCATGCCTCGGGTGTATTGACTTTGTAATCGAGAAATTCGGGCGTCGAGTCCTCCTGTTTGAAATTCTTCAGTGTGACGCCCCACGGGGTCGTGGAGATCACATAGCGCTCGGTTTCCTCTATGACGTGCGTCGGATAGCGGGGAGATATATCCGCGCCGATTCCGGCAACATGGTCGAGGTCGAAATAATCGACCCAGCTGCGGTCGGCGGGCAGCCCTTCCTTCAGCCAGCGGCGGATGGTTCCCGCCCACGGACCGTCGATGATCGGCACGCGGTCGGCTTCGCGGTGCGTATACATGCGGGAAAAACGTTCTTTTGTCGTCATAACCTGCCTCCGTTAAATGGTCCGAAATAATTTTTAATACTTATATAA
>CAZVPD010000050.1:16311-21810 GCA_964628455.1 uncultured Lachnospiraceae bacterium
AAAACTTTTTTCAAGCATGATCCGCAAAATCCGGCCCCGCTTTTTTTATTCTTTATGCGTACGGTAATAACAGAGTCCGTCAACGAGCGCCCTGACGTTCTCCCACCTGACGCCCGGCGCCATGCTCGAGGACAGACCGAGTATCAGGTCGCACTCCCCCCTGTTTTCCGTCAGGAACTTCAGTTCCTTCCGCACGTCATCGGGCGTGCCGAAAGGAAGCGTCCGCGTGACGGAGACCCCTCCCTCGATAAACAGGCTGCCTCCGTCCCTGTCCTTCATCCCGCATATTTTGACGTAATCGACTCCGTCTTCATACTGAAATCCCTGAAAGCCGCGGATCCCCGCCTCGAGCAGAAACGGAACCATCGGCATGATATTTCCGTCGCAGTGCCAGATCATCCTGAGGTCCGTTTTGGCAAGCGGTTCGAGACACCGGTGCAGATACGGAAACCAGATCTTCTCCATGCTTTTGATGCTGACAAGCGTTCCGCGCGAATCGGTCATATCGTGGTCCAGGCGGTTCAGTTTCGGAAGGCCGTAAAGCGCGTATGCCTTCGCGGCCGCCGTATTCATGCGCCTGCAGTATTCCGCCTGAAGTTTGAAATCGAGTTCCATCAGCTCCGGATACATCGCGTAGGCGCTGAAGTAATGGATGTAGCCGTATGTCCCGTAACGGAGGCAGGGAAAGCCTATCGTCGCGTAACCCGTTTTAAGGATCGTACCGCCGATTTTTTTCTGAATGCCGTATTCGCTTTCGCCGACGTGCCTGATGTATGCCTCTTCATCGAAGGATTCCGCCGCCGCTCTGAGCGAGGGAAATACAAAGCGCTCCAGATGCTCCGCCACGGCGTCCGGCCCGTCGATCTCCATACCGCCGACCGTGATATTCTCGCTGCCTGTCGTCGCGCCGTGAGAGGCCCCCTCATAACCGAATTCCCCCATGGACAAAGGATTGGTCGGGATCCACTGGTCGAGAATGCCCACCCCGCAGTTGATCTGGGCTTTGAGATATACTTCTTCGGGATTTGATTTATAATCCGGCATGCCGGCCAGCCTTTCAAGCCAGCGGTGTTCCATGATGTTTAAAAAACCCGACGCGTAGCCGCTGCCTTTGATCCCGACTACGGTGTCTGAAGCCAGCCTGTTTTTTTCGGACATTTCTTTAAAGCAGCTGCGGATCTCATCAACCGGAATATTCATACGCCACCTCGCTGTTCGGTCTGATCGGATTTTTTGATTCTGTTTTATTCCCTGTGCTTCCCGGCCTATGCCTGTAAGATACCATAATTCCCCGTGATTTTCAAGTGTTCTCACAAAATAATATTTTACTTTAACCGTATTGCAATTTACGGGGCATGAATGTATAATGGATTCAGTTGAATCATAATGCAGACCGTGCGCAACAGCGTTTCGCAGGGTCTGACTGTATCCGCACATCAGGCAATCCCGTGTTCTGCGGGGATTTCCGCTCATGCAGAAAAACCACATGCGGATCTTAAGGAGCAAACATGTCTAAAAATCTTGTCCTTGCCGAAAAACCTTCGGTCGGACGCGAAATCGCACGTGTTCTGGGCTGCAGCCGGGGCGGAACCGGATTTTTCGAAAGCGACAAAAACATCGTGACCTGGGCCCTGGGTCATCTGGTGACTCTGGCCGAACCCGAACAATACGGAGAAAAATATAAAACCTGGAGCCTTGATACCCTGCCTATGATCCCCGACAGGATGGAGCTTTCGGTGATCGGCCAGACCTCGAAACAGTTCGGGATCATCCGCAGCCTTCTGCACAGGCCCGATGTTTCCGGCCTGATCATCGCGACCGACGCCGGACGCGAAGGCGAGCTTGTCGCGCGCTGGATCCTGGCGAAGGCCGGCTTCGGCAAACCCGTCCGCCGGCTGTGGATCTCCTCCCAGACCGACCGCGCCATTAAAGAAGGTTTCGAGAAACTGAAGGACGGCCGCGAATATGAAAACCTCTACCGCGCCGCCGTCTGCCGCGCGGAAGCCGACTGGCTTGTGGGCCTGAATGTCACGAGGGCGCTTACCTGCCGGCATAACGCCCGGCTTTCGGCAGGCCGCGTGCAGACGCCCACGCTGGCCATCCTTACGGAACGCGAAAAAGAAATCCGCGCTTTCCGTTCAAAAGAATATTATCAGATCCATGCCGAACTGTCCCTGCCCGGAGCGGGGCGGTTTTCCGCCGTTTACCGCGATAAAAACGGACAGACCGCCGTATGGGACAAAGCGGAGGCAGAGCGTCTGGCAGCGGCCTGCGGGACCGGAAAATTCAGGGTGACCGATGTGAAAACATCCGACCGGCGCACGCCTCCTCCGGCATTATACGACCTGACCGAGCTGCAGCGCGACGCGAACAAGATCTACGGCTTTTCGGCCAAGCACACGCTTGACACGATGCAGAGCCTGTATGAGGAGCATAAGGCGCTGACCTACCCGCGCACCGACTCCAGATATCTGACCGACGACATCATCCCGACACTCGGGGAACGCGTCCGCGCCGCGGCGTCGGGCGAATATGCCGCCTTCGCCCGCGAATGCAAAACCATAAACCGCTCCTGCATTGACAACAGCGCGGTGAGAGACCATCACGCGATCATCCCGACGGAGCAGCGCGCCGACCTTTCGGCCATGAACACCGATGAAAAGCGGATCTATATGCTCGTTGTCAAACGCTTTTTCGCCAACTTTATGCCGGACTGCACCTGGCGCCTGACAAAAATCGAGCTTTACTGCGAAGGCGCGGACTTTATCGCTTCCGGAAAGGAAATCACCGGCCCCGGCTGGAAAAGGATCTGTTCGGATCTCCGGGACGAAGAGGAAGACGGCGGGGAGGATAAGCAGCTGCTTCCGCCGGTCAAAAAAGGAAGCCTGCCCGAATGCGTGAGCATACAGGTCAAAACGTTAAAAACAGCCCCTCCTCCCCGATATACCGAAGCAAGCCTGCTTTCGGTGATGGAAAATCCGTCTAAATTTATATCCGATGCGGGAATGAAACAATTTATCGGCGGGGGACTGGGAACTCCGGCTACCCGCGCCGATATCATCGAGAAGCTTTTCTCCTCTTTTTACCTTGAAAAGCAGGGGAATTACCTTGTTCCCACCTCCAAGGCGGAACAGCTGGTTTCACTGGTCCCCCCGGACCTGCGGGAACCTGCGCTGACAGCCGTGTGGGAAAAAAAGCTGGATGCCATCAGCCGCGGCTCCGCCGCTCCAGCGGCTTTTATGGAGGAAATACGGACGTATACGGCGGCTCTTGTGAAAGCGGTCGCTTCGGATGACGCGAAATACGTCCACGAGAATATCACACGGGAAGTCTGTCCGGAATGCGGTAAATTTCTGCTCAACGTAAGCGGCAAAAAAGGCACAATGCTCGTATGCCAGGACAGAAACTGCACGTTCCGCCGCAGCGTGGTCTTCAAATCAAACGTGCGCTGCCCGGACTGCCACAAAACGATGGATGTTTTCGGCGAAGGCGACAAACGGACCTATGCCTGCACATGCGGATTCCGCAAACGCGCCGACCGTTTCCACGAACTGAGAAAAGCCGGCGGCGCGTCGAAATCGGACGTGCGCGACTTCCTTGAAAACCAGAAAAAGCAGGAGACAAAGCCCGGCGAGTCGGCATTCGCGGAAGCGCTCCGCAGGGCTATGGAAAAAGACAAGTAGAATGAAACGGAGGAAAACAGATGAAGATCAGAACGTCGCTCATGGTATCGGTCATATTTTTGCTGACCGGCATCATCCTGGGCCTGCTGGCCGGACCGGTGAAAACAGAACCGGGCGGAAAAAGCAGGAACACCGGCGGAGACGCCCCTGCAAAATAAAAAGCAAGGCAAACGCATTGCCTTTAAATTAAAATCTATAAACAGTATAAGGAGATCCCCGTTATGAAAGTTTTAGCTGTCGGATGCCACCCGGACGACGTGGAAGTCGCCTGCGCGGGCACTCTTGCCAAATACAAAAAGCTGGGTCACGATGTGACCGTCTGCCATGTCGCAAACGGAAATATGGGACATGTCGAAATCATGCCGCCCGAGCTCCGCGTGATCCGCCTGGCGGAGGCGATCAACGCCGGAGCGGTGGCGGGCATCAAAGTCCGCACGCTTGACATCGGCGACCTTGTCGTCTATGACGGGATCAGGGAACAGCGCGACAAAATGGTCGACATGATACGGCAGGAACGGCCCGACATCCTTATCACACACAGTCCGAACGATTACATGCCCGACCATACCGCGGTATCCAAACTTGTTTTCGACGCTTCCTTTGCCGCTTCCTGCCCGCACTATGAAACCGGCGCTTTCAGCGGCGGCAATGCCCTGCCCTCCTCGCCGGTCGTGCCTCTTTTCTATATGGATACGCTCGCGGGAGTCGGTTTCATGCCTACGGAATATGTGGATATCGGCGAGACGATCCAAACCAAGATCGATATGCTCGAATGCCATGTCAGCCAGCTGAAATGGATGCGCGACCATGACAACATCGACTTTGCCGAATTTGTCAGGACCTGCGCGCGCTTCAGGGGACTGCAGAGCGGGTGCAGCTACGCCGAAGCTTTCACCGCCTGCAACGTATGGCCCAGAATGACCACAAAGAGGATGCTGCCTTAGGATCATTTTTAAATTCCGGATTTATCGTTATGCAGGGAGGGTATCCGATGTATAAATATACGCCGCCCCGGATAAATAAAGCCGGTCTGGTTATTCCGCTGTTTTTGTTTGCGGCCGCGGCCCTCAGCCTGCTCTTTACGGCTGCGGATATCGGGAACAGGATGGTCCTGCAGCTGACAGCCGTTGTATGCCTGACCGCGGGCATACAGATTACCACGCGTTACCTGCTGTGCGGTTTTACCTATATCATAAGCGAACGGAATGCGGCCGACGACGCCGACTGGGACGCGGTCGGTTCCTCCTACGGGCCGGAAACGGGGACGCTGTCCCTCTCGGTCATACGCACGCAGTGGAAATGCAGCAGAACTCTGGCTGTCATGCCCCTGTCCGACATCACGGATGTGGTGAATACGCGCGCCGAAGCGGTAAAAAAGTATCCGGACATCCGGAATTACGTCAGCTTCTGCGCGAATATGTTCCCTAAAAACGCATGGGTCGTCATCTTCGAACAGAAAGGCATTAAAACGGCGGTAAGCCTGGAGCCGGACGATACGATACTGGGTTATATCATGAAGCACAGAAGACCCGGTGTCTGAACACCGCGAAAAAAGATCCCCCGCCGTCCGGCGGGGGATCCGTTGTTTATTTGTCTTCGCAGGCGGACGTATAGACGACTTTTCCGTCTTCGACTTTCGCGGTTATTCTGTCGCCCGCTTTTATTTTGCCTTCGAGCATCTCCGTGGCAAAACTGTCTTCGATCCTGCGCTGGATCTCACGGCGCAGCGGACGCGCTCCGTAAACCGGATCCGTACCCTCTTTTGCCATCAGGGCGGCAACATCGTCGCCGAACTCGACTTCGATCCCCGCGGATG
>CAZVPD010000051.1:0-21769 GCA_964628455.1 uncultured Lachnospiraceae bacterium
CATATTTTTATGTGAAGGAAATGTCTTTGGCGGATAACGTATATCTGGCTGTAAGCAGTGAATACGGATTACCCGACCCCGGGCTTGACGCTCTGTATAAAAAAGAAGGCCATACCTTATACCGTTTTACGGAAGAAGACGCCAAATGGCTTCGCGATTATCTCACTGAAAGCAGATTCGAAAACAAATACGACGCGAAAATCAATGAAATCATATGGGAAGAGCTGGATTTGTATTTTGAAGGAGCCTTAACGGCAGCGGAAGCGGCAAAATTCATACAAAACCGAGTGACGACTTATATCAGCGAACGATACGGCTGACATATAAAACAAACTATAACAGGCGATATAAACAGAGGCAGAACCTTTCCGACTCCTTCGAGCCGGTTTGTTCTGCCTCTGTTATACAGTTGTTTGCTTTATATACTGCCTGTACCTTTTATTTTACGCTGACGACCTCGCCGTGGCTGTCGGCCGACCGGGCTTCGGCGGCTGCGATCATAATCGCCTTCATGGATTCTTCGGGCGGGTTTACGGTGTTTTTCTCACCCGACAGGATAAGGCCGATGAGGTATTTGATCTCTTTGTAATAAGCGTTTTCGGTGCTGTGTTCGGGTGTGGTGACGGTGCCGTCGGCTTTGGCAAGACGGAAACCGCCGTGGTCCATATACAGCGTGCCGCCCTCGAAGTTGATTCTGAAGGTCATCGAGAAGCCGTGGCCCTTGAGCGTCCAGTCGTCCTGCGCGTTTATCGCGTAGTCGCCGTCGTAGATATAGTTCGTGGAAACCGTATCCTGTCCGTTGTCCGGGAATACCGCGCGCCCTACGGATGAAACGGCTTTGGGCATGCCGTAAAGGTACTGGATCATATCAACGTCGTGGACATGCTGGTCGAAGAGGCATCCCCCGCTCATTTCGCGGTGCAGGTACCAGTTATCCGGATTGTTTGCCGGCGAACCGCCGCCCCTCCAGAAATAACCGCCGACGGGCTTGCCGAG
Organism: uncultured Lachnospiraceae bacterium; assembly: GCA_964628455.1. GTDB lineage: Bacteria > Bacillota > Clostridia > Oscillospirales > CAG-272 > JAQVWU01. The sequence continues at coordinate 997 of CAZVPD010000051.1, forward strand.
TTCGCCGCTGGATATAATCTGCTTCGCGGCTTCGTATTCGCCCCAGAAGCGCAGGCACTGGCCTATCATCAGCTGTTTGCCGCACGCATCGGCTGTTTCGATCATTTTGCGGCAGTCCCCGACTTGCAGCGCCATCGGCTTTTCGCAGAACACGTTGGCGCCGGCTTTCAGGCATTTAACGGACATTTCGCAGTGAAGGTACGTGGGGATCGCTATGGAAACAAGGTCGGGTTTTTCTTTCTCCAGCATTTCATCCGCCGAGGTATACTGGCGGAACGCGGTAAAGTCCTGTTTGTCCGAAACGACCCCGCCGATATTGAAGTCGACCTTTGCTATTTTGAATTTTTCGGGATCGATGTCGCAGACGGCGACAAGCTCAACGGGGGCGCCCTCTTTCATCAGCCGGACATAGTTGTCAAAGTGTCCGCGGCCCATCCCGCCCAGTCCTATAAGCGCAGCTTTCAGCATGGTTCATTCCCTCTCTTTTATTTATTTAAATAGTTTCGGTCGTTGCGGTTTACCCCGGCTTAACTTCCGTAGATCTCACGGACGCCGTCTATGACTTTGGCAAACTGTTTTTCGAATCGCTCGTGGTTCTTGGCGTAGAACGAGGCGATATCCGTGCTCTTCTGAAGCATGACGCGCTCGAGCGCGTAAATCATCTCGTTGCCCTCGCCGTATGTCCAGCCGAATTCGTAGACGATGCCTTTTCGTATAATATTAAACATATCATACGATTCCTCGTCGCGCAGGTATTTGTTTGCGAAAGTCACCTCGTAAACGGCGGGTACGACGGTCTTATACGACTCCACTGCGAGCGCTTCGCAGATGACGCCGACAAACTCGGGATTGGTCACATCGGAGGGAACAATCAGCACCTGCGTGTCGCATATGACCTGATAATCCTCCTGCGCGGCGTCGTATTTGGGAAGCGGGATCATGCCGAAGTCGATTTCTATTTCACGGAACATCTGCAGCAGTTCCGTGTTGGAATGCAGAAACAGCACCTGGCCCGATTCGAAAAGGGGCGTATATCCGCCCAGGGCGCCCATATAGGACTCCCACTTCGGCAGCAGCGTCTGATTGCCGTTATAGAGCAGATTATAGAATTTTTCGAAAATCGAAACCATCTTGTCGGTGGTGAAGGGCTCAAAGGTCGGATAGCCCTGACTGTCCCGCACGGTCAGGCTCAGTCCCATCGACTGCACGACGGTCACCGCCTGCCAGCCGAGCATGACCGAATAGCCGTAGCGGTCCTTATCGTCATAGATCCCGTTTCCGTCCAGGTCGCCCGATACGGCTTTGGCCATTTCGGTGAGTTTGTCCCACGTCCAGGTCCCGCCTTTGACGAGAGCATACGGATTTTCCAGATTGAAGTCCGAGATCATGTCCTTGTTGAAAAAAAGCACCATCGGACGCTGATAGATATAATCGTTGGATGCGGTGAGCAGTATGTCGTCTATCGCGAGTTTTTCTCCGGCGGTGGAGTTCCACCACGGATTGTCCATGTCGACGACGGGAAGACGGTTCCAGTCATACAGCGAACCGTCCGTCATAAGGCCGGTCAGCCCTATAAAGGTATGCGCCACGCCGAGGTCGTATGCGTTGTCGCCGGCGGCAACGCTTTTGCGGACCGCTTCGGCCACTTCGTTCCAGTTTCCCCCCGTGTCGTGATGTTCGAGCACCGTGTTGAAGCGTTCCTCGACGGCAAGGGTGCGGCGGTAGACCGCGTCGTTGACAAGGTCACCGGTTTCGGCTTCCGCAAGATAGGGTTCCTCCATCTGTTCGGTGGAAAGCACGATGTTGAAGGCCTCTCCGGCGAAGTCATAGCTGCCGATGCTGTCCTTTGCGTTTTTGCGGTCGGCAAATTCCCCCTCCGGTTCGGTCTGCGCTTCGGTTTCACTCACCGCAGCCGTTGTCTGCACGGAGCCTTCCGCCGGTTTTTCACCGCTGCAGGCCGCAAGCGTCAGCATGGACGCGATCAGGATCACGGCCGTGATTCCCGTGATTTTTTTATGGTTCATTTTATTTTATTCCTCCCGAAAAGATCGAACGGATTAATCTCTGCTTTCGAGCAGATTGCGTATGCGGTCGGAGGGATCGAGAAGTCCCGAAATGGACTGGTCGCGGTTGAGCGTATCGACGATCAGGGATACGTATTTGCACAGATTCACTTCGGTATACCATTCGCGTTTTCTCAGTTCCGCGGTGCGGTAGATCAGGTTGGTCGTGAAAATCATATGGAACATGCCGTCCTCATACGCGCGGTCGATGCGTTCGAGGCCGTTGCAGAATATGCCGAAGGAAGCGAAGATGAAAATACGGGCTGCCCCTTTGCTCTTGAGCTGGGCGGCAACGTCCAGGATGGATTCGCCGGACGAGATGATGTCATCGACAATGATCACGTCTTTTCCCGTCAGGCTCGAACCGAGGTATTCATGAGCTACGATGGGATTCTTGCCGTCGACGACGATCGAATAGTCGCGGCGCTTGTAGAACATGCCGAGATTGAGTCCGAGCACCGACGAATAATACATGCAGCGCGACATGCCCCCCTCGTCGGGTGAGATGATCATCAGGTTTTCCGGATTGATGCGTATGTCGGGAACGGTTTCAACCAGCGCCTTGATCATCTGATAGGTCGGATGCACATTGTCAAAACCCGAAAGCGGGATGGCGTTCTGGACGCTCGAGTTGTGGACGTCGAACGTTATAATGTTGGAGACGCCCATTTTGACCAGCTCCTGCAGCGCGATGGCGCAGTCAAGGGATTCGCGGGAGGAACGTTTGTCCTGACGGCTTTCGTAAAGCAGGGGCATGATGACGGCAATGCGGCGCGCCTTGCCCCCTATCGCACAGATAATGCGCTTTAAATCCTGGAAGTGGTCGTCCGGGCTCATCGGATAATTCATGCCGTACATATCGTAAGTGGCGCCGTAGTTATACATGTCCGCCAGAATATACACGTCCTTGCCGCGCATCGATTCGTGCAGGATGCATTTTGCCTCGCCGGTCCTGAAGCGTATATTGTCGGGTCTGACAATAAAGCTTTTGGTTCCGGAGTGCCTCCAGTACCTCAGATACGCGTCCACCTGTTCCGTAAAATCTTCCGATCCCTTCATTCCTATCACGGTAAGCTCGCCGAATAGCGCCTCGTTCATCTTTTTCCTCCGCAGTATATGTAATTTGACCGGCAAATATCACAGGGAACAGTCCGGCTGCCGTTCTGTTTTTTCAAAAATCACTTCGTGATGGTCACTTTGTTGAGAACGTCCGACTTGTCGGGGTCGATCCCCTTTGCAAGGCAAAGTTCAAGCGCAAACAGCTGAACCGTCACGGCAAGCAGGAAGGGGGAGACGGCGTCGCTGCCGAGAGAGGGAATGCGGAGGGCAAAGTCCCGGCCCGCAAGCATGCTGCCGCTGTCGCTGACGACAATGACGCGCGCGCCGGCTTTATCGAGTTTGGCGATCATTGCGGCTGCGTCGCCGGTCATGACGCCTTCGGGGGCGAGGACGACCACAGCGTCCCCGCGCCTGACCTGAGCCATCGGGCCGTGATGGAAATCGGAGATGGCATAGCCCTTCATGCGCATCCTGTTCGTTTCGAGCACCTTAAGCGCGCCTTCGAGAGCGATGGGATAAGCGGTCCCGCGCCCGAGCATAATGCCGCAGTCGGCGGAGACAAAAGCGCCGATACCCGATGCGATTTCACCCGGCATATAGGAGAGCAGCTGTTCCGCAGCTGCAGGAACGCGGGCCAGAAGCGCGAAGAGTTCCTCTGAACGGGACCATTCGGCGCAGAGAAGCGCAAGCAGCATCATCTGGGCTGTAAATGTTTTTGTAGCCGCTATGCTGACCTCGGGTCCGGCATTGCAGTAAAGATGAAAGGACGCTGCTTTGGCAAGAGGCGAATCCTCGTCGTTTGTAACGGCAACGGTCGGCACGCCGCATTCGTTCGCGTTTTCTATGACCGCGAGAACATCGGCCGCCCTTCCCGACTGGGAGATGCCTACGACAAGGGTGTTTCTGAAGTCGAATTTAGCGCCGTACTGCGAGACGACGGACGGAGTCGCAAGCGCACACGGAATACCGGCGTAGATGCCGAACAGATACTGGGCGTAAATAGCGGCATGGTCGCTTGTCCCGCGCGCGGCAAAACAGATGCCGGAAAGACCGGCTTTTTTCGCCGCGGCAACGGCGTCATGAAGCACATCCTTGTTTTTTTCATAAACGGAGGCGAGGACCCGCGGCTGTTCGCGTATTTCTTTTTCGAGGTTGATCATGATCTTTTTCCTTTGTATATATTTTTTCTTAAATAAGTCCGAAGTTTTTGAGTATGAATACGCCTGCAAACAGGGTCGCGGCGCAGAAAAGGGTGGTCAGCAATATGATCTGAGCGGCAAGCTCGTGGTCGCTTTTCATATTTTTGGCCATGATATAGCTGGTCACCGCAGTAGGCGCGCCGAATAAAATCAGGATGATCCCGAGATGCGTGCCCCGGAAACCGAGAAAAACCGCAGTGCCGACGGCAATGGCCGGAACGACGGCAATCCTCAGGACAGCCGCAGTCAGCGCGGTTCCGATCCGCCCGCGAAGGGCTTCGAACCTGAAGCTCGCACCGATGCTGATCAGCGCCAGCGGCATCACCATATTGGAAATATAACCGAGACTTTTTGTGACGACAAGCGGAAATTCCGTTTTTAAAAGCATAAAGGGCACGGCCGCGACGACCGAAACGATCAGCGGATTCGTGACGATCTGGACGGCGACGCTTCTTACAAACTGCGCCGGGGTCAGCTTTATTTCCTTCGGGGCATATATGCTCAGTATAAATACGGCGAAAACATTAAAAAGGATGATGCTGAAGGGCATGACCATGGAGATCTGCGCCATTCCGTCGCTGCCGAACATATTTTCGGCCAGCGGAATGCCGAGTATTGCGAAATTGGAACGGTAAATTCCCTGAATAAACGCGCCCCGCCGGTCGTCCCGTTTTATAAAAAGGGGTACAAGGGCGCATAAAATAAAAAAAGAACACAATATGCCCGCGCAGCAGAAAAGAATAAAGCGTCCGTTGAAATCCGATTTAAGGTCGGCGGAGGAAACCTCGAGAAACAGCATGACGGGCAGGGCTACTTTAAAGACAAGCCGTTCGGCGGCAGCCGTGAATTCCGGAGTGATAAACTTTACGCGGAGCAGGATCCACCCGAGCGCAACGATGACAAAAATCGGCAGTACCGTGTTTACGCTGTATATAAAGCTGTTTAACATGAGAGGAGTCCTTTTGCCCTTATATTGATGAAAAAGTTCCGCCAGCATAAAACCCGAAACCGAAGGCAGGGGTCGTTTTCTTTTATATATAATATAATAGGATATCCTATATTATTATAAGTGAATACGGGATATAATGCAAGTAAATTTTTCTTTTGCTCCGTATAAAAAACAGGAACCGAATGAACGGCTCCTGTGTATAATGCATAATTATACTGTTTATCTCTTGGACAGAACTTCTTTTTCGTACTTCTTTACTTCGGCAAGCCACTCGCCGCGAACCGGCACGCCGGATTTCTCGCAGTAGTGATCCCAGACGGCGGCGAACGGAAGCGATTTGCATTCCTCGAGCATCGCGAGGCGGGAGGTATAGTCGCCTTCGAGTTCGAAGGCGCGAAGCTGCGCGGTGGGCTCGAGCGCTGCATAGAGAAGCGCCTTCTGCATGTTGCGGGTGCCGATGGTCCAGGCTGCAATGCGGTTGATGGAAGCGTCGAAGAAGTCGAGGCCGATGTGAACCCTCTTCTCAAAGCCGTTGCGGACGATCTCAAGCGCTATGTTCTTCAGTTCGTCGTCAAAGATGACTACGTGGTCGCTGTCCCAGCGGACAGGGCGTGAAACATGAAGGAGGACGTCGGTTACGAACAGCAGGGCGGCGGACAGCTTATCCGAAATGACTTCGGTCGGATGGAAATGACCCGCGTCAAGCGTAAGGACTTTATTGTTTTTGACGGCATACCCGAGATAAAATTCATGTGAACCGACCGTGCAGCTTTCGGCTCCTATGCCGAACAATTTGCTTTCGACCGCGTCAAGGTTGTATTTGGGGTCGCAGTAATCTTTGAATATCTCGTCATACGCTTCCGCGAGACGCACGCGCCATGCATTGCGGTCAACGGGTATATCCTTGAAGCCGTCCACCATCCAGTAATTCGTGACGACCGTGTTGCCGAGTTCGCGTCCGATATACTCCGCGATTTTACGGCTTGCGATGCAGTGGTCAATCCAGAATCTGCGTATATTTTTATCGGGATGGCTCAGTGTGAAGCCGTCGGAACTCAGCGGATGCGAAAAGCAGGTGGGGTTGAAATCGATGCCGAGATCGTTTTTCTTCGCCCAGTCGACCCATGAAGCGAAGTGCTTCGGTTCGATGGCGTTGCGCTCTACTTTTTCGCCGAGATTGTCGAGATAGATAGCGTGAAGCGAGATGCGCTTTTTGCCGGGAATGAGCGACGCGGCCTTCTCGAAATCCGCTTTGAGCTCTCCGATCGTTTTTGCCCTTCCGGGGTAGTTGCCCGTGGTCTGGATGCCGCCGGTGAGATCGCCGTCGGGATTTTCAAAACCGCGGACATCGTCTCCCTGCCAGCAGTGCATGGATACCGGGATCTTACCCGCCGCCGCTACGGCAGCGTCCGTGTCAACGCCGTATGAGGCGTAGATTTCCTTTGCGATTTCATAAGCTTTGTTTGTGGACATGTTTTGCTCCTTTTATTTTATATATAAATGGGGTTATGCCTTTGTTTATATGAGCTTGAGGAATCTGCCGTAGCCCTCGTCCCACATATCTTTGTCGCGGGGCTCGTACATTTTGATCTCGAACGAATTGCGGATCATGTGGCGCGCTTCGCTCAGTCCCGCGATTTCGCCCGACGCCATCGCCTGGGCGACAAGGTTGCCGATCGCGGTAGCCTCGACGGGTCCCGCGTAGACCGGACGGGCGCAGGCGTCCGCCGCAAACCGGCAGAGCGGAGGCTCTTTTGTTCCTCCTCCGACAATATTGATAAACGGGGTGCGCGAACCCTTGATCTCATCGATTTTTTCGGCGGTGAAGCGGTATTTCAGAGCAAGGCTGTCAAAAATGCAGCGGACGATCTCACCCATGGATTCCGGGGTCCCCTGACCGGTCCTGCGGCAGAATTCCGCTATGCGGCGGGGCATGTTGCCCGGGGCCGTAAAAGACGCGTCGTCGGGGTTGATGAGGTAAGCGAGCGGTTTCGACGCGACCGCCATATCGGACAACTCATCAAACGAAACTGTTTTGCCTTCGCGGATCCACTGGCGCCTCGATTCCTGCTCCAGCCAGAGACCCATGATATTCTTCAGAAAACGGATCTTGCCTCCGACGCCGCCCTCGTTCGTAAAGTCGTAAAGCGCGGATACCCCGTTGATGGCGGGTTCGTCGATTTCGCTGCCCATCAGAGACCAGGTTCCGCTGGATATATAGACGAAATCGTTGCCTTTTGCCGGAACGGCAATGACCGCGGAAGCGGTGTCATGGGAGCCGACCGACACAACCTTCGCCGAAATGCCGCCCGTGTCCTCCAGTACCTGCGGAAGAAGGTCTCCCGCGATGCTGCAGGGTTTTACGATATCCGTGAAAAGTTCGCGGGGTATGCCGAAGCGGTCCAGTATTTCCCGCGACCAGTTTCTTTTGGCGGCATCCAGAAGCGCGCCGGTCGAAGCTATCGTGTATTCGGTCTGCATGACGCCGGTCAGAAAATAATTCAGCAGGTCGGGTATGTGCAGCATTTTGTCGGCTGCCGCAAAACGCGACGGATTGTCGCGCATATCGGCGATGATCTGGAACAGCGTGTTGAAATTCATCGTCTGAATGCCGGTGATGTTGTAGATCTCGTTTTTGGACATAATGCCGAACGCGTAATCCAGTATGTCTTCGGTGCGGCTGTCCCTGTAATGGTACGGATTCCCGAGCAGCCTGCCTTTTTTATCAAGCAGGCCGTAATCAACGCCCCAGGTGTCGATGCCGATGCTTGCGATATCTTTATCTTCCGAAAGGGCGCATTTGCGGACAGACTGTTTTATTTCATGAAAAATACGCAGGATATCCCAGTTGAACGAACCGGAATTATAGACGGGTTCGTTCGGGAAACGGTGATTTTCTTCGAGCGTGAGGTGTTCGCCGTCAAAACGGCCGACAATGCCCCTGCCGCTGGAAGCGCCGAGGTCGATGGCCAGCATTTTCAAAGATGACATAATGAATCTCCTGTTGATTTTTTTACCGGCAGCTAAATATAGCGCCTGATGCCCCGGACCGCGGCTTCAAAAGCTTCGGCGGAAGTGGCGTACTGATTTTTCACCTGGTTTTCCCCATGCGCGCCCCGGAGCTGCTCAAGCCCGCTGAACACACGAAGGTGGGGTTCGACCGTCAGCACATACGTCCGGTCGTATGCGCGCAGCGCCTCGATGGTTTCGGGGATCCGTCCTATCCCGTCTCCGGCGGGAGTCATCTGATGTCCGGCGTCGGCATCCTTGATATGCAGATAATAAATAAAATCCTTCAGCATTTCAAACGCTTTCGGATAGGGCTCGTCATCGCAGCAGATGAAATTGGCATGGTCGAAGATGCATTTGATCTCGCCCGAAAAATATTTCTGGATGTCAAGGCAGCGTTCCGAAACATCTCCGTAGATCCCTTTTTCGTTTTCATGGCAGATGATCATATTTTCCGATCTGGCGATATCAAGCAGTTTTTCAAGCTGATAAAAAACCTTCCCGCGGCATTCGGCCGGAGTGCGTTCCGCCGGTATGTAAAAGCTGAAAAGCCGTATACGTTCGCAGCCGAGGATATGCGCCAGTTCGATGACATGCCTGAATTTTTCGGCATGAGGCTCGAAAGGATCGTCGATCCCTGTTTTCCCGATAGGCGAGCCCATGGAGGAAACGCCGATTCCGGATAAATCCAGTTTGCTCCTGATTTCAATTGCTTTCTTACGGGTAATATCCGCAATGTTCTGACCGTCGACGCCGCGGATCTCCATGAATTTTATATCGTTTGCGGCAAGACCGGCGATCTGTTCGTCAAAGGCCGGCGAATATTCGTCGGCAAACGCGCTTAGTATAAATTCCGCCATGATTTTCTCCTCTGTATTCAAAAAATGACCGTTCAGTTCATATCATAACGTTCTTTTAAATTATCGTGACTGATCTTCATGCTGTCAAACGCATCGATGCGGACGATGTCCTGTTCGACAAAATGCCATTTTACGCCCGTTTTCAGAGAAGCAGCCATAACGGCGTCAAAATTCATATTGCCCGTCAGCATCTCGGTCATGACCGCGGCGTCGCTTATGACCGTCATGTCCTTCAGATGCGTGCAGAAGATGCGCGAACCGTATTTTTCTATAAAGGCAGCCGGGTCGACGCCGCCCGAATGAGCCCAGTACGTATCAAACGTGAGTTTAACGGCTTCGGGGTCGGTGTTTTCAAGGATGATCTCGATTCCGTACCTGCCGCTGTATTTTTCAAACTCGAAACGGTGATTATGATACAGGAGCACTTTGCCCGCCGCTTTGATCTTTTCGGCCGCGGGTGCGAAGTCCGCCGCAAATTTCAAAAAGCCGGCTTCGCTGTGCTCATACGGGATGCCGCCGATACCCAGGGCATCGCATCCGTATAGGTCGTGGTCGGCTATGACGTCCGCCGTGTTGTCCCGTATGCGGTCCGCGTTCGTGTGCGTGAGGATCACCTTGAGACCGGTTTCATCGCAGGCCTGACGGATGACGGCGGGTGTTACCGAGGCACCGACGCCGGACACCTGAACAAACTTGTATCCGATTTCGGCAACCTTTTTCATGGTTTCGATAAAATCAGCGGCATTTTTCGTGTGATCGCGAAGCGTATAAAGCTGTGCACCGAGGTTCAAACCTGTATTCGGCATATTCATTCTCCTTTGTTTCTGACAGATTCTGACAGATTTATATTTATTTTAATAGAACGCCTCGGGAAAGAACTCTATTTGAGTTCAACGACCGTGACGCCGCTGTCTCCCTCTCCGTACTGACCGAGCCGGAAGGACGCGATGCGCGGGTCTCCTTTCATGCTTTTCCAAAGCGCATTTCTGAGCGCTCCGGTTCCCTTGCCGTGAATAAGGCGCACGCTCAGCAGGTTGGCCATCTTCGCTTCGTCGAGATATTTGTCCACCGAATTCCAGGCTTCTTCTCCGTTCATGCCGCGCAGATTGAGCTCGCTGCTGAAGTCGGGGCGCACGGCGGTCCTGTAGCCTGTCGCGGAAACTTTCTTTTTATCCCTGTCGGTGAAAGTCACCCTGTCGCCGTCGGACAGCATGAGGTTTTTTACGTTGGTCCTCATTTTTATGATCCCGGCCTGCACGGAAACATCGCCGTTTTCATCGGGCGCCTCCAGCAGAATGCCGGTTTTATTGATGTTTACCAGGAGCACTCCGTCCCCTTTGGCAAACGGACGCGGCGGACGGTAGTCTTCGAGCACTTTTTCGCTGACGGGATTTACGATATCGTCGGTTTCCCGAAGCGTTCGGCGCACTGCGTCGCGTGCGTTTTCGAGTTCGTCGGCGAAACGTTCGCTCTCCCGCTGACGTTTCAGTTCACCGAGCTGTTCAAACACAAACGCACTCGACACCTTGGCGCTTTCCAGCATCTGAGCTGCTTTACGGCGCTGTTTTTCGAGTTCGCGCTCGGTATCCGCGATCCTGCTCTTCATCGCCTGTTCGGCTGCTGCCGCAAAAGCCTCGTAATCGCGGCGCATTTTGACGGCCGCCTCGCGCTGGTTTTCCATTTCAATGCGCGAAGCCTCGAGTTTTTCGATGACGTCCTCAAAACGCCGGCTGTTCCCCGACATTTTTTCTCTGGCGCGTTCGACGACCGACTCGTCGAGTCCGAGCTTTGCGGATATGGCAAAAGCGTTGGAGCGTCCCGGCGTTCCTATGATCAGGCGGAACGTCGGTTTCAGCGTCTCCACGTCAAACTCGCACGAGGCGTTGGATACCCCGGCGGTATTCAGCGCAAATTCCTTCAGCTCCGCGTAGTGGGTGGTCGCGGCGCACAAAGCGCCGCGTTCGCGCACGCTTTCGAGAATGGCAACCGCCAGGGCTGCGCCTTCGACCGGATCCGTACCGGCGCCGAGTTCGTCAAACAGAACAAGACTGCCGTGCTTCGCCTCCCGCAGAATGCCGACGATGTTGACCATATGGGCGGAAAAAGTCGACAGGGACTGCTCGATGGACTGTTCGTCCCCGATATCGGCCAGTATATCGCTGAAAACCGGCATTGTCGAGGTGTCGTCCGCCGGAATATGCAGCCCCGCCTGCGTCATCAGAGAAAAAAGACCGAGTGTTTTCAGCGAAACCGTTTTGCCTCCGGTGTTCGGGCCCGTTATGACCAGCGTGTCGAATTTATCTCCGAGCAGTATGTGGATGGGAACAACGGTTTTCGGGTCCAGAAGCGGATGGCGCGCATGAAAGAGCTCGACGCAGTATTCGGGAGAAATGCGGGGCTGGGAAGCCTTCAGCCGGAACGAAAATTCGGCTCTCGCAAATATAAAGGCCAGTTCGGTGATATTATAATAATCGAGAGAGATCTCACCCGATTTCTCCGCGCATTCGGCGGACAGCTCCGCAAGGATGCGCTCGATTTCATGAGTCTCCCGGCTTTCGAGTTCGCGCAGTTCGTTATTCGCCTCGACGACACCCATCGGTTCGATAAAAACGGTGGCTCCCGACGCGGACGTATCGTGAACAAGACCTTTTATTTCGTTTTTATATTCGTTTTTGACCGGCACGACGAAACGGCCGCTTCGCTGCGTGATGATATTTTCCTGCAGGTATTTTGAGTAATCCCCCGAAACATACCGCTGCAGGATCTCCTTCACACGTCCGGACGTGACCCGCTTTTTGCGCCGGATATCGGCGAGAACAGGGCTTGCCTCATCCGCTATCATGTCTTCTGCTATGATCGTGCGCCCGATATGTTCCTCAAGCGGCCGGTTTACGGAAAGCCTGCCGAAATGCCCGTCCAGCACCGTTTCGTATTTCTTGTCGGTGTTGATGTAATCGAGCAGCATTCTGGCCGTCCGCAGCACCGCGGCGATCTCCAGAAGTTCGCGCATCGTAAGGACGGCGCCTCTGTCGGCTCTCTCCAGCGCCGGATTGACGTCTTTGATAAAACCGAAGGACGGGGACCCTTTCAGCGCCGTGAGTTTTTTTGCGTCCCCCGTCTGCGCCTGAAGCATCCGGACGCGGTCGATATCGGCGGAAGGGCTGAGCTGAAGGGCTCTCTGTGCGGCGCCCTCCGTATGGGCGCAGTCTGCAAGCATAGCGAGTATCTTATTGTATTCGAGCGTTATCTGCGCTCTTTCAAAGTTGGACATTTTTTATCTTCCCGCAATTTATGATTCCGGACCGCCGGTCCGGGTCTGTTTTTATTTTTCATACAGCGCATTGAAATATCCGAGCGTGGGCAGCAGACGGTCTATCTGCACCGCAAGATACCGTTCGCAGGCCGAATAAAAATTTTCTTCGGATTCCCCGGAAAGTCTGAAAGCGAATATTCTGGCCGGCGCTGCCGAAACAATATACGCGAGAGCGGACAGCACGTCCGGATAAAGTTCGGACACGGCGTCTTTGTGTCCGGGCTTGCCGGCGCATGAAGCGCACAGAAGGGAACCTCCGGAAAAGTCAAGGTATACCGCGTCCGGTCTGCCGCACTCCGCGCAGCCTCCGGCGAGTATAGGGGTGAAACCCGCTTCAGCCGCGCAGCGCATCTCGAAAACAGCCTTTATAAAGCGAAAACCGCGCTTTCTAAGGTCTATCATATGAAGCGTGTTCAGCGTCAGCCTGAGAAGGGAACTTTCGTCTTCGCCCTCGACGCAGATCTCATTGATCACATCGAACAGATAGGCCACGAGGGACAGGCCTTCGATCCCGAGCGAGACATTGTAAAAGTCGCGGATTTCCGACGCTTCCTTCAGCCAGAGCCTGTCGCTGCGTTCATAGAGGGTCAGTTCGCCGTAGAACATGATGTGCGCGTATACCCTCAGAACGCTTTTCTGCGAACGGACGCCCTTGCCGGCAACGCTGATCTTTCCCCGCTCCGCAGTCAGGACCGTCAGCATCTTATCGCTTTCGCCGTACGCGTTCTCTCGTATGATAAGCCCGTTTATTTGAGTCAGCATGCGTCCACCCCGTATTTTAAACCTGTAAAACATAAGCGGAATATACTTAAAATACCGGAGCCCCGATCTTCGGAGGCGGGCAAAAAAGGGCTATTCTTTTCCGTAACCGAAATTCGACAAATTAAAATTGCTGTCGCGCCAGTTTTCCTTTACCTTCACCCACAGGTCCAGATAAATTTTTACGGCGAAGAAGGCTTCCATATCCTCGCGTGCCCGGGTCCCTATCAGCTTCAGCATCTCTCCGTTTTTGCCGATCAGAATGCCCTTATGGGTTTCACGCTCGCAGATGATATCGGCGCTTATACGCAGCATTTTCCCTTTTTCTTCGAATTTTCCGATGACGACGGCTATTCCGTGCGGGATCTCATCTTCGGTCGACCGCAGGATCTTCTCGCGTATGATTTCGGCGGCTATCTGCCTTTCGGGCTGGTCGGTCGAAATATCGTCGGGAAAGAAATGGGCGCTTTCGGCAAGAAAGGCGGAGCATTCTTTTTTAATGATCCCGATCCCTTCTTTTTTAAGGGCGGATACCGGAACAACAGCCCGGAATTCATGCAGCGAAGCGTAAAGACGTATCGTTTCGGCTATCTTTTCCCGGTTCGATTTGTCTGTCTTGTTGATGACGAGCAAAGCCGGAATACCGGTTTTCGCGATGCGGTCGATCAGACCGCGCTCGATGCTGCCGGCCTTCGGTTCGGCTTCGACCATGAGGATGCAGACGTCCACGTCCCCGATCGTTTCGGAAGCGGTGCGGACCATATAATCCCCGAGCTTTGTTTTCGGCTTGTGCATCCCGGGAGTGTCCATGAAGACATACTGGTCGTCCCCCTCCGTCAGAATGCCGGTGATGCGGTTGCGGGTGGTCTGCGGTTTCGAAGATACTATGGCTATTTTTTCGCCCAGAAGGGCGTTGATAAGGGTCGATTTCCCGACATTCGGCCGCCCTACAATAGCGATAAAGGTGGTGCGTGTCATGTATACAGTCCTTTCGGCGTAAGGCAGCGCCTTCCGGTCATTTTTTTGTGATCTGTCTTTTCAGTTTCAAAACGGACAGAATATCCTCCTGGCGCGAAAACATTTTTCGCCTGTCCTCATCCGAGGTTTCATGGTCATAGCCCAGCAGGTGCAGCATGGAATGAACGGTGAGAAAAGCCGTTTCCCGTTCAAACGAATGTCCGTAAAGCTCCGCCTGACGCGCCGCCCTTTCGAGGGAAAGGACGATGTCCCCGAGCATGCCGGTCTCGTCCATGGGAAAGGACAATACGTCGGTAGGCGCGTCTTTTCCCCTGTAATCGCGGTTGAGCCGGCGTATTTTTTCGTCATCCGAAAGCGTTACGGAAACTTCCGCCTTTCCGCGGTACTCTTCAGAGCGCAGCGTTTCGGCAACGGCTTTTTTAATCAAAAAGCGGAGAACCGTTCCCGCCCGCAGTTTTTCCTGATCATTTTTTATATAAATAACGTGACCTGTTCTCCTGCGCACTGTTCTGACGCTCCTTGTCGTATTTTTCATAAGCCAGAATGATTTTCTGAACCAGTCTGTGCCGTACAACGTCGCGGTCGGTGAAGGTGTGTATGGCGATCCCCTCGATGTTTTTCAGGATCCGCACCGCTTCGGAAAGTCCGCTGCGTACCCCGCGCGGAAGGTCGGTCTGCGTCAGGTCGCCGGTGACCACCGCCTTTGAATTAAATCCGAGCCGCGTCAGAAACATCTTCATCTGTTCCGGCGTGGAATTCTGGGCTTCATCGAGTATGATAAACGAATCGTCAAGCGTGCGCCCCCTCATATAGGCGAGAGGCGCTATTTCTATGGTTCCGCGCTCGATATGCCTCGCGTAATTCTCCGGTCCGAGCATCTCGAACAGGGCGTCATACAGCGGGCGCAGATACGGATTGATCTTGCTCTGCAGGTCGCCCGGAAGATATCCGAGTTTTTCCCCCGCCTCCACCGCGGGACGGGTCAGGACGATCCGGCTGACTTCTTTTGCCCGCAGGGCGGTGATCGCCATGGCGACAGACAGAAAGGTCTTGCCCGTACCGGCAGGACCTACCCCGAGGATAACGGTATTCTTTTTGATCAGTTCGACATACCTGCGCTGCCCCACTGTTTTTGCCTTGATGGGTTTGCCTTTCATGGTGATGCAGATACAGTCGTCATCGAATGCGGAAAGCTCCTCGACACGGCCGTCATTGACCATATCGATGACATAGCCGACATTCTGGTCGGTCAGGTCGTCGCTGTACGACGCCATGCGGCAAAGGCACTGAAGCGCCGAAGCGGCGAGGTTGACTTTTTCGATATCATCACCGGAGATAACAATGGCGTTTCCCGCCGTCTTGTCGGTCTCGCGCGTGACGATATCCACCCCGAATTCTTTTTCGATTTTCGCCATGTTGGCGTCAAAGCTGCCGAATATGACTGCGGTCTGCTCCAGGCTGTCGGTCAGAATAATCCTCTCGGTCAAAGCTGTAATTCCCTGCCGCTGCGAAACGGAGGTGTCCTCCTGTATTTTATGATCATAGTTTTCGGCGGTATCCGGCCCCCCGGTCGTTATACGGCAGGCAATCCGCCTGAAATCAGGCAGACGCAGCCGTGAAAAAGTTCGCGTCGAAACAGATTCCCCGGACACCGCAATCGTTGCTGATCATATTCATTGTATCATACTTTCCGTATAAAATTCTACCCTTTATAAAAAGTTTTATTGATTTTCCGTAAATTTTATCTTTTTCCCCGTCCGCTCCGGCACTCCGGTCATGATACGGCGGAAATCAATAAAATAAACTTCAAAACGGGCCGGCGTGTTTTTTGTAAAAAAGTATGGATTTTTTGTCGTTTCCGGTGTATAATGAATTATCAGATGCAACGTCGGACAAAAAAGAGGATCTTTCATGTCAAAAAAAAATAACCCGCGCGGCGGGGAATCCGCAAAGCAGGAGATGCCGAGAGTCTGCGCCTTTTGCGACAAATCGGTGCTTTTATCAGACAGAGACACGGTTCTGTGCTCCAAATTCGGCGTGGTTTCCTGCGATTATGTCTGCCGCCGTTTCCGCTATGACCCCCTCAAGCGCGTCCCGAACGCCCCGCCCCCTATCGTCGGGCTCAATCCCGACGACCTTTTGTGCTGACCGGCATGCCTTTTATCGGCGGAAGCGGCCCCTGCTGCCGCATCATGGGCGCGGGTGAATATTTCGGCGGCTTTGTTTCGCATCCGGGAGACCTTGTGATCGCGGCGGACGGAGGACTGGACCGGCTGCGTTCGATCGGAACCGAACCGGACATCATGATCGGCGATTTCGATTCCGCCCGGGCGATGCCCGAAGGCGGAAATGTCATCCTGCTGCCGCGTGACAAAGACGACACCGACACCCTTGCCGCCGTCCGATACGGACTGGAACGCGGATTCCGCGAGTTTTACATCTGGGGCGGAACAGGGGGCAGAGCCGACCATACGGCGGCGAATGTTCAGACGCTCGCCTTCCTCTCAAAAAACGGTGCGCGCGGATACCTGTTCGGCAGCGGTGAAACCGTTACGGCAGTCACAGACGGCAGCATAACCGTCAGAAGCGAAGAAGAAGCACATATCTCGGTTTTTTCACACAGCGACAACTCCTGCGGGGTCACCCTTTCGGGACTGCGTTATCCTCTTTCGGACGCCGAACTGACAAACGCCTTCCCGGTCGGCGTCAGCAACCGGATAACCGGCGGAGAAGCCGTGATCACGGTAAAAAAAGGAACGCTGATGATTTATCTGCTGAAGTAAAAATTTACCGAAGTAAAATCGCAGAAATACGACACGGCAGAATGACCGCGGTTTTCCGGGCGGCGATTCTGCCGTGTTTTTTGCTTATAGCTCTAAGTTTACTGTAATATCCGGTGCCGCCCGGCGGAAAGCGTCATACGGCTTCCTCTTATTACCGTCCCGGATTCTTTTCCGCCCGGAAGACATATTCGCCGTTTTTAACAAAACGCCTCATGCTGAAAGCGCTTCCGGACACAGGACCGGCGACAGCTTTTTTTATTCCTGAGGTCATAAAAAAGCATTTATAAAAGTTCTCCGAGCAGCCTGAGATTTTCTTTGAGGATATGGGTGTCCGTATTGTCGGCAAGGCAGAACACATGGCCGCGCCTGAACATCAGAACCTCGTATCCCCCGCGGCAGAGCTGGTCCTCGGAAGGCAGATACGAATTGGAGCCGTTGGTGCAGCTCAGGCACAGCGTATACGCAAAACGGCTGTGGTGGCGCATGCGGATCGATATCTCGGAGAAGAACTCAAACCCGAAGGGGACGAACGCCACGGGTCCGAGCGCGATCACGGTCTGCGGGAGAAGGAACGCCTCGGGCGCGGCGCGTCCGCTTTCGTATTCCTCCACGATGCCCTCAAGCGTGCGGTAGCGCATCAGCTCGGCGTTGTGCGGCGGAACTTTTCCGCCGAATGCCGCAAGCTCCGCTTTGGCCTGCGCAAGGGGGATCATCGGGGCATAGGGCAGCCTGAGCGTTCCCGCGGCGGCGGAGAGCGGAGCCGTCCGGTAGTCCTTGATCGTACGGAAGATCCTGACGGCGTCCTGCGCCGCGATCTGGCCGAGTTCGTTGACGTAGCGAAGGTCTCCCGTCGTGCGCCCGTTTGAAAGGCGCGGTCCGACGTCCCCCTGAGAACCGTTGAAGAACGCGGTGACCGCTCCGCTTTCGCGCTCAAGCGTGTCGATCATGATCCCCGCCCAGTCGCGGGTGATCTCGTTGTTCATACCTGCGGCGGTGCAGTGCGCCCCGTAGTGCACGAGATTTACGATCGGTTTGCCGTCTTCGCCTTTGATCGAGAGGACGGTCATATTCGGGTCATACTGCCCCCACGGGTTCTGTCCGAGTCCGATATTGCCGTCCACCGAGGTTTCGCGGCGGTTGATGCCCACTTTGCTTTCCGCGGTGCCCACGCCGAACACGGCCGGCACCATCGACGCGAACGCTTTTTTCGCCGCTTTTACGATATTCGGTATGAAGATCGATTCGACATAGGCCATATCCACGTCTCCCCAGCCGGTCGTACCGTCGGTTCGCGGCCCCGAATGGGTGTGCGTCGCGGAGAGAATGACATGCTCCGGAGCGATGCCGGCAGCCTCCCCCACTTCGCGCCGGATCCTGTCCGCAATCGCCGTCTGCACGAGGCAGACGGTAACGCTGATGAGCGCAGCCGAAACATCTCCGTATTTCAGGGCGATGACGGTCGCCGTAAGGTCATCGTTTACCGACGTCGACACGACGTCCGGACGGTAGCCGTAAAGGAACGCGCCGACCGGCGGAGTGATGATCTCACGCCCCGCGCCCGCATAAAGTTTATCCATAAGGTCTCCTCCTGATTTTATCATAAGTTTTTCTATTCATAATATTTTCCGGCATATGCCGCTTATACTGCATTATACACGGCAGTCCCGTATTTTTCAAGTGTTAAAAATTTTATTTAACAATTAATTATATATGTTATACTTGACAACAGCCAATGAATATATTATAGTAAAAATATAAACAATTTAAAGGGGGATCATGATATGGCAAAGTATGTATGTTCGGTCTGCGGCTATATTTACGACGAAGAATACGGCTGTCCCGAGATGGACATCGCTCCCGGCACAAAATGGGAAGACATCGACGAGGACGAATTCACGTGTCCCGCATGCGGAGCCGCAAAGGCAATGTTCGACAAGATGGATGACTAAGCAACAAAATGACGCCGATCATTCCCGTATCTTCCGGACCCGCCGACGCGTGCTGCTTTACAGGCCACCGCTCGATGAAGGAGGAAGACATTTCTCCGGCCGTGCACACGATCTGTGCGGAGATACACAGGCTTTATAAACTCGGCGTCAGCAGGTTTTTTGCCGGCGGAGCGCTTGGTTTTGACATGACGGCGGCTGTTTGTGTCATCAATATGAGATATGAATATCCCGGTCTGTCGCTTATACTGGCGCTTCCCTGCCGCGGCCACACATCCGGATGGGAGCAGAAGCAGAAAAACCGTTTCGGCTCGGTCATGGACCGCGCCGACGATGTGGTTTATGTCACCGACGGCCCGTATGAAAACGGATGCATGATGCGCCGCAACCGCTACATGGTGGACAGAGCGGCATACTGCATCGCCTGGTATGACGGCAGGCCTGCAGGCGGAACGCGGTACACCGTCCGTTACGCCGCGGCAAAGGACAGGACCGTGATCAATATATACGGAATATCCGGCTAGCGGCAGGACGGACAAGGCTTCGTCCCGCTGCTTTTTTTATTGACAAACCTCGCGGCATCCAGTATAATGGAATGGAAAAATAATCAAAAAAGAATAAAAATACAAACAGTCCTCAGACAAATCATTCGGGAAAGGAAAGTATGGTTTATAAGTCGGACCATACGCGGCGTCTTTTTATGCCTGTCTTTACATACAAATGTCCCGCATGCGGCGGATCGCTGAAATTCGAGCCGGATCACGGCAAATTCGGCTGCGAATACTGCGGCAGCGCCTTTGAAGAGGATTATCTGGCTTCGCTGGACGACCATGTTTTCGACAATGTGAAAAAAGCCGACGGAGACGAATACGGCAAAGCGGACGAGGGCGCCCAGCTTGTTTATTCCTGCCCCAGCTGCGGCGCGGAAGTTGTCACCGATCAGACAACGGCAGCCACCGTGTGCTACTACTGCCATAATCCGGTCGTGCTGACAGGCAGGCTGGCCGCGGAACTCCGTCCGGACGCGCTCCTTCCGTTTAAATACGATAAAAACGGCGCCAGGGAAAAGTTTTTCGCATGGATCAAAAAGAAGAAATACGTTCCGAAGGAATTTATATCCGCCGAAAGCGTGGAGAACATCTCCGGGATCTACTATCCCTACTGGCTTGCCGACTACAGCACCGACGCCGCATTCAGCGGCGAAGGCCGGATCGTCACCCACACGTCCACCTTCACCCATAATATCACCACCACAAAGCACTTCGCGGTCACGCGCCAGGCCGACATCGCGTTCCGCAACATCGAACGCGGCGCGCTGAAAAAAGCCGACCGCAAGCTTTCGGACGGCGTCCATCCCTATCAGGTAGAGGAACTGATCGGATTCGAGCCCTCCTACCTGTCCGGCTTTCTGGCGGAAAAACGGGATGTGGAGGCCGACGAAGTCCGCGGTTCGGTCGAAGAGGAGATCAAGGGTTATGTACAGCCGCTTCTGACCGCAAATTCGCCTTATACGTCCATCACAGGCAACTCGACCGTCGCTTTCAAAGGCAGCGACTTCAGATATACGCTGCTGCCCGCATGGATCATGACGTATAAAGGCAACGACGGCAAAATGTATTATTACGCCATGAACGGCCAGACGGGAAACACCTGCGGAATATTGCCTGTAGACCGGAAAAAGCTGCTGCTCCACAGCATGATCCTTGCCGCGGCGCTGTGTGCGGTGATGTCGCTGATACTTTACATGATCAATTAAGGAGAACGGAAATGAAAAAGCTGATAATCATAATAATCGCCGTTCTTTTAATGATGGTGCCGGTCCTTCCCGTATCGGCCCAGACACTCGATGATGGCT
>CAZVPD010000052.1:0-21757 GCA_964628455.1 uncultured Lachnospiraceae bacterium
CTCGAAGTCAAAGACAATATACCTGATATGACCGGAGACAAAGAGCGTATTGAACGGGTAATCATCAATATCATATCAAATGCCATTAAATATACCAAAAAGAACGGGAAAATAGATATTCGTGCCGTTTCGGTTGAAAATGATATAAAAATCCATGTCAGAGATAACGGCACAGGTATTCCCGAAGCGGATTTAGGACGTTTGTTTGAACGGTTTTATCGTGTTGAAAAATCAAGAACCTCAGATACGGGAGGGACCGGTCTTGGTCTTGCCATTGCAAAAGAAATCGTCGAAGCGCACGGAGGGACCATAAACATAAAAAGCAAATTGAATATCGGCACCATCGTAACCATTGTTTTACCCATAAAAACGAGGCTTAAAGAAAATGTATAAAGCACAGCCGTATCAGAGCAAAAAAAACATCATAGTTCTGATTACATATATAAACATCTTTATCTGTGCCGTATTATTTATCAGCATGATCATATTCGCTTCGGCATATATTATAAAATCACAATATTTTATGCTGAATGAAAACGATGTGCTTCCTGTCGATACTCTGCTTATATTAAAACAAGGAAATCCTGAGATTACCGACAATTTTAATGTATCTTTCATAATCCCCGAATTTATCGGATTGAGATTTAACGATAAAACGATTGCAATAACCGGAAACAATGATATCACCAAGGCATTCTATCTCACTATTTCGGAAAATATTCAATATATATTCGGCAGCCGATATTTTTATGATAAGAAGGAATTTCAGGACGGGGAAGCAGTCTGGAGTGATTGCCTTTCGGCAGACAATTATATTTATTTGAAATATCCGGCGGAAATGCCTGCGGGTGTTATAAATGCATTTTTTAACGATGAGAAAATCGTAACCACTGCCGTTTTACCCGAAAACGGCATTGTTTTTATAAAAGAAATGTTTTTGTTATTTGATTATTACGGAGACGAGACTTACGGCATCCATGCTGTCGCAAGGGATAATATCGGAAATATAACGGTATTTGAATATAATTATATCAACACCGAACCACGGCAGTATTTTAAAATCGAAGGAATTTTATCGTATTTTGGAAATAATACATTTCCCGAATATAAATTTGCGGCATCTTTACAGCCGGATTCCGATTTGAAACTTCCTCTTCAATCAGCCGGAGTCATTTTCGATGGGGATATTCCCGCACGTGACATCCTTGTTTCTAATATCAACGATAATAGTTTCTCCGGAATCTCGGCTGAATATATATTAAAACAATTCGGATTCAATCCCGACAAACTGAACAGTTTCATCAATACGGAAGGAACGCTTGTTTTTATCGAAACACACGGGGAGCTTGAAATTCTGTCGGATAAAATCATTTATAACGCAAGTGCCGTCGACGGCGGTCTTGATATATCCGATTATTTAAGTTACGGTATTTATAACGGTGATTATGATATTTTTGAAATCATTAAGGCAACAGGCGTTATCATTGACTCAATAAGAGAAACAGACAAAGGATTTCTGGGCGGTGACGCCGGATTAAGGGTCAGTGATATTTTATTCGACAGCGAAAACAACAGCCTGATAATAAACTATAAATATTATTATGATAATATTATAATAGATTCGGCAGAAGGTGACTTTTACGCGTGCCGTTTTACCGTTCATAAGAATAAAATAACCGGTATTTATATGAATTCTGTTCAAATAAACGGTTTATCGGATTTTAAAACAAATTATCCTCAATTATGGATGCTTGATAAAATAGGAAGTCTTATAAAAAGCACAGAACCGGGTGAAATGCGTCTCGCTTATCTGATTCAACCCGGTGTCGAGGGAACATATTCGACAAAGTGGATATATACGGCAGAAGCCGATTCGGTTTTTTTCAATGATACAACCGGGACCGATGAAAACGAAACGGGAAATAACAATGAAATGGATTAAAATAACTGCGGTTCTTGCAGTTTTGCTTATTGTCGTCAACATATTTCTCATTTATAATCTACTGAGGCAGTATTCAAACACATCGCTGATTGATCCGGGATCAATCACTCAAACAGTCCGTCTGCTTCGCAATGCGGATATTTATATTTCGGAAAGCATTATACCCCGAATTAAACCCGATTATACTATTTTTGAAGGGCCTTTTTTCACCGATTTAGAGGAATATTATATCAATACCGCGCTTTTATTGTCGGGAAATAAAAACCCCGATGATTTTACACTGTATATGATCAATAACGGTATAAAAATAATTGAAAAGGATGAAAGCGAAGTATTCGAATTTTATAATGACGATATATTTTCTTTTCTGTATATGAGCAAAAACCGGGTATCTTCCGATCTGTTTGAATATATTAAAGATGAAAATGATATTATATACGATTCCGGAACCGATCCCAAAAAAAGCAACGAGGTAAAGGAAATAGAAAAATCAGTCAACATAAAATTTTTCGGTGAATATATCCTGAAGAACAGAAAATCACCGAATGAAAACCATATGCAGGCGGAGATTACGAAATTATACTATAATCCGGATAAAAATTTTCATCTGGCGGAATGTATCGAGACTTTAAACGGACTCCCGATCTATAAAAGTACGGCAGACTGCATCATTTACGAAGACACAGTCGTTTATGCCAGGGGGAATATTATTTTTACGAATGCGGGAAACAGCTATAATACCGAATTATATGATCCTCTTTCCGCTTTGTTTGATGAAAAAGCATATATAGAAAAACAACGGTCAGAACCGATAAGCGATGAAATAAAAAGCACGGTGGAAATCATGACCATTACGGAACTCAGATGCATTTACTGCATCAGCTGGAATGCCGACCGTTCAAAATATTATCTGATTCCTTCATGGTATATCGAATACAACGGTAATCTTGTCAGAATAAGAAATGCAGTGAACGGAAACATCTATACAATATGATCAAAAAAAACTTTCTTTTAAATATGTCTTCTAAAGATACGTAATGTATGATATAATAAACGTATTGCAACACCCCGGAAATGATGCCGTTAAACGAACGTCTGTTATAAACGGTTATTATACCGAACGAAGGTACAAGTTTCTGATCAAATATAAGAGGTGGGAAAACCGAGTTATGGAAAGAATTATAATGAATGGCGGTAATCCGCTTGTCGGTTCTGTGGAAGTCAGCGGCATGAAAAATGCAGCGCTTGCCATTATAATGGCGAATATACTGGTTGAAGATAAATGCATCATAGAAAATCTTCCGGATATCAACGACGTAAAAGTTTCACTGGATATATTGCAATATATGGGAATGACCATACGCCGGATCAATCGGACCACAGTTGAAATCGATTCGACTTATGTTGCCGCAGGCTCATCCCCGTATGAACTGGTCCGAAAAATGAGGGCATCCTATTATATCCTGGGAAGCGAGCTCGGAAGATTCGGCCGCGCTTATACCGCATACCCCGGCGGATGTGACTTCGGAGTACGTCCCATCGACCAGCATATCAAAGGATTTGAAGCGCTCGGAGCCACGGTAAGTGTTGAGGGGGGATATATCGAAGCAATTACCCGCAACGGAGTGATCGGGAACAATATTTACTTCGATGTAAATACGGTCGGAGCGACTATAAATGTTATACTGGCTGCATCGCGCGCCAAAGGGACGACGGTTATCGAAAATGCAGCAAGAGAACCTCATGTCGTCGATGTGGCAAACTTTCTGAATACCTGCGGAGCTAAAATAACAGGGGCGGGAACCGACACGATAAAAATAAAGGGGGTTGCAAAACTCCACGGCTGCTCGTATGCCATTATACCGGATATGATTGAAGCCGGAACATTTATGATAGCGGCAGCTGCAACAAAAGGCATGCTTCGCATCAATAACGTTATTCCGAAACATCTTGAATCCATATCCGCCAAACTGGAAGAAATGGGTGTTGATATAGAAGAAGACGATGATTACGTTATTGTATCGCGCAAAGGAGACCTTGAACGTGCGAATGTAAAGACGCTGCCGTATCCGGGGTTCCCGACCGACCTTCAGCCTCAGATGTGTGCTCTTTTATGTCTGGCAAACGGCATCAGCCTTCTTAACGAAAGCGTTTGGGACAATCGTTTTCGCTATGTTCAGGAACTTAAACGAATGGGTGCAAATATAAAAGTTGACGGGAGAACCGCCATCATCGAAGGGGGTATGCCTTTGTCGGGCGCCCAGGTACGCGCAATGGATTTAAGAGCGGGAGCCGCACTTATCATCGCCGGATTGTCTACCGACAGCAAGACGGAAATTGAAGAGATCAATCACATCGAACGCGGTTATGACAATATTGTGGGAAAACTTCACGGTGTGGGGGCTGATATTAAAAAAATATATATTCCCGAACCGGAACCCTACGAAAAGGCAAACTGATAATGATGAATAAAAGCAGATATCATTGATATGAGATAAATGTTTACCGATCGCGGAAAACGGTTCATTTACGGCAAAAAAAGGTGTTTTCTGAGAAAAAAGCAACGGGCATAAACCGGATTGAAATAAAAGCGTTACAGACTGCCGGTCCGTCACCTGATGCCCGGCAGCTGTTTCATAGAATGATTCGGGTGTAGTAAATCCCGGCCGTGCGGTCGATCAGATATACCTGATCCGGTTCGAATTCAAAAATGTGCGCTTCAAGCGAGGCAGTATGCACACTGAACCCGTTTAATTTACTTTCGGCAATAAATTCTTTTTTAGCTTTTTCGGCTATATTTCCGTCATACTGTCCCGCACGAAGATATGACGGATATCTGCCGGTTTCATGAAGCAGATAATCGAGGCGCAGATATGCCGAGAGCAGCCCGGGATCCAAAACCTTTCCCGCATAATCATATAACAGCTCGCGAAGTTTATTTTGTGATGCGGATGAAAAGTCTTCCGGTAAAGCGGATGCGATCCCTTCATAGAATTTAAACGGCGAGTTGATATTTTTTAATATGAATTTCATTGTGTTTTCAAATCCCCGGCTGCTATATCGCTCAGAAACCTCCGCAATTCTGCCGAGACGATGAAGTTCCTCATAACTTATATCACGGCTGTATAAAACAGTATAAGGGGGCTCGGGACTAAATACGATGCCGTATTTTCCCGCATCAGAGCGCAGCTGTGATCCGGGAAGCAGTTTTAAAAATCCGAGCTGCAGCATATGACACACGGATTGTACCTGATCAAAGGATACGGCAAACCGGCTGTATGTTTCATACGGCAGTCCGGCTATTAAATCACAATGAATGTGTATATTGCCTTTTTCAAAGATGCGCCGGGTATTTCCCAGTATCATCGCAGTATCCATACTGCGCCGGCAGGCTTTCAGCGTTTCCGGGTTCGTGCTTTGAATGCCGATTTCAAGCTGGATTTTATCTTTCGGGAATTCCGATAACAAATCGATCGTTTCTTCATCAAGCAGTTCTGCGCATATTTCAAAATGATATTTCAAACGGAATTCATTTCCGGTAAGCGCCCGCCATATTTTCTTTGCGCGTTCTATGTCGAAATTAAAAGTTCGGTCAACGAATTTCACTATTTTAATGCTTCCCTGCAGCTTTTCGAATTCCCTCAGGTCGGACAAAGTTTTTTCGGCTGATTTGGCACGTATTCCGTCAGTCAGGGATGAAAGACAGAAAGTGCAGCTGAAGGGGCAGCCGCGGCTTGATTCGTAATACACGATCGAACCGCCGGGAGCAGTTTTATATGAGATACCCGTATCGGTGAATTTTTTATAAATCCCTCCGTCGATTATACGGACGGAAGACCCGTGATGAACCAAATCAACCAAAGCGTCTTCGCCTTCACCCCGGATAATATAATCGATATACGGATGCCCGATAAAAAAATCGTCTCTTTCAAAAGAAATCTCCGGTCCGCCGAAAACTATTTTACATTCGGGACGTAAAATTTTTAATGCCGATGCATATCGGTATAGTTCGTTTATATTCCAGATATATGCCGAGAATCCGTATAAATCGGCATTCTCGGCATATAAATCGAATAAAACGGAATCGCGTTTGTCTTTCAGATTCCGTTCGATCAGACAAGTTTCCGATCCCGAGTTTTGCAATGCGGTTTTAAGACAGCGGACGGCCAGATTCGTATGTATATATGAGCTGTTTAATGCGAAAAGCACTGTTTTCAAATTTGTAATTCCTTTATTAACATGTATAATATCATGTATCCTTTAAAATCCGGACAGACATTATGGTTTAAAAAAGTATAGACCGATCTGTTTATGCAGATATCCTATCGGAGGAGCAAAAAAAGAAAGATGAATAATAAAATTCTGTTTGTTAATTTTAAAGTTATCGACGGCGGGAAAATAAAAAGAGGTATGCCGGTCTACATCGAAAACGAAAAGATAAAAACGGCTCCTCCGAATCCGGGTGAGGATGTCACTGTTGTTGACGGAAATGACATGAAATATTTATCCGCGGGATTCATCGACATTCATACGCACGGAGGCGGAGGCTTTGACTTCATGGATGCCGATCCCGCCGAATACAACGCGATTGCACGACATCATGCTTCATACGGCACAACGGCACTGTATCCGACGACGGTATCCGCTTCACGGGAAGAACTTGTCATGTCGGTGAAAGCGTTTAAAGAAGCTAAAAAACTCAAAGGCGGAGCGTCTTTACTGGGGTTGCATCTTGAAGGACCCTATCTTGCGATGTCGCAGAAAGGTGCAATGGACCCGAAATATATACGTGACCCGATCCCCGATGAGTATATGGAGTTATGCGGTATTTCCGATGATATCAGACGAATAACACTGGCGCCCGAACTTCCGGGAGCCGTTGAATTGTGCAAGTATCTGAATAATCGGGGTATCATCGCTTCAATCGGTCATACAGATGCGATTTGTGCCGATGTCATAAATGCGTTTGAGACAGGCGGCTGCCGTCTGATGACTCATCTTTATTCCGCAATGTCCATGACGCGCAGAATCGGTATAAACCGTTTCGGCGGAGCCGTCGAAGCAGCCTATCTTTTGGATGACATGTATGTGGAAGTTATCGCAGACGGAGTTCATCTGCCGGAGGAATTGCTGAAACTCATATATAAAATTAAAGGCGATGACCGTATCGCATTGATTACGGATTCCATGCGCGGTTCGGGCATGGAGCAGGGTTCTACCGCTATTTTAGGAAGCCGAAAAAACGGCAATATAGCTTTAATCGAAGACGGAGTTGCGAAATTACCGGACCGCACCGCTTTTGCAGGCAGTATTGCAACGGCTGACCGACTGATCAGAACGATGATCCATACTGCTGGTATTCCTCTTGAAAGCGCCGTGAAAATGATGACCGAAGTCCCCGCGAAAATCATGGGTGTTTTCGGAGAACGCGGAAGTCTGGAGACCGGAAAATACGCCGATATGATCATTTTCGATGACAATATCCGTATATCCATGACGATGACCGAAGGGGAAGTGATTTTCGGCAACTGCTAAATCCGGTTTTGACGGAAAATTTCATATGCGAGTATGGATGCCGCCGATGCCGCCGACAAAGCTGCCTGAAAAGGACGGCCGTAATCGAGTTTTACCGACATATCCGCCATGTCAAGCAGAGATCTTGAAATACCGCGCTTTTCACCGCCTACGATCAAAAATATCGGAAAACGCAGATCGGTTTCATAAACCGATACTGCGTCTTTTTTTTCGGCACATACGATTTTATATCCCGCTTTTTTAAACAAAACGGCAGCTGCGGTTCCTTCCGATAGAAACATAGGCATCCGTTCCGACGCTCCGGCAGATGCCCGGCAAACAACACCGGCTGCTCCCATCCAGTTTCTCGGAGACAAAACTACTCCGGCAGCGCCGGCAGCATATATCGTTCGGAGTGCGTATCCGAAGTTATAGGGATCTTCGATTCCCTCAAGCATTACATAAAAAATATCCGGCAAAATATTCCCGGTAAGCGGCGGCAGGCTGCGGTCTCCGCATACAGCAATGATGCCGCCGTGCGTATTTCCGACTGTCAGGCTGTCTATCACCGCAGGTTCTGCCGGCTCTATAGAAAATCCGATTTCGGAGGATTTATCTTTTAAAAAATTCAATTCTCTTTGCTTCGAACGGGTCTTCGAGATATCGAACAGTATTTTTTCGATTGGCCGTTCGTTTATTTTTGCTTCGCGCGCTGCAATGAGCGAACGTATAGAGACCATACCCTCTAATATATTCGAAGGTTGAAATTTATCCGTTTCTTTTTCAGGCATATTTTATCCTTTACCATTACAATGACTGATTATACGCTTCGTTATAAAAATATAATTGGCTGTCGAACGGTTCGCTGTCCGTAATGACATGCTCGTATTCGCCGTTTGTACAGAGTATACTGCGCTTTACATTGTCACGCAGCATAAACTCGGTCATCTCATACAGCTCATCCGCGATTTTTTGATCATAAACAGGTGCAAGGATTTCGATGCGGCGCGTTGTATTTCGTGTCATGAAATCGGCTGAACCGATATAGATTTTTCTGACTGGGTCCCGTCCGAAGATAAAGATACGGGAGTGCTCCAAAAATCGTCCGACAATACTGTAAACCCTGATGTTATCCGTAAGTCCCGCAACACCCGGCTGCAGACAACAAATTCCTCGGATGATAAGATCGATATGCACACCCGCCTGAGAAGCCAGGGCAAGTTCCTCGATAATATCTTTGTCTGTCATGCTGTTCATCTTTAAGCGGATATAACCTTCGGGACCCTTTTCCGCCTCATCGTCTATAAGTCTGATTATATTGTTTTTCAGGCTGTACGGAGCAACCAGCAAATGTTTATAATTTGTCTCGTTTAATCCGAGAGTTATGCTTGTAAAAAAGCTGACTGCGTCTGCGCAGATACCCGGATCGGCCGTTATGATACCTACATCCGTATAAATCCTTGCGGTCTTTTCATTGTAATTACCTGTTCCGATATGGGCCATATATTTAATGACATCATCGGTTTTGCGTGTGATCAGAGTGATTTTCGAGTGTATTTTCAAACCTTCGATCCCGTATAGTATGTTGCATCCGGCTTCCTCAAGACGTCTCGACCAGTTAATGTTGTTGCTCTCGTCAAACCGTGCTTTCAGTTCGACAACCGCCGTCACTTCTTTTCCGTTTTCCGCTGCGTGACGCAATATGTTTACAACTTCCGATGTGTTTGATAACCGGTAAAGTGTGATTTTGATGCTTAATGTGTCATCGTCGTCTGCAGCTTCCTCTAGCAGTTTCAGGTACGGTTTCATGCTGTAATATGGGAATGACAGGAAAATATCATGTTTTTCGGCTTCTTCGGTCAATGATTTAAACGGATTGAAATCCCGTCTGTACTGAGGCGTCAAGGGGGTGTAAAACAACAGGGAATTATTTCCGAAATCAGGCTGAAGCCGTTCCTCGAGAGAAAACACATAATTCATGTCAGGCGGTGTTTCCGAAACAAAACACTGCATTTCATCCAGAGATAAACGTTCGGCAACGTATTTTATAAGCTTATTGCTTTTTCTGTATGCGCCCGAATAATACTCGAGGCGTATCGGCGTGAGTTTATCGCGTTTTTTAATGATTGCGTCAATATAATTACGGTAATCGACGTCATCGTCCGAAAAATTATCCTCTACTTCAATATCGGCATTCCGTGTGATTTTTATAACCGCACGCGCAAGTGTTTTATAATGCTGAAATATATCGGCGGCGTATTTTAAAATGATCTCTTCGGCAAGCAGGTATGAGATTTTTTCATCCTCGGGGGGAAGAAAGACAATCCGCTTGACGGCAGCAGACAAAGGGATTATTCCGTAACTGTTTTTTTCTTTATTTTTCAAAATGACAAAAATATATAACTTTTTATTCTCTATATTCGGAAAAGGGTGTTTTGCATCGATGATCTGCGGAGATAACAGGGGAAATATTTCGCGTTTATAATATTTTTTTATAAATCGCATTTCTGCGGGAGACAGTTCTTTAATTTCCCGGTGACAAATGCCTTTTTCGGATAGTTTATTTCTGACATTCTTAAAATACACATCTCGAAGAGGATAAAGCGGACGGGTATTGCAAAAAATCGCATCAAACTGTTCTTTTGATGACATCGATGTTTTGTTATCGGGTATATCATCGGCAAGAAGAGACCGGTCATACATACTCCCTGCTCTGACCATAAAAAATTCATCAAGATTCGACGTGAAGATCGTTATGAATTTCAAATGCTCGAATTCGGGAACAGAAGGGGCCTGAGATTCTTCCAAAACACGTTTATTGAACTTTAACCAGGAAAGTTCCCGATTTATATAAATATTCATCAGTCGATACCCGTTATTGCTTCATTATTTGCCGGATCAAGTAACCCTCGCGTATTCCGGTCGGTGAAATGAAAATGCTTTTAGTTTCGGCGAATTTTAAAACACGGATGAATAAATAAATACCGGGGATGAAGGTGTGCAGTCTGTCCGGAATGATCCGGACAAGTGCCTTTATAGTATCTTCTCCCGATTTGCTTATAAATTCGAAAACATCTTTTAGCTCATCAAACGTCATGCTGCAAACCGTTTCATTCGCTTTGTCATGGAACAATAAGCTGTGCAGCCTCCCGATTGCCCGGGCGGTTCCGCCGACGAGATAGGCCGTATCACCGTAATTTTTCAGCCAGCGGATTTCCGCGATCCGGCGGTCGACATATGATTTTATCGATTGCAATTCTTCTTTAAGGGGAAGGATGGCGCTGACGTATTTATTGTAAAGTGAAAGGCATCCGAAAGGAACACTCAGGGCACGGACGGCAAGACCGTCGACAAATCCCAGCAGTTCCATGCTTCCTCCCCCCATGTCAACCATAAAACCGCTTTTGATTTTGTCGCCGAAACTCAGTTTTAATCCTTCAAAACTCAGCAAAGCTTCGCTTTCACCGCCGATCATTTCGATTTCGATGCCGAGATCACGCACAGGCGACAGAACATCCTTTTTATTATCAATATTTCGGAAGCTTGCCGTGGCAAAATAGAAATTTTTATCACACATGATGTTTTCGGCAATATTTTTAAAATTTGATAAAACTTCGATTAACCTGAATATGCCGTCATCGGACAGAATACGGTGATTGATATAATTCAGCAGACCGGTATTATCGTATTCCGTTAATATTTTCCTGAAAGCCGACGGGTTGTTTTCATCGACATCGTAAATATTCATCCGGACAGTATTGGACCCTATGTCTATAACCGCATAACGCATTTGATTTCTCTTTTCTCCGACTGTAAAAACAGATTCCGTTTCGTGTCGGCGAAACGTCAACCGATTTTTCCGCAGAATATTTATAAATATTTATATGATTATTATAAACAAAAACCGCATGAAATTCAACACTTTATTTATTTTCTTTTTTTTATCTTTTTATAGGATAATTCGCTTGACAAATCAGATGCAGGTGTTAAAATACCTGTAAAGGATAAAAAACGGATAAAGTATGAGGTTCTTATGTTCAGGAATAAAATAGCAGCAGTGACAGGCGGAGCCCGGGGAATCGGCAAAACCATCTGTGACCGCTTCAAAAGCGAAGGTGCCGAGGTCTGCATTATAGATAAAATCGCGAATGATTATTATACGGGAGACATCACCGATGAGAAAACGCTCCGTTTATTTGCGGAAAAAGTCATCCTGCAATTCGGTAAAATCGATTACCTGATCAACA
This sequence comes from uncultured Lachnospiraceae bacterium, assembly GCA_964628455.1. Taxonomy (GTDB): domain Bacteria; phylum Bacillota; class Clostridia; order Oscillospirales; family CAG-272; genus JAQVWU01. The sequence continues at coordinate 11,704 of CAZVPD010000052.1, forward strand.
ATGCCTGTGTTTCTTTTGGCGGGATAGAAAATTGCTCGTTTGATGAATTTAATTATGTATTGAAAACAGGTGTGGCCGCACCTTTTATGCTTGCAAAACTATTTAAAAACCATTTCGGCGAAGATGCCTGTATTATTAACATTTCATCCAGCCGCGACCGGATGAGCCAACCTAATACAGAAAGTTATACTGCCGCTAAAGGCGGAATATCGGCTTTGACTCATGCTCTTGCGGTGAGTTTGGCAGGAAAAGTAAGGGTAAATTCGATCTCTCCCGGTTGGATCGATACAACAGGCAGTGATTTTCCGGATGAAGATAAGAAGCAGCATCCTGCAGGCAGAATCGGAAAACCGGAGGACATTGCAGAAATGGTTTTGTTTCTCTGCAGCGAAAAAGCAGGATTTATAACGGGTGAAAACATTGCGGTAGACGGAGGAATGACAAAACTGATGATTTATCACAACGACTGCGGATGGAAATACGACGGCAGATAAACATATAAACAGGTTATGTCCCGTCAGGACCGATAGAAGGGGGAGCCGAATGAATTACAGAGAAAGATTTGCAAAAACGATCAGTCATTTGAAAGCAGACCGGGTGCCGGTTGATTTCTGCGGAACCACACTGACAGGCTGCCATCCCGCAGTAATAAAGGAACTGGCGGGATATTTTTCGATAAGCGCATCCGATATTTATTCCGCGGAAGAACAGATCCAGCGCAGATTCGGCTGTGATTTCAGACGCGTCGGGTGTCTTTTCGAACCTGAAAGCAATTATCTCGATAAAAGCAGGATATCACAGGGAATATATACCGACAGCTGGGGTATTACCAGAAAACATCACGGTCTGTATTGGGATATCGTACAAAATCCTTTTAAAAATCTGGATCTGGCAGATATAACCGGCTATCAATGGCCTTCGGTTTCGGGAATCAGTAAAAAAACGATCCGTGATTTAAAAGAAAAAGCAAAACAATTGTATTATGATACAGATTATGTTGTTGTCGGAGAACACCCGGTATACGGATTCTTTGAACTCGGCTGCTGGATGTTCGGATATGAGGATTTCCTTTACAGAATCATCGCGGAACCGGAAACCACATCATGGTTTTTCAACAGGTTTTATTCGTATGTAAAAGATATCAACGAGCTTTATTACAGTGCGGTCGGCGAATATATCCATCTTACAACAAGCGGTGACGATTTCGGGATGCAGAACGGACCTTTTATGTCGCCCGATACTTTCAGAAAAACCATAAAACCATGGTATGAAAAAAGAATAAAGGACGTGAAACAGTATACAAACGCAAAGTATTTTCATCATTCGTGCGGCTCTGTCTACAGACTGATCGGAGACATTGCCGATATGGGTGTCGATATTTTAAATCCCGTTCAGCCCGGAGCTTTTGAAATGGAGCCTGAAAGATTAAAGGCAGATTACGGAGACAGAATGATTTTCTGGGGCGGGATCGATGAGCAGAATTTATTGTCTCACGGTAAAACCGAACAGGTCCGCAGCGAAGTGAAGCGAATCATCGGTGTGATGAATGTAAACGGGGGTTATATACTTTCTGCTTCCCATAATATTCAGCCCGATGTGCCGGCGGAAAATATTATAACAATGTTTTCTGCAGCTTTAAATTGATTCAGTACATCCGCGAAAAACAATCGGTCGGTAAAATTAAAAACAAGCGCAGCATACCTGAAGCTCCGCTTGTTTATTTTGTACTTTATTGACTGCTTTTCAATGCACCCGAATATTCGATGTATTCATCGAATGTGGTTATCCTGTCGATCACCGTGTCGCTTCTGATTTCAATGATTCTGTTGGCAATCGTCTGAATAAACTGATGATCGTATGATGCAAACAGCAGCACGCCTTTAAAATCTGTCAGCCCGTTGTTTACAGCCGTGATCGACTCGAGATCCAGATGATTTGTCGGCTGATCCAGTATCAGTACATTCGCTCCGCATAACATCATTTTGGAAAACATGCAGCGGACTCTTTCACCGCCCGATAAGACATTTACCGGTTTCAGAACATCATCACCCGAGAAAAGCATCCGCCCCAAAAATCCTCGCAGATATGTTTCCGTTATATCTTTTGAATATCGTTCGAGCCACTTTAATATACTTAATTCACAACCGTCAAAATAACCCGAATTATCTTTTGGAAAATAAGCCTGAGAAGTGCTTACCCCCCACTTGAAGGATCCGGAATCCGGTTCGATTTCACCGGCGAGTATTTTAAACAGTGTTGTTACGGATACTTCGTTCCCGCTGATAAATGCGATTTTATCGTTGCTGCCGACCCGGAACGATATGTTTTTCAAAACCTGTTCACCGTTGACCGTTTTGCAGATATTTTCTGCCGTCAGTATATCTTTCCCCAACTCTCTGGCGATTTGAAATCCTATAAACGGATATTTCCTGGATGACTGGGGAAGATCCTCCAGATTTAATTTTTCAAGTAACTTTTTTCGGGAAGTAGCTTGTTTGGCTTTTGATTTGTTGGCTGAAAATCTTTCGATAAAGCTTTTCAGTTCCTTTGCTTTTTCTTCGTCTTTTTTATTCTGGTCACGCTTCATTTTTTGAATCATCTGGCTGGATTCATACCAGAAATCATAATTCCCGACATAAACATGGATTTCGGAATAATCGATATCAACGATATGCGTGCAGACCGTATTTAAAAATTGCCTGTCGTGAGAAACGACCAAAACCGTTCCCGGAAAATCCAGTAAATAATTTTCGAGCCATTCGATGGACGCAATATCGAGATTATTGGTAGGTTCGTCCATAAGCAGTATATCGGGTGAGCCGAACAAAGCCTGTGCAAGCAGAACTTTGACTTTTTGTTTGCCGTCCAGTTCATTCATCCGGGTATAAAGCAGTCCGATATCCACTCCGAGCCCGGCCAGAATTTTGGACGCTTCGGATTCTGCTTCCCAGCCGTTAAGCTTATTGAATTCATCTTCAAGTTCGGAAACCAGGATACCGTCTTCATCGGAAAAATTTTCTTTATTGTAGATCGACTCTTTTTGAAGTATGATTTCATATAAACGCGGATTTCCTTTTATGATCGTATCGAGAACGGAAAATTCATCGAAAATATAATGATTTTGTTCCAATACCGACATCCGGGTATTTTTTTTAATATCAATATTACCTGTTGAAGCGGTAAGTTTGCCCGACAGGATTTTTAAAAAAGTAGATTTACCCGCGCCGTTGGCTCCGATAATTCCGTAGCAGTTGCCCTCGGTAAACTGCAGGTCGCAATGAGCGAATAAATCGGTTCCCGAAAAATTCAGACTTAAATTGGTTACACTGATCATTTATGATATTATATCCCGTATTTCCTTTATTTTTTTATTAAAATATAATCGCATCCGATTATATCACATATCTTAAAAACAAACAACAAGATAAAACGCAAATCATATTATCAATCTGTAAATATCGCCGTTTATATTACAGAATAAAAAAAGCTGACCGAAACTGTCGTGCAAGAAACCGAATACGGAGATGTTTTTTATATACCGGATTATAAAACCGGCAGTTGCAAAAAAAGGCCGGTGTGTTTTCAGCCGGAACGTTCTTCAGTTCCGGCTGATGGAGCGCCGGCCGCGTATTTATTTACACGGGGTATTTGAAAACCATTTATGGATTTTAAAATATACATATACAGTTTATCGCTTAAGATCCACAACCGGATTCTGTAATTCCGGTTCACCTGAATGTTATATTCACCGCGTATTCATTCCGGCTGATGTTTGCTGCTGAAGAGTCGGCAACACGGATTCCGTTTACAAAAAGACCGTCAATGAGGACGTTTTCCACGTTGTTTTCGGGTGAAAATCCGGTAAATGAAGAAGACGGCATGGGGACTTCATCGTCTTTCATGATATAAATGTCGCGGTATACGATGTCATGAATGCGACCGTGTTCGATTTTCTTCATAAAGAGAGTGGAATCTAAAACAGGCGCCGCGATCAGCAGCGGATATCTGACCTGATCCGGTGGAATATAAGGTGCGCTCATGTCGTGCTGATAAACATCGGACAACTGGTATTTTGAATATTCAATCCTGATGTTCCGGAATTCGATGTGATGAATCTCCGCTCTGTTGTGATGCTGAATATCAAGATTCACCGAAGAACCGTGAATAATGTCGCAGTCTTCAAAAATAATATTCCGATATTCGGGAGCGCAGGTTTCGGCTCCTATCTCGAGTGCGCGTCCCCAGTCGCACCATATCACACATGACCGAACGATGATATTCTCGTTGTTCCTGTGGTCCCAGCCGCAAATGCCTTTTATCACCATACAGTCGTCGAAATTACGCAGAAAACAATTTTGAATGGTACAATTTGCGCTGTTGAATATATCGATACCGTCCGAATTATACCTCCACATGCCGATCGTTTTCATATTGTCTATAACGACATTGTCGCAGTTTGCCGGTATAACGGTGAATGTCGAAGAATCACGGCAGATTATTCCTTTGATCACGACATTCCGACAGTTATAAAAACGAATACATCCGTTCAGTACTTTATTTCGTTCTAAAACGGATGTGATTTCATCATTTGTCTTCATTTGCGAGTCGAAATCATCAGGCAGCAGGCTTGTATCGCTGTAACGCAGTTCGTAGCTGTCATCAAGTATACCGTAACCTATAACTTTGACATCCGAGGAATTCATTGCCATAACCGATCCGTAAACAACAGCCCCGGCATCGATAAAAACCGTCTGACGGCTATGCAACAGAATCAGTCCGGGGCGATGTATACCCGGAGGGAAATAAATCAGGCTGTCATCTTCATGAGATACATGAAAATCCGATAACGGATTATAAAAAATATGGAGGGCGTAATGGAATCCGTCCAGTTCCACAGTATATTGTCCGGAACTTTTCAAGGTAAAACCGATGTTTCTCCCGTCAGATTCCGTCAAGATTCCTTTGTTCAAAGGCCGGACGACAACCTCATTGAAATCGCGATCCGAGGTAATCCGGACAGATATCGGTTCGTCCGCTTCAAAACCGAAAAACGAAGCTGATTCCGTCTGGTTTAACGGACGCTGAAATCCCGGCCATACCGTATTATAGGGCAGGGCAGAAACACGCGCTTCGTATAATCTGACCGGAACACCGTTCAAAGTGACGGTGTATCTCGTAGATTCGGGTTCGCCGTCAGGAAAGACAGGTATTTTTAACATAAACTCTCCTTCATGAATTCATAGCCGTTTCGACAGCCTTCTCAATTGTTTTATTTATCTTTTCCGCGTTTTTTTCCATTGCCGACGCAAAAGTTTTTGTTTTATTGCGGAAACAGTTGATAAATACTTCACGGACCGTTGTATACCAGATTGAATCGCCGAGATCCAGGGTTCGGTTTTTCTGAATGATATTCAGCATTTCCACCGATTCTTCGTCACGTATGAATTTATTGAGAAGAGCATTTTCATAATAAGCGGGAATGACATAGTTCTTTGTTTCGACAGCCAGCGCTTCCATTATGATGCTTGTCCGTTCGGCATCGGGAGCGCAGAAGGGAACTATATTAAGCCAGCCGTCACAGATTCTGGAATAATAATCGGTCTGGTCTTCCGAATATTTGGGAAGAGGAATAATTCCGAAATCGGTTGTCATTTCACGCAGCGATTCGGCCGACCCGAAACCGCGCACCGTATAAAGTCCTTTATCTTCCATATAGAATCCGTTTGCTATGATCCGGTTTTTTTCGTCATAACCCAACGACAGAAAACTGTCATAATTGAATCCTTCCAATATCCAGTTGTCATAAAATGTTTCAATCAGCGATACCAGTTTATCATTTCCCGTAGCTGCAAAATACGGCAGATTATCACCGTCTTTATCTATCGTTTTGATACCGGCGCCTACCCACATAGACGGTATTAACATGTCATGTTCGTCAATAATACCATAGCGGTCGTTTATTGTCATTTCACCGTCACCGTCAATATCGGATATCGCTTCCATGGCGGTGGATAAGAATTTATCAAGCGTCCATGTACCTTTCACTACAAGGTCATACGGGTCATCCATATTGAGATTTTCCACAATGCCTTTATTAAAAAACACGCACATTGCTCCTGTAAACGCGTCCATGCATTCGTCGCTGTAAGCAAAATATAAAGTATCTCCTATTGTGAGTTCATCGTTAACATAATGGATATACCAGTCTTTTGTAATATCGACATAAGTCAGGCTTTCAAGCGGCATGACATATCCTTCAAGCGCGCAGGAAAATGCGTCCCGCATAATGATGCGGCAAAGGTCAAAGTCATCGGACGCCGCCAACACGCTTTTTTTAAATGTCGAGGTCAAATCGGGATACCCCGGAACGTCACTTACTGCAAATGCCATGTTATAACGCTCCGAAATGATGCGGTTACGTTTATAATAGGCATCATTTACTATATCGCCGTTTTCTTCGGCTACATGGGAAGGATTGCCTGCCATGGAGACAAACCGGAAAAGATAACCTTCCAGATCTTTATCGGGCAGATAATCGGCACTGTACCAATCGGTTTCCACAGCCGTTTCCGCAGCGGTTGAAACGAAAGCGGTTTCCGATAAAGAATCTGCTGTTTTTTCGGCGCATGCAATCAGGGGATATCCGGCAGTCAGGATCAACAATAAAAACGCGATGAATTTTTTGTTCATAAAGTTACCCTTTCAATAAAAAATATCATAAGAATAAAAATAACATGAATGTTCCATCTCTGTTGCATATATATTAATACTTTTTTAACAAACTGTCAAGAGAACGAATCTTCAAAAATAAAAAAATATTAAATAAAGACTGCCGGACATGAAAAACAATTTGTAATGACAAAAAAACAGAAACAGGTAAAATATAAATGATAACGCTGCTGACTCCCATGAAGGGTGAAAGTTTATCCCTGCATACCCCCGAGCAGAAAATGTTCATCGAAGAAAATGAAAAACGCGCATTTACGGACGGAACTCTGTCCTTTCAATGGGATAACCTTGTTCGTGCCGGCCATGACCGTTCTGTTCCGGAACCTGTCTTATTTTCCTGGGAAACAGAATCCGATACGGTTACTTTGTTTATCTCGACAAACTCCGATATGCAAAACGCACGATCTTTTTCCGTCAGCACGGGGAAAAGACATTTTGAAATATATAATCTGAATATCGGAACGGATTATTGGTGGCGCGTGAAAAGCGCGGAAGAAGCAAGCCCGGTTTATTCGTTTTCTGTCCCTTATGAAACGCCGCGCGGGATTTATATAGACGGCGTCACAAATGTAAGGGATATCGGAGGATATAAAACTATATCGGGCAAAAGAATCCGTCAGAATATGGTATATCGCGGATCGGAACTTGACACACATGTGATAATTTCCGATAAAGGTATAAAAACTTTCTGTGAAGGATTAAAGATCAAAACGGAGCTTGATATGCGCGGAGAAGCTGTCGGCATAATAACCGAAGGTTCCATTGCTTCAGAAGGTATCGAATGGAAGCTTATCCCGCTCTGCCCGTATGACGATATTTTTATATCGGAGAATAAAAAGCAATACGGGTTATTTTTTAGGGAATTTTTATTTCCGGAACGGTATCCGATTTATTTTCACTGCTGGGGAGGAGCGGACCGTGCGGGAACTTTCGCTTTTCTTTTAGGGGCTTTGCTTGGAATGGGATCGGATGATCTGATAAATGAATATGAGTGGACTTCTCTTTCGATATGGGGAATGCGTACACGAAACTATGATAAGTTTCAAAATTTTTTAAATAAACTGAATGATTACGGGGATGAAAACGATTCGCTTCAACAAAAAACGGAGAATTTTATCCTTTCTGCCGGATTGACAAAAGGTGAAATACAGGAAATCAGAGAAATACTGCTGGAGTGATTCACGATCCCGATAAATCACAAAATCATCAGAGAAGTATTTAATTAAAAATATTTATCGGAAATTCAGAAAATTTATTAGATTACAGTAGAAAAATTATTGATTATATGGTATGATAAATATGTAGAATAATATTATCATTCTTTTGATGAATGATTTTTAAAAAGAATGATGAAAAAAGGAGTTGTGATTATTGAGCAATAAAAATCCGGATAAGTTAAAAAAGAAAAAGAATACAGCTGTGAAAAAATCCGTTAAATCTGCAAAGGAAAACAAAAAAAGTCCGGCAGCAAAACCTTAAATACGGCATATATCACATATGTTGTACAGACCGTAATATCATAAAAAACGGAGATGGACATGTTTAATTATAAATTGACCATACAATACGACGGCGGACGATATAAAGGATGGCAGAGACTCGGCGACAACGACAATACGATTCAGGATAAAATCGAAAAAGTATTGTCTGAAATGACCGGCAACCGGACGGAAATATACGGAAGCGGAAGAACAGACGCCGGAGTCCATGCGCTTGCCCAGATTGCTAATTTTAAAACAGTCGAAAAAACAGACGTCTCCGGCATTAAGAATTATTTAAATAAATATCTTCCGCAGGATATCAGAGTGAAAGAAGTCAAAGAAGTTCCCGAGAATTTTCATGCCCGTTATAATGCAAAAAGAAAAACATATCTTTATAAAATTTGTAATAACGAGGATATAAATCCTTTCATCAGAAAATACAGCATGCATGTCGAACATATTCTGGATATCGAAAAAATGATAGAAGCATCCCGCTATTTTATCGGAAGTCATGACTTTACCGCATTCTCAAATGCCAAGTCGAAGACAAAATCAATGATTCGTATAATATTTTCCATTGATATAAAAAAAGATTCCGATATGATTGAAATCAGGATGCTAGGCGATGGATTTCTGTATAATATGGCCAGAAAAATAGTCGGAACTTTGATTGATGCCAGATTAAACGAAATAAGTCCGGAATGCATACCGGAAATTTTAAATTTAAAAGAACGAAGCAGAATCGGCTGTCTTGCTGATGCATGCGGGTTATATCTGGAAAAAGTGGAATTCTGATATTATCTAAAAGTAATCCGATAACATGAATTTCAGATAAACGGTATATTGCATACAGAGAATTTGATTTATAATATCATATAATCGCATATGGATTGCCGTTTGTCAACAAAAATAAAATTTTTGAAAAATGCAGATAAAACTTGAGTCTCATTTTCAAAGTATTGCAAATAATCCATCATAGCCGAGAAGCAGATTTTGGCGATCAAAGAAAAAATATAAAAAGATACACCGTTTTAAAGGTGTATCCGGATAAATTATCAAATTTGTGTCTGGTTATCTTTTTCCCCGGATTGCTCCGAATAAAAAGAGCAAAACCGCAGCACCGCCGACAGCGACCAGGAAAGTATAAAAATTAAAACCGGTCATACCCTGTATGCCTATAAGATTTAGCAAAAAAGTTCCCGCAAAAGCACCGATTATACCGACTATAATGTTCGCTATCAAACCCATGCTTTTGTTGTTTTTTGTCAATATGCTGGCAATCCAGCCCGCAAAACCACCTAAAATGATCCAAGGCAACCAATCCATAATTATCTCTCTTTCTTTTCCTCGATGATGCGGTTGATTATTCCAGCGATATTATTTTTTGTTTTATCTGCTTTTCCGGATATCTGCATGCTTTTTCCGAAATCTGCTTTTATATTCTGGATTTTCCCTTTTAACTCCAATTTTTCGCTGCCGGTAATTTTACCGACCGTTTCTTTCATATTCCCGGAAAATTTTTCTTTGTAAAAACCGAATTTTTTCTTAAAATTATTGATATGAATTCCTCCTGTTAAAATTGTTAAATAGATTTGTGGATCTTTCTGTATCTATTATAATCTAATTCAAATGATTTGTCAATATATATTAATAATAATAACGATAATAAATATTCTGTAAATCAATAATACTATAATATTCAAACGAATTGTTAAATATAAAACACACCGTATAAAAATTTAAATAAAACATTGACAAACAAAAAGAAATAATATATGCTTGGTATAGTAAAATATTATTAATAATGAACAAAACCGTGAAAGGAATATATAATGTATATTCAA
>CAZVPD010000053.1:0-3341 GCA_964628455.1 uncultured Lachnospiraceae bacterium
ATAGTCCGCCGTGAACCCGCTGTAAAACATATACAGCGCGCCGTCCTGTGCGCGCAGAACGCGCATTTCGTTGCCGCCATCCTGCGCGAGCGCGTTGAGCCAGGGTTCGTCAGCGGTTTTTATCGTGCCGTCGTCCAGAATTGTATGGCGGTAGTCGCGCGCGCGAAGCACTTCGAAGCGTTCATCGAGCGCGTACACGCAGGCGGAGGCCTCCGCGTCGTTTCCGGTGTTTTCGATATGGCGGGCGGATATCGGGGTACGGGACTTGATGAGAAGCTCGCGCTTGACACATCGGGCATAACAGCCGAAGAGCTGTACGACACGACGGCAAGTGTGATTGACGGTCTTAATGCGAACGTGGAGTATGCGACATTTGACAGCGAGGGCGCCTCGGTGATGATGTTCGATTACGCCGAGCTGTCGGACATGCTCAACGAGTCCTACGATGCGCTCTCGGGACAGTATCCGTTTATTCCAAAGATAAAGAGCCGTATAAAACCGCTTGTTGTCAGCAACATAATGACATACACGTACATCTCGGGAATGTACTCCTTCTTCACGGGCGAAGCAAACGTAAATGTGAATTACCCCAATTATGTCAGCGTATTTTCAGTAGCACATGAGTTTGCACATCAGCGCGGCTTCTCGCGTGAAGATGAGGCAAACTTCATGGCATACCTCGCCTGTACGTCATCCGACAACGGTTACATCAGGTACTGCGGCTACCTGAATCTGTACGATTATCTCGCGGGTGCGCTGTGGGATGTATCTCCCGAATTATACTACAAAGCATCGGCAGAGCTGCCTTTCGGGGTAAAAATGGAGCGCGCGGCGTACACAACGTTTTTCAGCAACTACGTGAATGACGGCGCGTCAAAGGTCACGGAGGCTGTGAACAATACATTTTTGCAGGTTCAGGGAACTGCCGGTGTGGCAAGCTATGACATGGTCGTAACGCTTGCGGTCGGATATCACCGGTCAATGGGCTGATTCACAAAAATTATCATGATTAATATACTTATAGCATAAGCGGCTATACATTATTAACGATAACCGAAGCATAAATTGGCACAAACAGACAATAGATACCACAAGGACGGCGCATATATTATGCAAAACGTATAACAATATTAATTATATGAAAATCCTCGAAAATCCGCTTTAAAAATCGACCGTCAGTTGGTATAATATACAAGTATGAAAATACTGAGGCAGAGATCATCCCTGCCTACATAACAGAATTTATGTCTGAGGACTTCAGGGCGTAATCAGCCTATATAAAAATCTACCGAGGTAATCCGTTATGGAAAAAATAATAATAAACGGCGGGATTCCGCTCCACGGAAGCGTGGATATAAGCGGAATGAAGAACGCCGCTCTGCCGATAATCTATGCCTGTGTACTGGTAAAAGATAAATGCATAATCGAAAACGTGCCGAATGTGCGAGACGTATCGCTTTCATTTGACATCCTGCGCGGAATGGGCGCGAAGGTTCGCACAATTTCAAAGGATACGGTTGAAATAGACTGCACCGATATCGAGCAGGGAACCTCCGATTATGAACTTGTAAGAAAGATACGCGCGTCGTACTATCTGCTCGGAGCGGAATTCGGCAGATTCGGCGCGGCATATGTCGGCTTCCCGGGCGGCTGTGATTTCGGAGGCAGACCTATAGACCAGCATATAAAGGGTTTTGAGACACTCGGCGGCACGGTTACGACTGACGGCGGCTATATCGATATTTGCTCGACTGAAACCGGTGACCGTCAGGTAAACATATTTTTTGATATGGTGTCGGTCGGAGCGACGATCAACGTTATGCTAGCGGCGGTACTTCGTGGCGGTGTTACTGTCATCGACAATGCCGCACGTGAACCTCACATAGTTGACCTTGCAAACTTCCTTAATACCTGCGGCGCGAAGATAAGCGGTGCGGGCACGGATATGATAAAGATAAAGGGTGTTGAGAAGCTTCACGGCTGCACATACACCATCATTCCCGACATGATAGTCGCCGGCACGTTCATGGTAGCTGCGGCGATCACGGGAGGCTGTGTCAGAATAAATAACATCATCCCCAAGCATCTTGAGTCCATAAGCGCGAAGCTTGAGGAAACAGGTGCGGTGGTTGAGGAGCTTGACGATGCGATCATCGTGACGGCAGGTACGAAAACGAAGGTGACCAGTGTCAAGACGTTACCGTACCCCGGATTCCCGACAGACATGCAGCCTCAGATGACGGTGCTCCTGTGCTTTGCAAACGGCGTGAGCTACGTGTCCGAGGGAGTGTATGAGAAGCGCTTCCGCTATGTCGACGAGCTTCGCAGAATGGGTGCTACTATCAAGGTAAACGGGCGTACCGCGACGATAGAAGGAAACGGCACACTTGCCGGCGCACCGGTCAAAGCGGTCGACTTACGCGGCGGTGTCGCAATGATAATCGCCGGACTTGCGGCAGGCGGGCAGACTGAGATAGGCGATATTGAACTCATTGAACGCGGTTACGAAAGAATAGTCGAGAGACTGAAGAATCTCGGAGCGGATATCCGCAAGGTGTATGTCCCGGACGGAGATGCATTGATGAGCGCGAACTGAAAAAGAAAATAAAAGAAAAGGGGAAGTAAAAATGGTAGTAACAAAAGAATCAATTATAGGTGACGTACTTGATCACGACATTGAAACGGCAAAGTTTTTCTTTGATATAGGGATGCACTGTCTCGGCTGTCCGGCATCAAGAGGCGAGTCAATCGAGGCGGCATGCGAGGTTCACGGAACTGATCCCGATGAGCTTGTGACGAAGCTCAACGAATATCTTTCGTCAAAAAAATAAAGCAAAAATCAAGCGGAGCGGAAGTTCCGCTTGATTTCATAAAGGGTTACTTCATGGATGAGATAAATGAAAAGCGAATGCCGCCCGCCCTTGATGCGAGACTTGCGCTCGCTGCTTCAATGACGCGAAGCGGTACTGTGCTTGACGTCGGCACAGATCACGCATACATCCCGATATACCTTGTGATGAACGGTCACGAAGTCGCCGGAGCATCGGATATAAACGACGGTCCTCTTGAGCGGGCGATGCTTCACGCACGTGAATACGGCGTGTATGATAAAATAAAGTTTTACCGTTCCGACGGGCTTGATAATATCGACCTTGATTCGCTGAAACCACAGGATATAATCATATGCGGCATGGGAGGGGAATTGATTGCGGGAATTATAAAAAAGTCCGAATACGTGAAGCAGAGCGGCATCAGGCTCATACTTCAGCCGATGACGCGTCCTACAGAGCTTTGCAGGTATCTTTCGGAGAACGGCTTTGCGATTAAAAAAGAAGGACTTG
>CAZVPD010000053.1:3351-21590 GCA_964628455.1 uncultured Lachnospiraceae bacterium
AAAGTCGGTGGGGAAGCTGTACCGATGTATTGCCGCCGAATATACGGGAGTGCCGTACACACTGACTCCGGCTGAACAGCTCATAGGGAAATACATAATCGAAAACCGCTCGGACGGGGAACTGTTCGACGAATACATACGCCACGCATACCGCATTCAGATACGCGTCCGTGACGGCAGACGGTGCGCGGCTCTTGACACGGACGAATGCGATAGTCTGATATCCGAAATCGAGTTTATCGCGAAAAACAAAGGGGTAACATTATGAATGTATATGAATTTCATAAGAAGCTGTCGGAGCTTTATCCGAGAACGCTTTCATGCGAATGGGATAATGACGGAATAATGTGCTCGGCTGATACTGATGCCGAGGTGCGCCGCGTGCTTGTTGCACTTGATGCAACTGACGCCGTACTTAAGTATGCCGCGAAGCAGGACTTCGATACCGTACTCGTCCATCATCCGCTTATCTTCAAGCCGATGAAAAGCATTGTGTCAGGCAGTTTTCCCGATGATAAGGTAATTTTTGCGATTAATCACAGAATATCCGTCATTTCCATGCATACGCGTTTTGATGCGGGTACGGGCGGTGTGAATGACGTGCTTGCCTCGAAAATCGGCTTAATAAATGCCGAGCCGTTCGGTGACGATGAATGTCCGTCAGCGGGACGTATAGGTACGCTGTCACGCGAATACTGCCTCACGGAATATGCGGAAATAATAAAAACTTCTCTCGGATGTCCGTCAGTGACTGTGACAGAAACAGGCGGAGGACGCGTATCGAAGGTGGCGCTTGTAAGCGGCGCAGGGAAGGATTATATTGCACTTGCTGCATCACTCGGGGCAGATACCTTTGTGACCGGTGAAGCGTCGTATAACGCATCGATCGACGCGGCACAGAGCGACATAAGTATAATCGAAGCGGGGCACTACTATACCGAGAATCCCGCGTGCAAAAAACTTGCGGAGCTTGCGCGTGATATCGCAGGGGCGAATGCGGAGATTTATGACTGTCAGATGCAGAAGACTATTTGAGTGTTTATCAATGCTCATAAACGAAAAATTCCGAAAAATATACCAAAACCGTATTGACAAACATTTTTCGGTATGATATAATAAAAATCGCGCTGAGAAAAGCGCTGTGGCGGAATAGCTCAGTTGGCTAGAGCAATCGGTTCATACCCGATAGGTCGTGGGTTCAAGTCCAACTTCCGCTACCAACGGCCCGTTGGTCAAGAGGCTAAGACACCGCCCTTTCACGGCAGTAACAGGGGTTCGATTCCCCTACGGGTCACCATACAGCGGTGTACTACCGCAAAAGAAAAGCGCGCACCGGTTTAAGTGCGCGCTTTTCTTTTGCTTTATTCCGCTTTAAACGAAATAAACCGTACATCCGGAGAAAAAATGTATAACATATATTCCGTAAAAAACATGATCAAACCGGAGCAGTGCCTGGGCAGCATGCCCTCCACCCGCGAAACATATATGTCGCTGATCCGGATCGCCCTTCCTTCGGTCGCCGAGATGGTATTCGCAAGCCTGATAGGATCTGTGGATACGATGATGGTCGGAAACCTGGGTTCCGCCGCCATCGCTTCGGTCGGGCTGACCGGTCAGCCGCGTATGCTGATTCTGTCGGTTTTTTTTGCCATCAATATCGGTATGACCGCTATTATTGCGAGGAGAAGGGGTGAAGAGCGCAGGCATGACGCCAATCGTACTCTGCGCAGCATGCTGGCCGTTATTTTCGGCCTTTCGCTTTTTCTGACTGTATTTGCGGTTGTGTTCGCGCCGCAGCTGATGCGTTTCGCCGGCGCCATCGAAGGGGAGACACTCGAATCCTCCGCGCTTTACTTCCGGATCATCATCGCCGCGGTTCCCGTTAACGCACTGACGATGGCTATGACCGCTTCTCTCCGCGGTATAGGCAATACAAAAGTGACGATGTATGTCAACACGATATCAAATGTAGTCAATATCATCTGCAACTTTCTGCTTATCGAGGGACATTTCGGGTTTCCGAGGCTGGAAGTGGCGGGCGCTGCCATAGCCTCTGTGATCGGAATGGCCGTCGGCTTTTTGCTTACAGTCATAGCGATGACCAGACCCGAAAGCTATCTTCAGCTGACTTTTAAGGGCTCCTGGAAACCCGATTTTGAATACCTGCGTCCCGTATTCAAAATCGGAGGCAACGCCGTACTCGAGCAGATTGCCCTGCGCATCGGTTTCTTTTTATTCGCCCGCATTGTCGCCGGACTGGGTACGCAGGATTTCGCAACGCATCAGATATGCATGCAGTTCCTGAACATTACCTTTACGATCGGAGACGGCATAGGTATCGCAGCGACCGGTCTTGTCGGACAGAATATGGGGCGCGGACGTCCGGATATCTCCATGCTGTACGGAAAAGCAGCGCAGCGGGCGGCACTGACTGTTTCGCTGATGCTGATCACCGTATTGATTTCATTTCGCGTTCCGCTTATCCGGCTTTTCAACAACGACCCCTATATCGTTGACCTGGGTTCGAAGATCATGATCATCGTCGCGCTTTTTCAGCCGTTCCAGACGACGTCGGTCGTGATCTCCGGCTGTCTGAGGGGAAGCGGTGATACGCGTTATATCGCCGTCGTCATGCTGATATGCATCACGCTGATACGACCCTGCGTCAGTCTGTTCAACGTATACGTACTCGACCTCGGTCTTATAGGAGCATGGAGCGCCGCCATGCTGGATATGATGATCCGTATGACCGCCGTTTATATCCGTTTTGCGGGCTTCAAGTGGGCGAAGATTAAAGTATAAAATCCCTTTTGATTGAAGAACACTGCAGGCTAAAACACCAAAAACAGCACGGAGATCAGCAGCTTATTTATTTAACATTATGTGAAAATACTATTGCAATTCGATCAACAATGTATTATAATAATGTTACTAAATGACACCGGAGGTTTTAAAGCGTGAAAGCATTGCAGATGTTCATAATACTTAACGGAATATCCGCCCAGACCTCCGATATTTTCTCGCTTTTTATCATCGCTCTCGCGATTGCGTCGGCTGTATGGGTGATTCTGTTTAAGAAACCGCCGCGCGGAGACCGCTGAGTTGTTAAAACACGTTCGAAATGTGAAAAAAGCATTGCTTCGTGTTCATAAATGCGGTATAATTCTAAAAAAGGGCCATTAAACCGTAAGGAGACAGGTCAATGAAAAAGTTCCCCGGTTCACTTGCGTTTATGCTGATATTCTGTGTTCTGTTGGCCGTGTCTGTTTTTGCAGCACCTGCCGAAGAAATCCGGGTTGTATTTGCAGCCGGCATACAGAGTGCCCCTCAGACCGAGGATCTGTTTTCCATTGCGATCATTATACTGGCGATTGCCTCGGGAGTATTCGCCGTTTTTTTCCGCAAAGGCAAAAACGCTTAAAAAAGACGAAAATACAGGGCGTGCCGTCCAGGGCACGCCCGTTTTGTTTTTTTTGGGCCGCAGCCGTTCCCGCCGAGGCACTCCGCCCGTTTTCAGTGAACGATTTTATCGAGAGGCAGTTCTCTGAAGGACGGGTTGGTTTCCGCTGCCATCTTCATCAGTGCCGGTATCTGATCGAAATTCAGAATCGGTGTGTCGGCTGAAAGCTCGCTGTTGTAACCGATGACGTTGCCGAATTCGGGTTTTCCGTATTCGAAATTGATGTCGACGGGCTTGTGGCATATCAGGGCGTTGTTTTCGATGCGGCAGCCGTGCGGGTAACGCTGCACGGTGTCGGGGTCCCACGAAAGATATTCGCTTATGCGGGGGTAGTGTTTTTTCCAGATCTCGTTCTGCCATGGCGTCTGAGCGAGATAAATCAGGTGCTGACCGCCTTCTTTGAGAGATTCGGGATAGCCGTAAGCATGGAAACGGATGGAATACTGCGATTTTGCGCGTTTTCCGACAATAAGATTGTTTTCAAAAACAATATCGTGCCCCCCGTGAAGCAGGCATGCGGACTGAACGTTCAAAAAAATATTGCCGTAAAAAGTAATATTCGCCGAATTGTCGTCCGCATATACGCCGAAAATTCCGATTCCCGTGTCTGCGTCGCTTGCCATGTCATGAAAATAATTGTAACGGATGATATGACCCTGTGAGGTATAGTCCCTTCCCGTATAAAATGCCGACGCGTCGTCCGATTCGCGCAGGACGTCGTAAATTTCGTTGTATTCGATAATATTGTCGTTACCCGAGAAGAAGAGAATGCTGTGCGGGGCGTTATGCAGCTTACAGCGGGACACCGAAGCGCCGATTGCGTTCAGTCGGATACCGAAGCAATAGGTCTTACCGGTGCGGGAGCAGTTAAAGATGTCGCAGTTTTCGATCCTGATATTCGTCGGCTCCAGCGTGTTGCGGTCGCCGGCACGGATGTCAAATCCGCCGAATCCCGTATTGAAGATTCTGCAGCGATCGAAAAGATGATTCTTTCCGCCTTTGCCGATCACGCCGAAGGGATTGTTTTTACCGTGCCCGATTTCGACGGCGCGGAAGCCGGTATTGAAGATCGAACAGTCTTCAAACGTAAGGTTTTCTCCGCCGGTTATACCGAGGGCCGTAGCGCGGGTATAACCGAAACTGAGGCCCCGGAACGTGATGTTTGCGGCTTCGTTTATCTCGAGCAGCCGGTACTTTGCGGTCACGACGCGTATGTCCGCGGCGTTGTCTGGAGCGATAAAATAAGCGCGGCCGGTCTTGGGATCAAGATACCATTCGCCGGGCATGTCGAGTTCTTCGGGTATGTTGTAAAAATAATAGCGGTGCCCCTGCCGTATGCCGTAATGTATTTTTTCACCGAGTGTGAGGGTTTTGTTTTCCGTATCGAGTTTGCCGAGAGCGACCGACGCGTCTGCCCAGTCGAAATAAAAGTATCCGTGCAGCCTGACGCCCCCGGTCGATTCCCATCTTTCGGGACGAGGGTCGCTGTAGCCGAAAGTCATGCTGTTTTTCCCGGGTTCTCCCTCTACCTTCAGATATCCGTTATTGGGATAACGCGCGGGGATCAGGGCGTTTTCATTGACAAACAGTTCGATGTCGGAATTTTGGGACAGCGGGTCGTTTCCTGCGTAAGCGGAACCGTAGCCGCCGGGCAGGTCCGGTTCGAACAGAGAAAGGTCGGTCACCAGCGTTCTTTCGGGGCAGGGCAGACGATGATACAGCGGATCGCTGCTCTCCGGCTGTTTGATCCTGTCCGGACTCACGGATTCGGAAGCATGGATGAGCACCCGTCCGCTGCCGTCCGATTCCCAGACAACGGGCCTGCCCGCTTTCCCCGAATCGTCCGCGTCAAAGCGCAGCGGGGAACCGATAAAATATTCGCCGCCAGCGATCCTGACCGTGACCGATGAAGTGTCCTTGTCCGCTAAAAGTGCGCGGACCCTGTTCTTCGCGTCGAAAATACTCCCGAACGGATGCGTTTCGGAACCGTCTCCGTCCTTCTGACCGGAATTAAGACAGATGATGAAGTCGTTCATGATTTTTATCCTCACAATTTAAAGAATGAAATCGTTTGGCTGAACGGATAATCGGATGACAGGCCGTAACGCTCCCGGCGGCAATATAAAAGCGAATATTTTGTTGTCATCCGGGATCCGGAGAAAACGTAAAACAAGGCGCGCCCCGGCGGCACGCCCTGTCATTTATACGGGCTTTATTCTGGACCCTTCGCCTGCGGTGATTAAGATCTTATTCTGTTGTTCCTGCGTCAGTTCACGGGCGGAATTTAAAACAAAGCGCGAATACATGTAAATTATGGCGTAATTTTCAAGAGATTCCAAACGGAACCAGGCTTCGTGCAGATCCTTTCCCCAGGTGAGTGCGCCGTGGTTTGCAAGCAGGACGGCGCGGTGCGTACGGGCGAACGGAGCGACCGAATCCGGAACTTCGGATGTGCCGGGCGTCGCGTAGGGCGCCAGCGGTACTTCGCCGAGGATGACAAGCGCCTCGGGATATACGTTTTTATCAAGGGGGATATGAGCTACGGCGAAAGCGGTTGCTGCGGGGGGATGGGCGTGCGCAACCGCGCCGATCTGCGGATTTTCACGGTAAAGGCGCAGGTGCATGGCTGATTCGGATGATTTGCCCCGGTTTCCTGCGACTATATTGCCTTCGAGGTCAACGGTGATCAGCATATCGGGAGTCATTTCGCCTTTTGATACCCCTGTCGGGGTGATTAAAACAAGACCGGCGGATATGCGGACGCTTATATTGCCGTCATTTGATGCGACAAAACCGCGTTCATACATACGCCTGCCTGTATCGACGATCGCGGCGCGCGCGGCGTCGGTTTCGGGATAAAGAAGATCCATTGACTTGCTGACCTCGTTCTGTTGTATTTACGGAAGGTTGTTTTACTGTTTCATAACGCCGGCGATCGATTCGGCGTAGGGCGGACGGAGGATGCCGCGGTCGGTTACGATTGCGGTGATCAGTTTGTTTTCGGTATAGTCGAAAGCGGGATTGTATACCGAAACGCCGTCGGGAGCCATCCGGGTTTGATACCACATATCCGTCACCTCGTCGGGCCGGCGCAGTTCGATTTCAATATCGCCGCCGGAAGGGCAGTTCATATCGACGGTCGATACCGGCGCGACGACATAAAACGGTATGCCGTAATATGCGGCCAGTATGGCGACGCCGGAAGTGCCGATTTTATTGCAGGCGTCCCCGTTCCGGGCGATCCGGTCGGCCCCGACGAAAACCGCCTGTATCAGGCCGTTTTTCATCACCTGAGAAGCCATATTGTCGCAGATCACCGTGACGTCGACGCCGTCGGCGCACAGCTCGTATGCCGACAGCCGGATACCCTGAAGCAGGGGACGCGTTTCATCGGTATAAACATGGAAATTCATGCCTTGTTCGCGTCCGAGATGGATTGGGGCGAGAGCGGTTCCGTAACGCACAGCCGCAAGCTGTCCGGCATTGCAGTGGGTCAGTATGCCGTCGCCGTCTTTGATAAGCGTCAGTCCGTATTCGCCCAGCGCTCTGCACGAGGCTATGTCACGGTCGCGGACAGACATCGCTTCGGTCCTGAGCCTGTTAACGATCGGTCCGATGCCTTTTCCGGCAGCGGAAAGCGCCGCTCCGAACATCAGGTCGAGGGCCCAGAACAGGTTGACGGCGGTGGGACGGGAGGAGGCCAGGTAGTCGCGGGCCTGTTTGAGTTCCCTGAAAAATTCGTCTTCTCCGCGCGCTGTCGCGGCAATGTTTTTTGCGGCCAGATATAGGCCTATAGCGGCGGAAACCCCGATTGCCGGAGCGCCGCGCACCCGCAGAGACCGGATGGCTTCGCGGATCTCAGGCTGTCCGGTCAGCGTCAGCATAACCGTTTCGCCGGGCAGACGCGTCTGGTCGATGATGATCAATGCGCTGTTTTCGTCATCCAGCGCAACGGTGTCGGGGATCGGCTGCCGTTTAAAGAATTCCATTTAATCTCTTAATCTCTCCGTTAAATTTCAGATCCGGACGTTTTTTATACCGACAGGTTTGTCATAACCGTTTTTCTGTTGTGGAAAGCGAGCAGTTTAAGCACTTTGTTTGTGGCCTGGAACAGCACCATGCATTTTTCCCCCTGTGCGTTGTTAAACAGGGCATAATAATTATCGGGATGCGTTTTATAGGCTACCGCTTCGTATCTGCGTTCGATATCGGGACTGTCGGCTTCGGCTTTATATTCGTCGCGATACGGTGCGATCACCGACATGCCCGAAATGCTGACAGGTTCAAGCCATTCCTTTCTGCTTTTACGGCCGAATATATAAAATACGGAAAAATCGCCGGCCACGACCGTATACTCGTATTCTATCTGCACATAGCGGAAGGTTGCCGGGTATATGATTTTCGGCAGCAGAAAAGGGAAATACAAGGGTATGAAAATAATCAGTGCGATCGCGCCGAGATTGACCGCGAACATCACCGCCATAAGCAGAAAGGGAACCAGAAAATAGGAAATTGCCAGCATGATCCGCTTCACGCGGTATGTGCCTTCCACTTTTTTCTCGACCGTGAATTCGGCGAAATTCGCCATTTCGTTTGTCAGAGCCATTCCATCATCCTCCGGGGATTTTTTTTAATTATAACACGGGAGCGTTGAAAAAGCAACAAAATACCGTTTATTATTTCGGCTATTATTACGCCTGTCATTGACTAATCGCCTGACAGGGAGTATAATGTCAGTAATTAAACCGCGAAGGAGACGGGCGGCGCAGTATGATGCGGAAATCAGGGAAACAACAAACGGGACTGCTTTTTTTTATCGCCGTCCTGCATATCGCCGCGGCTGCGGTTTCGGGTACGGTGAACATATTCTATTCTCTCCGCTTTGAAGCGGTAACGGCTGCCGGAGCCGCGCTGTCGTCTCTGACGGCCACCGCGGCGTATGTCACGGGCGCTGCTGCCGTGTGCCGGGCAAGAAGCGCGGCTGTCGCGGGTTTCGGAACCGCTTTCTGGGGCGTCAGTCTGGCCGGCTTTGTATTCTATTCCCTGTTCAATATATTCGGAATTCCGATAACCGTTTATATTCCGGGCATGACGGCGCTGCTGCGGCTTCTGATGGTGTTTTTTACACTCCCGCTGCTTGCGGTCAACTATTTTATCGCCCTGATACCGCAACCGTGGGCTGCGTTTTTCTGCGCGATGATCCTGCCGCTCTCCCTTTTTGTTCTTAATCTGACGGTTTATATAAAAATCAAAAAGACGGCTTTTGCCGTAAAAAAACAAGATGAAGAAACTTAAAATCACCTTGCCGGTCATCGTCGAGGGAAAATACGACAGGCACCGGCTGTCCTCTTTCCTGGACGCGCATATTATAACGACGGACGGATTCGGCATTTTCAGGGAAGACGAAAAAAGAGCCCTGATCCGGAGGCTGGCCGCGGAAAGAGGGATCATCGTCCTGACGGACAGCGACGGAGCCGGGCTCGTTATAAGAAATTATCTGCGTTCTTTTTTACCGCCGGAGCTCGTCAGGCATGTCTATATCCCGCAGGTCGCGGGCAGGGAACGCCGCAAGTCCTCGCCTTCGAGAGAAGGGCTCATAGGAGTCGAGGGCACGGACGAAAAAGTCCTTGTCGGGCTTTTCGAACCGTTCGCCGCGGCCGATGAAACAGGACCGGCGGAACCCGCGCTTACAAAAGCCGATTTATACGCGGGAGGTCTGTCGGGGAGAAAGGACAGCGCGCAGCGGAGAGCCGCCTTCGCGGAGGCGGCGGGACTGCCGAAAAATCTTTCGGCCAACGCGCTTCTCGAAGCCGTCAACTTGCTGTGCCTGCAGGGAGAATACAGGATTTTTATAAAAAAATACGATGATGATTCAAAGGATAAAAAATGACCGACACCAGGATAGCCCGGATCAAAGCGCTGTATAAAAAATACCGCGAACCGGTCGTATACATTTTCTTCGGCGGACTGACAACGCTGGTTGATTTCGGCGTCTATCTGATCCTGACGGACGGCTTCGGGATGAATGTTGTCGCCGCAAACAGTATTGCATGGGGAGCTGCCGTGGTTTTCGCATTCGCGGTCAACAAAGCCGTCGTCTTTACCGACAACCGCACGGATGTTCCCGTCGTTCTGGCGCAGTTTGTTTCCTTCGCATCCATGCGCGCCCTTTCCGGCGGTCTGTCGACGTTTTTTTTATGGCTGTTTGCCGAACGGTTCGGCTTCGACGACCTTGCCGTAAAAGCGATCATATCCGTTGCGGTGATCGTTTTGAACTATATTTTCAGCAAGGTGTTTATCTTTAAAAAAAGCCGTAAATAAGCCGTCAGGAAAGCCTGTTTTTAAAATCCCCGTACCCGAATCTGCGGATGATCCTGCAGTTTCCGTCCGGTTCTTTCAGGACAATGGCCGGAAGGGCCATTCCGTTGAACGTGTTGTTTTTTACCATGGTGTAAATCGCCATATCCAGAAACTCAAGCCTGTCCCCCGGCCTGAGCGGCCGGTCGAAGGAATAGTCTCCCATAATATCTCCCGCCAGGCAGGTAGGACCCCCGAGGCGGTAGGTATATTTTTTTTCACCCGCGTTCCCGGAATCTGCGAGCGGAGGACGGTAGGGCATTTCAAGGACGTCCGGCATGTGGCAGGCTGCGGATGTGTCGAGGATGGCTATGGAGACGCCGTTCTCCACGATGTCGAGGACGGACGTCACCAGACTGCCTGCCCGGAGGGCGACCGCTTCGCCGGGCTCAAGGTAAACATCGGTCCCGTATTTGCTCCGGATGCGGGTGATGCAGCGCTCGAGCAGTCCGATGTCATAATCATCCCGGGTGATGTGATGACCCCCTCCGAAATTTAACCACTTCATGCGGCTTAAATACCTGCCGAATTTTTCTTCGACGGCGTCAAGGGTCTTCGCAAGCGCGTCGGAATTCTGTTCGCACAGCGTGTGAAAATGAAGGCCGGAAACACTGTCAAGCGCTCCGTCCGTAAAATGCGGAGCTGTGATCCCGAGGCGTGAAAACGGGGCGCAGGGGTCGTATATGCAGTGTTCCTGAGTCGAGCATTCCGGATTGATCCTGAGCCCGATTTCCTTTCCCGCCGCGAGGACCCTGCTTCCGTATTTTTTGAGCTGGGAAAAAGAGTTGAAAAGGATATGACTGCAGAAACCGATGATCTCGTCGATTTCCTCCTCGCGGTACGCTGGGGAGAAGACATGGTTTTCTCCCCCCATTTCTTCATAACCGAGTCTGGCTTCATATAGACCGCTCGCGGCGGTGCCGTCTATAAAACGTTTTATCAGGGGATATACCGCAAACATCGAGAATGCTTTTTGCGCAAGCAGTATTTTCGCACCTGTCCGGCGGGTGACCCCCTGCAGTATTTTTAAATTCTTTTCAAGCGCCGCCGCGTCCACCGCGTAATACGGGGTCGGCAGATCAAAAGGTGTCACGGCGGGATCAGCCGACGAGGTCGGGACTGAAGTTTTCCTGCCATGGAAGACCCCATGCACCGAGCTGCTCCATGAAGGGATCGGGATCGAACTCTTCGGTGTTGAATACGCCGGACTTCTTCCATTTGCCGCTGAGCAGCATGGCAGCCCCTATCATGGCGGGGACACCGGTGGTATACGCTATAGCCTGCGATCCGACTTCTTTGTAGCAGCTCTCGTGGTCGCAGACATTGTAGATGTAATAGGTCCGGTCTTTCCCGTCTTTTTTTCCGGTAAAAATACAGCCGATGTTGGTCTTGCCCTTTGTACGGGGTCCGAGCGACGAGGGGTCGGGCAGAACCGCTTTCAGAAATTTGAGGGGGACGATCATTTGGCCTTCGAATTCAATGGGTTTGATGGAGGTCATGCCGACGTTCTCCAGGCACTTGAGATGCGTGAGATAGCTTTGGCCGAATGTCATGAAGAAACGGATGCGTTTGATGCCCGGGATGTTCAGGGCAAGCGACTCGAGTTCCTCATGGTGAAGGAGATACATGTCTTTGTTTCCGATTTCCGGGAAATCATAAACGCGCCTGATCTCCATGGGTTCCGTCTCGACCCAGCTTCCGTTTTCCCAGTAGCTTCCTTTGGCCGACACCTCGCGGATATTGATCTCGGGATTGAAATTCGTAGCAAAGGGATAGCCGTGGTCTCCCGCGTTGCAGTCGAGGATATCGATCGTTTCGATTTCGTCGAAGATGTGTTTGAGCGCGTAAGCCGAAAAAACACCCGTTACGCCGGGGTCGAATCCGCATCCGAGCAGCGCGGTGATCCCCGCTTTTTCGAATCTGTCGCGGTAGGCCCACTGCCAGCCGTATTCGAACTTCGCCGTATCCTCGGGTTCGTAATTTGCGGTATCCATATAATTTGTGCCTGTTGCGAGACAGGCATCCATAATGGTCAGGTCCTGGTAGGGAAGCGCCAGGTTCATCACCAGATCCGGCTTCACTTCCGTAATCAGCGCGGTCAGTTCGCCGACATGATCCGCATCGACCTGCGCGGTCGTGATTTTTGTGTCCGTAGTGCCCGCAAGCTTGTCCCTGAGCGCGTCGCATTTGGATTTTGTGCGGCTGGCGATACATATTTCCTCAAATACCGCGCTGTTCTGACAGCATTTGTGGATTGCGACCGAAGCGACCCCGCCGCAGCCGATGATCAGAGCTTTTCCCATCCGAAAATTCCTCCTGTTAATTAGTTCCGGTATAAAATCGGTCCGGACCGGATCATCCGGTTTTATTTTTTTATCCTGTATATATGTACTCCGAACGGCTCGAAATGATCGGTGAACCGGTCGGATTCGATACCGATGGTTCTTTTTTCACCGGCAGCCTCCGCTTCTCTGCCCGTTCCGGATTTTACCGTAAAGACTGCGGCGGTTTTTGAGCCCCGCATGGCTGCGGCGAAAATATAGATCTCACCGTCATATTCCCTTGTCATGATATCGACGGGCACCGAATTGTTTTCCGTGGTCACCGACGCCGAGTTCGTTTCGGGGGAATTGATGACGGGCGCGAGTTCCGCAATCATCCGGTTGACCGATGAGACCATGTTTCTGTTTGCCGCATTGGCGGAGTCGGTCAGAAGCCCCGCCTCGTGGAAGACGGGAGCAAACTCATGCATAAAATAGCCGATCCCCTTTGCTCCGTGGATAACGGCCATCCAGACTTCGGATCTGATCTGTTCCGGTGAAGGCCTGTTCACTCCGTTTATGCTTCCGGTCTCGATCCACGCCCAGACCGGCTTTTTTCCGCTGCTCCGGGCAGTCAGGTTGTCAACGCCTCCGGCCACCAGCCAGAGCTTATCGCGGACGCCGATTTCTTCGGCGTTGGCCGGATATATGTCAAAGCAGACGATGTCGGCGCCTTTTATATAGTCATTATACATTTCATCTTTGCCGGTGTCGATTCCGCGGCCGTAATAACGGTGCGCCGCACCCTGCCCAAGTCCCAGAAAAACGGGACGGGAGGGGTCCGCGTTCCTGATCTGATTGTATTTGACGATGACGGACCCCGGGTCGACGGGAGGACCCCATGAGGAACCCGTATTCTGAGCGTTATCGGGTTCATCCCACTGCATCCAGCCGGTTATGATACCGTCATCCGGATGATCCGCAATATATTCCGCCGCGAACTCGTTCATCTCGCAGATGACTTTCATGCCGGTGCTGCGGAACAGCGGGATCGCTTCGGCGTTCAGACCTTTCCACAAACCCACAAAGGTGTTGACGCCCAGTTCTTTATAAGCACCGGCATTTTCCGGCGCCTGCAGCCATGCTCCGACGGGAAAAAAGTCAGGATCTGGATTTTTATAGACGTATTCGGCAGCCCGGGGCATTTCTCCGGAACCGCCGATACGCGCGGTGATCGAATCGAGCTGCGTCTGCAGCGATTCTGTATCCGGATATCCCCCGGACGGTCTTTCATAGATGACGGACAGAACTGCACGCGTGCGCAGAAGGGTTTCCGGTGCGTCATCCAGTTTATAATATTCGGAAAGGTTCAGGCCGAGTTCCGGATCCTCGAGCGCTTTTCTCATTTCATCCGTCACTCCCGAACGGTTGACTGCTGTTATCAACGCCTTGTCCTCCTGTGTTGTCGTTTCGAAAAACTCTGCGGTATGGACTGCCGGTTCCGTAACGGCAGAGAGAAAAGATTCCGAAGCCGGCGGACCGGTTTTCTCTGCGCATGAAAAAAGAAGATGAAAAGTATATAAAATCAGCAGTATATATGCGGTTCTCCGCTTCTTCACTTTCCGGCGTTTAAAGCGATCAGCATTTCTCTGACGAGCTTGCCCGCGGCCGCGGTCGACACGCCGCTCTGGTCGTATACGGGACTCAGTTCGGTCACGTCGCAGCCTGCGATCCGGCAGCGGCCGCAGATTTCGGTTGCCGCGCCGCGAAGGTCATCAAAGCTGACGCCTCCCGCTTCGGGAGTGCCTGTTCCGGAAAACACGGACGGGTCCAGCACATCAAGGTCGACCGTCAGGTATACGGGCATGCCCTTCAATTCCCCGAGTATCGCGGGGAGTCCTCTGAAATCGAATTTATGCATGAAAGTGTGGCCGGCGCCGCTCCAGATAAATTCGCTCCGTTCGCCCGAGCGGATCCCGAACTGGAAGATTCTGCCGTCGCCAAGCAGGTCGTGACAGCGTCTGATAACCGACGCGTGCGAAAGCTTTTCTCCGAGGTAGTCATCCCGCAGATCGGCATGCGCGTCCAGATGGATGATATGCAGTCCGGGAAAGCGTTCCGAGACCGCTCTGACGGCTCCGAGAGTCACAAGATGTTCGCCGCCGATCATAAACGGCAGCTTGCCGTCCCCCAGGATCATTTTTGTCCGGGTTTCGATTTCATGAAGGACCCGTTCGCTGTTGCCGAAACAGAATTCGATATCCCCGCTGTCCATAACCGGACAGTCGGCAAGGTCCATGTCCTGATAGGGCGAGTAGGATTCGAGGCCGTATGATTCCGCCCGGATCGCATGGGGGCCGAACCGTGCGCCGGGTTTAAGGGACGTCGTGCCGTCAAAAGGCGCCCCGAACAGGATGATACCGGCGTCGCCGTATTCCCTGTCGCACGAAATAAAAGTTTCAATGTTTTTATTCAACATCGCGAAGAAGTTCCTCCACATAATTGGGCAGGGCAAACGAACCCGCGTGCAGTTTCGAATTGTAGTAACGGGTCCGGATCCCGAGCAGATTCCAGGCTGCGGCATTCATATCGGATACCGGATGATATTTCTTGGAGGCGAAGCCGAACAGCCATAAACCCGAAGGATAAGTCGGGATATGCACCTGATAAACGCGGCTTATCGGAAAGCTCTCCACGATTCTTTTATGCGCGCGCTGCATGGCAGCCGCGTCGTCCGGATAAAACGGGCTTTCGTGCTGATTGACCATGATCCCGTCGTCTTTTAGCGCCTTAAAGCAGCTGCCGTAAAATTCTTTCGTAAACAGGCCTTCGCCGGGACCGAACGGGTCCGTGGAATCCACAATGATGAGATCGTATTCGTTCTCTCGGGAACGGACAAATCTGACGCCGTCTTCGTAAAAGATATGCACCCGGGGGTCATCCATACAGCAGGAGGTATTTGGGAGGTATTTTTTGCATACTTCCACCACCAGCTCGTCGATTTCCACGAGATCGATGTTTGAAACGGCATCATAGCGGGTGAGTTCCCGTATGACGCCCCCGTCGCCGGCACCTATGACCAGCACATTTTTCGGGTCCGGATGAACAGCCATCGGAACATGCACGATCATTTCGTGGTAGACAAACTCGTCTTTCTCTGTCAGCATGATATAGCCGTCCAGGGTCAGGAAACGGCCGAATTCCCTGGATTCGAATATGTCGACTCTCTGAAATTCGCTTTGGCCTCCGTAAAGCTGGTGGTCGACCTTTATCGAAAAATTCACGTTCGGCGTATGCTTTTCCGTAAACCAAAGTTCCATGTTGATTTATACCCCTTTTAAAACGTTGAGCATGCCGATGTCAAGGTCTTCGGGACCTGTCATCGAGCAGCCTTTGTCTTTTGCGTATTTTATGTAATCGATGATATCTTTGGTGATCATTTCGCCGGGCGCGAGGATCGGTATGCCCGGGGGATAGCACATGACAAATTCGCTGCATACCAGTCCTGCGGTGCTGTCGAGCGGCAGCTGTTCTTTTTCGGCGTAAAATGCCGTCTGAGGTGCCGCCGCGACGATCGGGTCGATGTATTCCTGCGTCAGCATGCCTGTTTTTCCGCGCTTGAATCGCCGCCGGATCTCCGCAAGCGCACTCACCAGCCTTTCGACGTCGCGTTTCCGGTCGCCTACCGAGATATACGCCAGAAAGTTTCCGATGTCGCCGAATTCGATCTGGATATCGTATT
This sequence comes from uncultured Lachnospiraceae bacterium, assembly GCA_964628455.1. Taxonomy (GTDB): domain Bacteria; phylum Bacillota; class Clostridia; order Oscillospirales; family CAG-272; genus JAQVWU01. The sequence goes on from CAZVPD010000053.1 coordinate 19,172, forward strand.
CATCCCTCAGGATATCATAAACTTCGATTCCCGCAAGACCGATGTCAAGCGTGTGTACCGACAGTTTTGTCGCATCAAAATCGAATATGCTGCCGCCGTTGATCAGTTCTTTTGAAAAGGCGTAATAGTCGCCGATCCTGTTGATTTCACACCGGGTATATTCCGCGAGTTCGGTGACCTTGCGGAAAATTTCCTTCCCCTGCAGCGCAAGATTGCGGCGCGAGATATCAAGGCTGGATAAAAGCAGGTAGGACGCGCTTGTCGTCTGCGTCAGGTTGATGACCTGCCGCATATAATCCTCGTTTACGGCTTTTCCGAGCAGAAGAAACGAACTCTGGGTAAGGCTGCCTCCGGATTTATGCATGCTCACGGAAGCCATATCGGCACCCGCGGCCATTGCCGAAACAGGCATGTTTTCTCCGAAGGAAAAATGGGTCCCGTGCGCTTCATCCGCAAGCACCAGCATATTACGCTCATGCGCAAGCCTGACAACCGAAAGGATGTCCGAACATATCCCGTAATAGGTCGGATTGTTGATAAAAACCGCTTTAGCGTCGGGATTCTCGTCCATCGCTTTGCGGAGCTGCGCAGGTGACATTCCGAGGGCTATGCCCAGGCGTTTGTCGACTTCGGGATTTACATAGACGGGAATCGCACCGCAAAGGATCAGGACATTGATCGCACTGCGGTGGACGTTGCGGGGAAGGATGATTTTATCCCCTTTTTTACAGGCATAAAGGATCATGGCCTGAACAGCGCTGGTCGTTCCGTTTACCATAAAAAACGCGTTGGCGGCGCCGAACGCCTCCGCCGCGATCTGCTCGGCGTCCCTGATGACCGATACCGGATGACAAAGGTTATCGAGCGGCTTCATGGAGTTTACGTCGACGCCGACGCAGCGCTCGCCTAAAAATTCCGTCAGTTCGGGATTTCCCCGGCCCCTTTTGTGCCCTGGCACGTCGAACGGAACCACACGCATTTTTTTAAAGCATTCGAGCGCCTCGTAGATCGGAGCCCTGTTCTGTGTGATTTGTTTCTGCATCACTAATAGATATTCCTTCCGCTGAAGATCTCGATCATTTCGACGCGGAGACTTGAGGAAATATCCAGCCGTATCTGCGGCTGGAGCTCGTAAACGTCCGTGTTGAAAAGATAATTCTGCAGATCCGGTTCTTTGATCAGCATTTTGGTGTGAAATATATTGGCCTGATAGACGTTGATGTCAACGGCGTCATACCGGCGCAGGGTTGCTTTGTCGATGTAATCCTGAATGGACGTGATGTTGTGGTCGATGAATATCTTTTCGCCGGTGATGCTTCTCGTAAAACCGCGGACGCGGTAGTCCATGGTAATGATGTCGGAGTCAAAGCTCCCGATCAGATAATCGAGGGTGGACAGAGGGGTGATCTCCCCGCATGTGGCGACATCGACATCCACCCTGAAAGTGGCGATGCAGGTATCGGGATGATATTCGGGATAAGTATGCACGGTGACATGGCTTTTATCCAGATGGGCGACAAGCGCGTCTCCGTTCATCGGGATCATGGATTCCTCGGCAATCAGAAATGTGACCGAAGCTCCCTGCGGATCATAATCCTGCTTGGAAACATTCAGCACCTTTGCCCCGATCATCTCGGTCAGATTGGTCATGAGCTTGGTGATCCGTTCGGAGTTATACTGACCGTCGATATATGCGATGTAATCCTTCTGTTCACGCGGTGTTTTTGCGTAGCAGACATCGTATATGTTGAAGCTAAGCGATTTGGTCAGATTGTTAAAGCCGTAAATTTTCAGTTTGTCACTCATTTTGTACCTCTTATAACGTATATATCCACGAAGAATAAAATAAAAAAGCATGTGAAAACGGATATTCCGCATATCACCTGCTTTGCATTTAAATATAAAAGGTCACCCCGGGAATGCAGAAAAATTCTGCATGGGATTGCTCATATATATAAAAACACCTAAATAGGTTTTTTAGAGTCTATATAGCAATCGAAGATTACTTTTATTACTCTTATTAACCGCTTCACAAGTTGATATGCGCATGACAGCGCAGCGGTTATAAAGTAACCAACTTATAAAAGAGAAGGAGTCGGTCCGGGGTACGGACCGAAATCCATTCTGCGACGATCAATAAGGCAACAGAAGTTGCCTCCCGTTTCCGGGCGGGGACGCCCGGCAGTATCGGATTACAGAAGCTCCGCCCCGCATCCGGTCCCGTCATAAAACGGGCACAGGACACAACGCCCTGTACCCGTTATCTTTGTCCTGACCCGACGGCGGTTGTTTTTTATAGAATAGGGTTATCGGGCGGTCGTTTTACAAAAAAGAGAGGGTGCCGGGAAATCCGCATGGCGGAGACGGTGGGATTCGAACCCACGTGCCCTTGCGGACAAACGGTTTTCAAGACCGCCTC
>CAZVPD010000054.1:0-21186 GCA_964628455.1 uncultured Lachnospiraceae bacterium
GCATAAAGGATTTTCATCATTGTTTGCCTTTCATCTCAGTCATATATTTAAACGCTTCCGCGTATTTCCCGCCCTGTTCTCCCCATTTCCTGTAGATCTCGCATGCGCAATCCGGACAGACCGAACAGTTCTGCAGTTTTTTTTCCTGTATGCAGCATTTCGCCACCTCGCAGTTGTCGGACCACCATACCTCTTTGTCTCCGCAGCCCTTGCAGTACATTTTCCGTTCGATCACTTCATCGATGCCCTCGTTCTCGCCCAGCCAGCCCCTGCTCCGGAACCACGGCAGTATTTTCGCCTGCACCTCTTCGCTGACAGGCAGCAGATAGATATCGCATTCTGTGCAGTCGAGTCCGCACGCGCTCATCCGGGTGTATACGTTTTCGCTTTCCGTAATCCTCACCTTTTCCTTTGTTAATTTCGGGTTTCCGTAACATCATTCTATATCTGTTTTTGCTTAAAGTCAATAAAGGATACGTATTATTTCCGGCAATATTTTCCGCGTCACGCTATGATGTCGATCCGGCTTCCGCCTGTCTTTTCTTTTGTCACGACGATCTGTTTATCGATCTTAAGCTTCAGTTCGCTGACATGCGAGATGATGCCCACCAGCCTGCTGCCTTCGCTCAGGCTGTAGAGCGCTTTCATGGCCTGGTCGATCGAATCCTCGTCAAGCGATCCGAATCCCTCGTCGACGAACATCGTGTCGAGCCGGATGCCCCCTGCCGAAGACTGGATTTCGTCTGACAGGCCGAGTGCAAGCGAAAGCGAGGCTTTGAAAGACTCTCCGCCCGAAAGCGTCTTCACGCTTCTCTCCGTGCCGTTGTAATGGTCGGTGACGTCGAGTTCGAGCCCGCTCTGGCTTTTTCTGTCCCCGGATTCCGAACGCCGTTTCAGCTCATACTGTCCGCCTGTCATGGTCATCAGCCGCGTGTTTGCCCTGGCGATGATTCTGTCGAAAAACGTCATCTGAATATAGGTTTCGAGCATGATCTTTTCTTTTCCCTGCACGCTGCCGTTTGCGGTGTTCGACAAAGCCCTCACCCGTGTCAGTCGTTTTTCAAGCTCCGTCAGGCCGCTTCCCCGCTTCGCGATCTCCGCTGCCGCTTTCCTGTTGGCGCCGAGGCGTATGCCGATGACCTCGTTCTTTGCGAGCAGTTCTTTCCTGTGTGCGGTCAGCGCGTCGCGGTCGGCCGTGACCGACTTTAAATCGGTTTCCTCCGCGCCCTCGAGCTGTTTTCGCAGCGTGAGGATCTTCGTCCGGTTTTCGTAAACGGTTTTTTCGCAGTTTTCGAATGCGGTTTTGGCGTCTTCAAAAGCTTTTTCCGCTGCCGCTTTGATTTTCTTTTTCTCCGTGATCTGTTCGTTTGCCGCCTTTTTGCTGTCGAATTCAAGAGAAGCCCTCAGCTTTGCCGTCTGTTCGTCCAGTCCGGCCATCTCCGTTGCGGTTCTTGTGATTTCCTGTTCCAGCGTCTGCACAGCCGCCCTGTCACTGTCGCGGGTGCTTTCGAATTCGGGAACGGCTTTGAGCAGCTGCTCTTTTCTCGCGATCTTCTTTTCGGCTTCTGCGGTCAGGATTCCGACGTGATCTTTCCTTGCTTTGACTTCTTTTAAGGATGCCTCCGTTTTCAGGGCGATCGCTTCGGATTCGCATTCGCCGATAACGGCTTTTGCCTGTTCCGACAGGGCTGTGCGCAGCGCATCCGCGCTGCCTTTTATCTCGCCCGCTTCCGAACTGAGCCGCGAGGCTTCCTCCGCGGCTTTCTCCTGCCTTTCTTTGGCAGACTCCAGCTCTTCTTTCGAAGGTGCTCCTTCGGCCGGTTTGGCGGGTGCCGGATGCTCGGTGGAACCGCAGACGGGGCAGCGCTCTCCGTCCGCCAGCGAACCTGCGAGGATCCCGGCCTGTTCGTCAAGGAACGCGCTTTCCATGATGCTGCAGGTGTTTTTCAGGAGGATGCTTTCGTTTTTGGCGTTTTCGTAAGCTGTCTGCGCGGCTTTGAGCTTTGCCCTCCGGTCTTCGTACCGTTTGATCAGATCCGTTATTTCTTCGAGACTCTTCTTTTTCCGGTCCAGCTCTCCCAGTTCCGTTTGATGCCTGTGTCTGTCGCTTTCTGCGTCTTTAAGCGCCGATATCTCGTTTTTGGTTTCTTCGATTTTTATACCGAGTTCCCGTTCCTCCGCCTTTGCCTTCCGCAGTCTTTCCGTATACATGCTGAGTTCCGTGCTTTTTGCGGTTTTTTTCCGGACCGCTGCGTCGAGTTCGTCATAATCGGCGAGTTTTCTCAGTTCGGCTTCGATTTCGACGGTCATTTTTTCCCTGTCCGGCGCTTTTGCCTTTTCGGTCTCGTAAAACGCCTGCAGTTCCTTCAGTTTCGGCTCCTGTATAAGGAGGACCGTTTCTGCCGCTGCGATCTCATTCCGGGCTCTTTCCTCCGATTCCGCTTTTCCGATGATCTTCGTCAGCTCCGCGATTGCGGCGTCCGCTTTCTCAAGCAGCGCGCCGTTCGCGTCCGATTCGGACCTGTCCGAATCGATGATCTTTTCGATCAGCCGGACGGTGTCGGAAAGAACGGCATTCTCTCCGTTTTCTCGGGTCTTTTTAAGGTCCGACGACAACAGAAAATCATCGCCGCACAAAACGCCGCTTATGTATTGCCGGATGCTCCGCTTGACCTCGTCATGCTCTGCTTTCAGCGCCGCCGCCTCCGCTTTCAGCTTCTCCTCGAACACAAGATACGGCCGCGTATTGAAAATTTCTCTGAAGATCTCGCTGCGCTCCCTGGTCGGTGCGAGAAGCAGTTTCAGAAAATCCCCCTGCGCGATCATAGCGATCTGCGTGAACTGTTCCCTGTCAAGTCCTGTCAGTTCTTTGACTGCGTCCGTCACATTCTTCGACCCTGTAACGATTCTGCCGTCGGAATATTTCATCACGGCATCGCTTTTCTGAAGCGTTTCTCCTTCTCCCTTTTTGGCCGGCCGCATATATTCGGGATTTCGCCTGATGTTGTATTCTTTTCCGGCATATAAAAAAGTGAGGTCGGCAAAAGTCGGGGTTCCCGCGTCGGCGTATTTGCTGCGGAACATATCGGTCTCGCGGCTGTTTCCGCTCGCTTCCCCGTACAAGGCAAAAGTGATGGCGTCAAAGATGGTCGTTTTCCCCGCTCCCGTATCGCCTGAGATCAGATACAATCCCTTGTCCCCCAGTCTGGACAATAAAATCCCGACTTCTCCGGCATACGGACCGAATGCCGACATGATGAGTTTGACCGGTTTCATTTCCCGACCCGCCTTTCATAAACGATTTGTTCTATTCTTTCCCGTCCCATATTTTTTCGATCAGTTCCAACGAGAACAGGCGCTGTTCTTCGCTCATTTCGGTATTGTTCTGAAGCGCGTAGAATTCTTCGAAAAGTTCAAGCGGAGTCTTCTGCTCCGCATTCTCCGCTCCCGGTATCGTCTGATTCGAACGGGTGCGTTTATTGTCGTAATCGAGCCTCATGATGTTCGGATAAATGGCTCTCAGCTTTCCGACGGCGTCGTAGATATCCTCCTCGTCCGTCAGCGTGATACGCAGGTAGTCGTCCGTGTTCGTATCTTTATAGTTTCGAAGCGCGCATATTTCACTGTATGTGCCCCTGATCTCGCGCATCTCCCTTTTGGGGTTCAGTGGGACGGTATGTATCTCCACGCTTCCCTTCGGACCGAACTCGGCGACCGTTACGGACTTTCTGTGAGAAACCTCGGAAAAAGAATACTTCAGCGGTGTTCCGCAGTAACGTATCCTTTCGCTCCGGATATGCTGCGGACCGTGGATATGTCCGAGCGCCGTGTAATCAAACGCTTCGAAAACGGACGCGTCCACGTTGTCAAGGCCTCCGACGGAAACGTCTTCCGACTCGCAGCGTTCCGCGCCCGTGATAAACTGGTGGGCCAGAAGGATGTTTCTTTTTTCACGGTCGACCGCGATGCTGCCGGTCACCGCCTTCAGCGCGTCGTTGTATGTCTCGGTCTCCGCGTCGGGAAAGTATCTCCTGACATGCGCCGGTTTGACAAAAGGGATCATATGAACGCGGATCTCGCCGTGGTCGTCCGACAGTATGACCGGTTCGATTTTGCCTTCGAATACCGGCGACATATAAACTTTCCGGCTGCTCAGCAGCCTGCAGCCGAAAGCGATCCGCTCCGGTGAATCGTGATTTCCGCTTATGATAAAGACCGGCAGATCCCTGTCTGCCAGTCTCGTGAGAAAATCATCGAAAAGCTGCACCGCTTCCGCCGAAGGAACGGCTTTGTCGTAAATATCTCCGGCAATCAGTATCCCTTCGGCCTTTTCCTCGTCGATGATATGCAGGATTTGAAACAGTATATATTTCTGGTCTTCGAGCATCGGAAATTCGTTGACCTTTTTTCCGATATGCAGATCCGACAAGTGTATGAATTTCATCGCTTTACTCCAGTATATTGTTACTTTCCGCCGTCCGTTGCATTTTGTCTTCCGTCCCCCGCTGTCTTCCTGAGCGCAAAGAAAATCGCAGTTTTCTTTGAAACCGTAGGATCCTCTTCCTCCGTTTTACGGAATGGCTTCGCGGAAGAAATTATAAATAAATAATCGCGGCAAGAACGGAAAGGACGACGGCATAGTAGTGATACCATCTCTTCTTCATCTTATAAAGCAGAAATACGCTTATTGCGGCTGTCAGCGCGACTGTGAGGAATACTGCGGCGGGATATTTATTTAATTGAACGCCGGTCCCTGCCATAAAGGCGGTGAGTGACATAGCCAGAAATATCGCTTTCAGAATGTCGTGTATCCCCGAACGGTACAGGAGAATGCAGATTGCTAACCAGAAGATCCCGTAACCCAGACGCAGGGACGAAACGAAATGATAGGTGCTCTCCCGGTCGATAAACGCCTCGAAAAACATGAAAAGTAAATAATAGAGGATGAAGACGAGTATAAGACCGGTAAAACCGCCTGCGGTCACGAGTAAACCCTCTTTAATGATCCCGGATTTTTTATTCATGGAATACCGCGCTCCTTTTTTTATTTGTTACCGACAGTATAAGGCATGTTTGCAACAATTTCAATGATTATATTTTTATATGCGGCAGGAAAGGATCTTCGGCAGTCCCGTCCGATGCGGTCCCGCACAAGTATTTCGGTATTACTTTTTTCTTTCGAGCAGACCCGAAAGCGATATTTTTTCAAGCCATCTCATGGCTATGAAATGATGTCCCGCTTCGGTCGGATGTATGCCGTCCCACGTCCAGTAAGTATTTCCCGTTTCGTCGCACAGCGAACGCATCTCATCCCATAGGGTTACATAAACGGCATGATATGCGCGCGCTGCTTCCGGCAGCATTTCCGATATTGCTTTGATGACGGCGTATTGTTTCGGATATTCGGCGGCGTTGCGTTCGGTTTCGAAGACAAACGGCTCGCACAGGATGATGCCGCAGTCCGGCCGTCGTTCGAGCAGTTCGTCAAGCAGCTGCCGGTAGGTCTTTTCGAATTTTTTCATATGCTCCGTGATGTTTTCTCCGTCTGTTATGCGGCAGGACTCGTTGATCCCCGCAAGCAGGCTGAAAACATCCGGATTTTCTTCGAAGATATCGGCTTCTCTGCGCGCATAGATCTCGCCTATGCTTTCGCCGCTGACTCCGCGGTTGATAAAGCGCAGTCCGGCTTTTGCCCGCGTATATCCGAGATAACCGGCAAGGATGTATACATAACTGTGCCCCGTCTGGTTATTCAGGTCCCGGCGCCGTTCCGGCTCTTTCAGCCGCATGCCGTCTGTGATCGAATCCCCCTGAAACAGAATATTCATCTTTTTTTACCCTTGGAACGCATAGCGTTCTTTTTTGACCTGCGGTCACCTTTCATAGAAATTTTTTCCCTATAATGCATAGTAGCATAAACCGGTTGATTTTGTCAATCGCGATTGAAAACATCATACTTTTTTGTTATAATATCCTATAGAATAATTTAAACTGTCTTGAGGAGAACTTTATGCTGCTGGCTGCAGAACATATATCGAAAAATTACGGGACAAAACAGCTTTTGAGCGATGTTTCGCTGTATTTGAACGATGAGGACAAGCTCGGGATCATCGGTCTGAATGGCACGGGCAAAAGCACCCTTCTGAAGATTCTCGCGGGAGCGGAACCTCCCGATGAGGGCAGTGTCGCGCTGAATTCCAATACGCAGATACTGTATCTTCCCCAGAATCCGGTCGTCAGGGATGATCTCACCGTGCTTGAACAGGTGTTCGCCGCATATCCGCCGGATTTCCGCGAACTTGCCGGATATGAGGCGGAAGCGATGCTGACCAGACTCGGCATTACGGATTTCGGGCAGAAGATCGGAACGCTTTCCGGGGGTCAGCGCAAGCGCGTAGCCCTGGCGGCTGTGCTCATCCATCCCGCCGACATACTGATTCTGGACGAACCCACAAACCACCTTGACAGCGACATGGTGGCGTGGCTCGAACAGCATCTGAAGCGGCTGACCTGCGGACTTGTCATGGTCACGCATGACCGCTATTTTCTCGAACGGATCGTCGGCCGGATAGCCGAACTGTCCCGCGGCTTTCTGTATTTTTATACGGCGAATTACTCGAAATATCTTGAGCTCAAGGCGCAGCGTGCCGAAATGTCGGAAGCGTCCGAGCGCAAAAGGCAGTCGATTCTGCGCCGGGAATACCGGTGGATCATGCGCGGACCGCGCGCCCGCGGCACCAAAAGCCGCGACCGCATCGAAAGATATGAGGATCTTTTAAATCAGGCTGCCTCCGAAACCGATGAAAATGTAAAAATAGCGGGTATAAAAAGCCGTCTCGGGCGGAAGACCGTTGAGCTTTCCCATGTTTCGAAAGCGTTTGAAGGCAATACCGTGGTAAAAGATTTTTCCTATGTCCTGAAAAGGGATGACCGCATCGGGATCGTCGGCCGCAACGGAGCGGGCAAGTCGACTCTGCTCAACATCATCGCAGGCCGGCTGGCTCCGGACAAAGGGACCGTGGAAACGGGCTCCACCGTCAGCATAGGTTATTTTTCTCAGGAAAGCAGGGAACTCGACCTGACCCGGCGGGTCTATGATTTCATCGCCGAAGTCGCGGGTGAAATAACGACGTCCGAGGGGACGTTTTCCGCCTCCGTGATGCTCGATAGGTTTCTTTTTACGTCCGACCTTCAGCATACGGTGATCGGACGCCTGAGCGGAGGCGAACGGCGGCGTCTTTTCCTTCTGAGCATTCTGATGGCGGCGCCGAACGTCCTTCTCTTGGACGAACCTACCAACGACCTGGATATCGAGACGCTGACCGTTCTTGAGGATTATCTCGAATCTTTCCCGGGTGCGGTCATCGCCGTGTCCCATGACCGTTATTTTCTCGACAAGACGGCCGGATCCGTCTTCGAGGTTTGTGACGGCGGTGAGATCCGCCGCTATTCGGGCAATTATTCGGACTACCTCGAAAAACGCGTGCTGCCCGAAAAGCCGGCCGTTATAAAAAAAGATCCCCCTCAGAAGTCCGTTCCGGCGCCGAACCGCAAACTGAAGTTTACATACAAAGAACAGCACGAATACGAAACCATTGATTCGGAAATAGCCGGGATCGAATCCCGGATCGCCGCCTGCGAAGCCGGCATCACCGAATCCTCAAGCGACTATATCAGGCTTCAGGAAATGTTGGCTCGGAAAGAGATACTGCAGTCCGAACTCGAAGTCAAAACGGAACGCTGGCTTTACTTAAATGAACTTGCCGAAAAGATCGAAGAACAAAACGGCTGATGCTCAATCCCCTCTGCCTTAGCAAACAGAATCCCCTTTATCTCTCCCGTCTTGTATTTCTTTCCGTGTTCTTTTCCCCGTCTTCTTTGCTTCTCGTCTTCTTCACGTTCCTTCATTTTTTAAACAAAAACTTACACGTAAAGGCTCCTTTGTTAAAGGAGCTGTCACACCCTCATGAACGCTTTGCGTTCATTGGTGACTGAGGATGCGCTCCCCGTTGACTTAAATAAACTCACAGCGTTCCTTTTACTAAAGGAGCTGTCACACCCTCATGAACGCTTTGCGTTCATTGGTGACTGAGGATTCGCTTCTCTCCCTCTCCGGATTAAACAGACTCCGGATTAAACAGAATTTAAATCTGTTTGTATGATACCCATTTAACAATTTTTTCGTCAAAAGGATGAACGTGAAAAATATTCATTTGCCCGGAGATATGAATTTAAAAAAGCGTTCGGCAGAATTACGTCATAATGCCACTAAAGAAGAAAATCATTTGTGATATGACTTTCTTCGCCTATATTCCGTTCCGTTTCATCGTCAGCAGATCATAGCCGAATACATCGTTGACTTCTATTGTCCAAAAGCGAAACTTGTAATCGAATTGGACGGTTTTCAACATTACACCCAAGAAGCAAAAGAATATGATTCGATATGTAGCCACTGCCTGGGAAATATGGGTTTATGTATACTGCGATTATCCGATTATGAATTAATGAATAATTTCGGAGATGTGTGTATTTCAATAGACAATGCAGTAAAAACCCGAATGGATTAATTCCCCTTTCCAAACATAAACTTACACGTAAAGGCTCCTTTACAAAAGGAGCTGTCGGCAAAGCCGACTGAGGATTCGCTCTCGACTGAGGATTCGCTCCCGACTGAGGGATGCGCTCCCCATATCTCCATTATCTAACGTGTCTCCGTAGGCTCCAGGGAACGCACAGCGCTCTTTTCCTAAAGGAGCTGTCGGCAAAACCGACTGAGGATTCGCTCCCGGCCGAAGAGGAAAAGACAATAAGCGGCATTCGGTTTATGCCGATGATTTATGATCGGATTGGAAGGTAAAGAGATATTATATGTTAAAACTTATACAGGCAGCCGAATGCGATTTTAAGCGGATCACGGATTTTTATAAATTTGCAATTGAAAACACCGAAACCATGCCGGTCTGCTGCCGGTGGATATACGGTCTTCATCCGACGGATGAATTGATTCATCGTTATATCCGTGAAAGGGCTATGTATTATACCGGGGAGGACGGCGATATTCTATCCGCTGTTGCCGTATTGCCCTATCAGGAAGAAGACTATCACGATGTCAGATGGAGTGCTGAAACAGACGATAAGGATGTGGCAACGGTGCATATTCTTTGTGTAAATCCAGAATATCAGAAAAAAGGTATTGCGCGGCAGACAATGGACACGGTTACCGAGGCTGTGAGTAAATCAGGCAAAAAGGCAATTCGTTTAGATGCGCTTGAAAGCAATCTCCCGGCGCAAAGGCTTTATGAATCCATGGGTTTTGTCCGCAGAGATTGCAAACATTGGTATGCCTGCAACATCGGATGGACGAATTTTGTTTTATACGAAAAACAGATTTGTGAGAAAACAAATTGAAGACAGGAGAGTGCAAAATAACAGCCGGGAAATTTATAGGTGCAGTCTCCCGGGATACCGGACTGTTTTTGAGACGGTAAAGAATGCTATCTCGGACAAAGGGTATTCACTTTCTGGAAATATGTTGCCTTTATTTTACAAAACCCCCGTCCGGCTTTCGCCTGACAGGGGTTTTTCTTCAGTCTGAAAGGAACAGCCGCGGATAATAGCCGGCTGTTCCTTTTGCTTTTATTCGCTTATTCCATGTGATTTTATTGCGCGCTCTATTGTTTCTTTTTTGCCGCGAGGATCGCTGTTGTTGCCGCTGCGCCGAACAGCACTGCACCAAGCAGGATATCCGATGTCTGGGCTGCGGGGGCTGCGGTCTCCGAGGGGGCTTCTTCGGCGACTGCGGGTTCTTCCGCGGCGGTTTCGGCGGTCGTTTCGGGTACCGGGATCGGGCTCAGCCAGTTGACGACGCCTGTCATGAGTTCCCATGCCTGCGGGGTCAGGAAGGTGAAAGTCTGACCGAAGACGAATCCCGATGCTCTTCTGCTGGTCGCGGCGGAACCGATGGTCAATGCGGCGCCCTTGTCGTATGCGGCAATGAGGGTATTTCCTTCGTCATTCAGTCCGACAAGAATGGCGTCCGCCGTAACGGTGGCCGGGTCCATGACGATCATGGTGGCCGCTTCGGTGTACAGGTCAAAGGCCTTGGAACTTAATCCCGCGTCGATCTCGCTCTTGCCGTCGAATGTCGCCGGGAAAACGTCGCCCGTAGCGCCGATCTGAATACCGAGTCCGAGGTCTTCCCATGCTGCCATTTCGAAGCAGAAGATCGGAGCATCGATTTTCGCGAATTTTTCTTTTACGTTTGCGCTCGAGCAGGATTCGAACAGAACGAGCAGTGCTGCTCCGTCGGCGTCCGCCGTCACGCATTCGCTGTCGATGACCGTCTTGACTGTAAATCCGAGGGACTGGACATGGTTGATCATGGCCTGGTCACCCTCGCCGATAGCTCCCTCGACGGGCTGATAGATAAAGACCGCGGTTCCCCTGTCCCCGGCAGCCGAAGCGGACGGCATGATCAGTCCCGCGATAAGCAATGCAAAAAATACAAAGAATAGTCCTTTTTTCATAAGTTTCTGTCCTCCTTGTTTCTTATTTGTTAACAATAGTCTATATTGTTATGTACAAATATGTATGAACAATTTAACAATTATAAATGAACGTTGCGTTAATTTTAGCGGTTGTTGTCACCGGCGTTTTTTTCTTCCCATGCTTGATAATTGCGCGTAATATGCTATAATGAAGGAAATGAAGTATGGATAGGGGTGGAGAAATGACGGATTTAATGGGCCTTTGTTTTACATCGGAGATCGGAACTGCGGACTGCTGCGGAGACAGTATAAAATTAAAATACCGTGCCGGCAGGATCGGATATGCGCATGTCGCTTTTAATGCGCTGTCGGAATTCGGAACGGAGGAGTATTTTGTTCTGGAATACAAGGCGGACGGACTTCGCCGGTTCAATCACACGAGGCAGCCTGTGTTCAGCCTGCTTTCGGAGGGAAAAGGGATCCCCCTTGCGGTCTGCGAGGATCTCATCCTGGACGGCAGAAGGCATTCCCTGATACTGAAGTGCGCTTCGCTGCATGCGGACGGGATGCGCGTGGAATATATCCTGAGGACGCTCCGGGCGGAGTTCTGCATTTATGCGATGGTTTTTTGCTCGGAACGGGAACTGCCCGAATGCCTTTCGGGGTACCGGTCCGAAGAAGTGCGCGATTATGTCACGGTTGGTCTTGAGCCGTATTACAACGCGGAATTCGGATACGGCGGCGGCTGCGTGATAGACGGCGGGCGTTATTTTTCGGACGAAAGGATAAACATCCGCGGCGTCCCGTTTTCCGTGAAGCCGCGGGGGCACAATGTCGTCGCCCCGCCTCCCCCTCCTGCGGAGAACGATGAGGAGATCCTGAATTTCGGGGTAAAGACCAAAAGGCGCCTTTGCCGTCCGGTGAGCCGCGACAGCCTGACCGTCGTCCCGCTCGGTCTTCCCGCGAAAGAGATCTTTTTTATTCTGACGCTTTCCGGTTCGCCTTATCAGCGCTGGGGATTCGGCGAACCGAATCCGACGATACTCGGAGACCTGCAGAGCGAGGTGATGATGCCTCTTCTATTGGATGACGCCGAATGCTTCACGGTGGAGATACAGTATGAAGACAGCCTCGTCGACACCGCGTTTCCCTGGCACTGCATCCTCGGCCGGCATGTCGTCTGCGGGAAGATCGGCGTGTACGCGGTCCCCGCGAACGGAAGCGTTGTAAAGAGCATCGTTTTTCACAACAGGCTGATCGGCAGCGATTTCTCGGTCGCGGCTGTGACGGTGAACACAACGGACAGCCGCCTTCTTCCCGGCCTGCTGCCCGCCGCGGGCCCGGCCGTTTTACGGCGGACGATTCCGGACCGGAAGGGTCTGACCCTGAATGGAAACATCCTGACCGTCGTCAGCGGGGCGCTGAAGTGTTCGGCCGACGTCTCGGACGCTTTAAGGCTGACCGCTCTGGAAAACGGTTACGCGCCCGTTTTCGGATGCGCGTCCGCTCCGCTGCTCTCCCTCACGGACGGTGGGGGAAATGCCCGGGACATCGTATTTCTCGGAGCCGAAGTGCGGGACAGCCGCGCTTTTGTAAAATACAAATGCGGGCCGCTGATGCTGACCGCCGAGATTTCGGTCGGGGGAAAAGACAGCATCGTCTTTCTTCTTCGCGCCGAAAACACGGGGGACGGGGTCTTTCAGACCGGTATTGTTTTTCCTTCCTTTTCAGGAATGCGCTTTGCGGACGGCTCTGACAGCTGGTATCTGTTTCCCAAATGCCGCAATCTGATCTCAAACGGGGACTGCTGTCTTTACGAGGAATCCTCGCCGACTTTTCCCATGCAGTTTATGGATGTATACAGCGATTCCCAAAACGGCGGGTTTGCCGTGACGACGGAGGAACGCGGCGTCACGGTCCGTAATTACTCGCTGACAAAAGAAAACGGCTGCATCGAAGCATATGTGGAGTATCCGTTCATCTACGGCGACCTGGCGGCCGGGGCGGCCTTCGAGTGCTCCCCTGCGGTCCTGACCGCGCATGAGGGCGGCTGGCACGCGGCGTTCGATCTTTATAAAAAATGGCTTGACGGCTGGTACAGGCCATACAAGGCGCAGAACAAGGACTGGTACCGCCGCTCCTTCTGGCTTCTGGCCGAGATTACGGATTTCTTCGAGACAAACGAATTCGTAAAATTCCCCGTCTGGGTCGATGAGGAAAAAGCGAAGATCAGGTTTCTCGATATTCTGAAGGAGCAGAAGGAGGTCACGGGCGTCCTGCCGGACATCCTGCATTTATGGGAATGGACCTATGACAGCAGGCTCGGTCATATGAAATGGGGCAATTTCGGCGATGTGGAGGGCAGCGGGTCGGATTACGACGCGTACGGCGGGAAAGAAGCGTTCCGTACGGCTCTGCAGGAGGTTGAGGAAAAGACCGGCGTCCGCATGTCGCTCTATCTGCACCCCACGCTGCTGACCGATACCTATCCGAAAGCCGCGGAATATATGCCTCATCTGTGCGTCCGCGACTCGGCGGGCGGAAAGATCGGCCTTCTCGGCAATACGTTCCGCATGTGCCACGCCAACGATCAATGGCGCAGCGAGGTACTGGGCATTTATCCCCGCGTATACCGCGAACTCGGCGTGAAGATCCTGTACGTGGATGAATTCAGCCTGCGCATCGGAAACCGCTGCTGGAGTCCGGACCACGGCCATCACGTGCCCTCGAACCTGATCGAAACCGACCGCGATTTCATCACCCGCCTTCGCGAGGTCATGCCCGAGGAGGTGGTGCTATACGGCGAATATGCCGCTGTCGACGTCAACGCCGCTTACATCGACTGCAACATCACCTATCACATCATCGATATCGTGATGGATATGTGCGAAGCGGCCGCCTGGCGCTATGACAACGGCGACGACGCGTACAGTCAGGTCATCACGGACCTGTACCGGTTCGCTTTTCCGAAGATCGTGCAGCTCAATCTGCCGATGGCCATGCGGAACCGCAGCTGGCATCCGCAGAAATTCATCTTCTGGAACGGGGAGGCGATCTACGATTCCTTCTGGGACTGCGAGGAGTCGTCGGGTCACTCCTTCACGGTGCGGGCCTATAAACTCAAGAAGGAATACGCAGACTGCTTCGCTTCGGATTGTCCCGAGACCATGGTCCCCGCGCTGACCCCCTCCGTCTGCGTCAACAGATTCCCCGGCGAAAACCGGACGGTCTATACGCTGTATAACCGCGCCTGGGTCACATACCGCGGCCCCGTTCTTTCGGTCCCCCACAGGGAAGGAAATGTCTATTACGACGCTTGGAACGGCAAACCGCTTGACTGCGCCGTAAAGGACGGCATGGCGGTCCTCGGGACCGAGATCCACGCGCAGCAGATCGGCTGCTTTGCCGTAACTTCGGGAAACAAATGAGCCGGCTGCCTGTTTGTCTCTATGGTAAAAAAGATTCGACGGCATATATTGCTGTCGGAGACAAACAAAAATTTCCGTCCGATTTGTGAAAATCTGTTAGCTTTTACGGAAACATGCGGAAAAACGGGAATATCGTATGCTTTCCCTTTCCTTCGCAAACACGAAAAACATTCTCGATGACGGATGCTCTCCGTCTCCGATGATTTGCAGACTATTCCCCCTGCTTCTCCGCGATCAGTCCGGCGAAATACTCGTCGAGCGGTATCTTTGCGGCCGGCTGCTGTCCTGATATGCGCAGGATATCGGCCGTGAGCTTCAGGGCGCAGGCTGCGCACCTGCAGTCGGTGAAAACGGCTCCGTCGGGTTCGTATTTTTGGGTTTTGCGGTTCAGGAGCACCCGCGGGGTCCCCTGCATGGTCCGGGCATAGATGTTCCATGCCAGCACCGCGAGTGTTTCGGGGCTCAGGTCGAGTCTTCGGAAAAGTTCCTGCTTTCGCAGATGCAGATAGGCCGCCGTTTTTGGGCTCCTCATCATCCGGACGCCTGTCGCGTAAGCCGACCGGCTTTTATTGGCTTTATAGCCTGTCCGCCGCGCCGATTCCGCAATGTCGCCCGTAATTTCATACTGTTCGCAAAAAGCCGTTTCTTTCGCGGTCATGATCGCTTCCAGAGCGGAGAGCGTCATCGCTCCGTAATCGGGTTTTTCTCCTGATGCCGTTTTACTCGCCTCCCGTTTGCGTCATGTCGTCCGGCGCGGCGCCGTCTGCGTTCCGCTCCAGAAATTCTTCGATGGTCTCGTAATCGGCGGTTCTTTCCCCCGGAATGCCGAGAAGACCGCACAGCACCTTCAGAGCGCAGAGGGCACCCCTGCCGTCCGTCTTTACGGTGCCGTCCGCTTCATAGGCTTTTTTATCCGGATTCCATGCGAGATTCGGGATCCCCCGCATGGCGCGGTAGTAAATGCGCAGGGCGCCGAAAGCCAAGGTTTCTCTGTTCAGATCGAGTCTTTCGAACGTCTCCTGCCTGCGCAGCTTCATGTAAGCCGCTGTTCTCGGCTGCTTCAGGAGCCTGCTTCCCGTCGCGTAGGCCGACCGGCTTTTGTTGGGTTTGTATCCCGCCTGCAGGGCGGCTTCCTCGGTATCGCTGTTGATTTCATACAGTTCTGCAAACAGGATCTCTCTGTCCGACATCTTTTCTTCGAGCTGTTCGATGGTCATGGAAGCGTAATCTTCCGTTGCTTTTTCTTTTTTTGGTTTGGGCATGGTTTTCTCCTTTCAGGCGTCGGGGATTTTTTCTCTCTGATTCTATTATATACTTAATTTAGTCTATTGTCAATAGTATAATAAAATTATTTATGATTTTTCGTATTTTTTACGGCATAAAAAAAGCCTGTGTTTTTAAACGGGCATTTTTTATTGGTTTTGAAAATATCTCTTCATGCATTCGAAACTCTCTTCGCTGATGACATGCTCTATTTTACAGGCGTCTCTGAAAGCGGTTTTTTCGTCTGCGCCGATGCTTATCAGTATTTTCGCGATGACGGTGTGCCGTTCATACATGGTTTCGGCGATCGTGCGGCCTTTTTCGGTCAGAGTGATATATCCGTCGGCGTCGGTGAGGATGTATCCGTTTTCACGGAACTTCTTCATGGCTACGCTGACCGTCGGTTTCGAATAGCCGAGTTCGTTGCAGATGTCGATGGCGCGTATGTTCGCCTGCCGGTTTTGCAGGATCAGGATGGTTTCGAGGTAGTTCTGAGCGGCTTCGTGTATCTCCATCGGTGGGATCCTGCCTTTCGCGGACGTTTTCCGATTTGTTTTCTTATGGATCAGTATATCATATAAATCTTCACTTGGCAACGGAGGACTGAAAATTAATAAGGATTGTCGGATTTTTTAATTTTCTGCCTCTGTGCGGATATCTGTTGACAAATCGGTTAGGATGTGCTAACCTATATACACGATAACAAATAACTTTTTTGAACGGACGGTGCGGGCATATGAGAATGAGGCGGCGCCATGGAAATTCCGGTTCGGAGTTCACGCTTGACAAGCTTTCTCCGGGCAGGGAGGCTGTCATCACGCAAGTCGGAGGGGAGGGCTCGCTGCGCCTCCGTCTCCTGGATATGGGGATCATTCCGAAAACGAAAGTGACCGTCCGAAAAGTGGCCCCGATGGGCGATCCCATCGAAATACACATCCGCGATTATGAACTGACCCTGCGTCTGGAGGATGCGGTCAAGATCAGCGTTGCGCTGAATGAGGGCGGCTGAATATGATTTTGGCGCTTGTCGGAAATCAGAACTGCGGGAAGACGACTCTGTTCAATCAGCTGACGGGGTCGAACCAGCATGTAGGCAATTTTCCGGGGATCACGGTCGAGCAGAAGATCGGCGTGATCAGGAACCGGAAGAACTGTTCGGTCGTCGACCTCCCCGGCATTTATTCGCTCCGCACGTATTCGGCCGAGGAAATGCTGACGCGCGATTTCATCCTGAACGAAAAGCCCGACGGCATCATCAACATCGTCGACGCCACCAACATCGAAAGAAACCTGTACCTGACCCTTCAGCTGATCGAACTGAATATTCCGATGGTGCTCGCGCTGAATATGATGGACGAGGTCCGCAGCAACAGGGGAAGCATCGATGTCCGGATGATGTCCGAAAAACTCGGCATCCCCGTCGTCCCGGTCAGCGCTTCCAAAAACGAGGGGATCGTCGAGCTGACCGATCATATCGTTCAGGTCGTCAAAAACAGGACCCGCCCCTCGGTCGGTGATTTCTGCCTTCAGGGGCCCGTCCACAGGTGTATCCACAGCGTCATGCACATCATCGAGGACCATGCGGAAGACGCGGACATCTTTAAAAGATTTGCCGCCGTGAAGCTGATCGAAGCCGACGCGGATATCGCGCGCAGGCTGAACGTCGATCCGAACGAGCTCGAAATGATCGAACACAGCGTTCTGGAAATGGAAACGGAACACGGTATGGACCGCAACGCCGCGATCGCCGACATGCGCTACGATTTCATCGAAAATCTCTGCGCCGCGGCCGTCACCAAAAGCAGGGAAAGCAACGAACTCAGGCGCAGCGTGAAAATAGACAGTGTTCTGACCCACAGGTATCTGGCGATCCCCCTCTTTCTGGTCATCATGGCCGCCATCTTCTGGCTCACTTTCAGCGTTTTAGGAGCTTTTTTTTCGGATCTGCTGACCGCCGGCATCGCCCTGCTTGCGGGCGCGGCCGACGCCGGGCTTTTGGCGTACGGGATCAATCCCGTGGTGCGGAGCCTTGTGATCGACGGAGTGTTCGGCGGCGTCGGGAGCGTTCTCGGCTTTCTTCCGGTCATCGTCGTCCTGTTTTTCTTCCTCTCCGTCCTGGAGGATACGGGCTATATGGCGCGCGTCGCTTTTATCATGGACAAACTGCTCCGCAAGATCGGGCTTTCGGGCCGCAGTTTCGTGCCGATGCTGATCGGCTTCGGCTGCTCCGTGCCGGCGATCATGGCCACGCGGACCCTTTCCTCCGATCGGGACCGTAAAATGACGATCCTGCTGACCCCTTATATGAGCTGTTCGGCAAAGATCCCGATCTACGCTCTTTTTGTCGCCGCGTTTTTCTCATCCTGGCGCGCCGCCGTGATGACCGGTCTGTATCTGACCGGTGCCCTGATCGGGATCCTTGTGGCTCTTATCTATAAAAAGACGCTTTTCAAAGGGAATCCCGTTCCCTTTGTCATGGAACTTCCCAATTACCGTCTGCCGTCGCCGAAAACGGTTCTCTTGCTGATGTGGGACAAGGCGAAGGACTTTTTCGTCCGGGCCTTTACCGTGATCTTTGTTGCGACGATGGTCATCTGGTTCCTTGTGACCTTTGACGCAAAGCTCAATGTCGTTGCGGACGATTCCCTCAGCCTTCTTGCGGTCCTGGGAAGGTTTATCGCCCCCGTCTTTACCCCTCTCGGTTTCGGGGACTGGCGGATCGCGGCGTCTCTGGTGACGGGGCTGACGGCCAAGGAAGCGGTCATCGGCACGCTCGGTGTTTTGACGGGTTCTTCCGCCGGAGGTATAGCGCAGGCGCTTGCCGCGCTGTTCACCCCCGTTTCCGCCGTATCGTTCCTGATCTTTACGCTTTTATATACCCCCTGCTTTGCGGCTGTCGCCGCCATGAACCGTGAACTCGGTTCAAAGCTGAAAACCCTCGGCGTTGTGACGGCGCAGTGCGGCGTTGCGTGGATTTCCGCTTTTACGGTCTACCGGCTGCTCCTGCTGTTCACCGGCCGGCCGGGCATGGGTCCGGCCGATTACCTGATCCTGACGGCGGTTGCCGTCTGGCTGGCGCTGTCTCTCGTGTTTGTTTTCCGGCGCCGGAAAAAAGGCGGCTGCGCCGGCTGCAGCGGAGACTGCGCCGGCTGTGCAGCCGCAGGGACAAAACAGGAGAAAAAACCGGTCTGACCGGTTATTCGTTTTCGGCAAAAGCGTCGATGACCTGCTGCAGAGCATTCTGCAGCTTTTTTTCGTTTTTTGCGTAGTATGAAACGAAATCGGTGCTCTTGTTCTGGATGACGACGTTTGTGATCATTCCGTATCCGAGACCCGACGAGTCGAAGTTGAATCCGAAATCCCATACTTTGTTTTCCTGCATCATCTGCAGGATCTTATAGGAGTTTTCGTCGCGGACCGCTTTGTTTTCGAGGACAATGTCGAAGAAGGCCGGGCGCAGCAGTTTATAGCTTTTATAGGCCATGGCTTCCGCGATCACCGAGGTCCGTTCCGGATCCGAGATGTTGGACGGGACGCCGATCAGGCCCGCGCCGCAGAATACCCTGTAATTTTCCTGGTTCTCGTCGTATTTCGGAAGCGGCAGTATTCCGAAGTCGAATTCGATCTCGCGCAGATACGGATACATCGAACCGATATCGAGGCATGTTAAAAAAGACCTTCCTTCGAGAAGCATCTGACGATAGGTGCTTGTCGCGTATCGTACGCTGTCGTAGGAGTCCAAAAATACATCTCCCGAATAGATCAGATCGTAAAACTTCCGGACGAGATTCACCGTCCGCTCCGTGTTCAGGGCGAGGGTCGGGTAGCCGTTTTCATCCTGTTCGGTGATGGTGATGCCCGCGCAGTACAGATAGGCGCCGCCGCCTCCGATATGGTCGAGATAGCCGTATTTGTCGGCTTTTGTGAATTGTCCGTCCCCGTCCAGATCCTCGGTCACATTTTTAATGCTTGCCGAAAGCGCGTCCATGGTCCATTTGCCGTCGAACGCGAGCGCGTAAAAGTCTTTCTCCTCGGTTCCGGAGAAGGTTTTGTTGAACAGGATGGCGTTCATCCCCTGCCATGTGAGGACGATGTCGCCCGAGGCGTAATAGAGACGGCCGCCCAGACTCAGCGCCGAGGACATCGTGTTGTTCCACCACGGCATCGTCATATCGACATAGGACAGCTGATTCCAGTCGTAGAGCAGCCTGTCCGTGACCATGGAAGCCACGCCCATCGTCGCGTGGGGAAAGATGAATTCGCATACGTCGTCTCCGGCCGTCACGCCTGTTTTAAAGATTTTTACCGGATCCGGATATTCCGTCGCCTCGAAACTCACGTCGAGTAGTTCCGAGACCGCAAGATTTCTTTTATAGCCCGCGTCGTTGAGAGCGTCGCCGTCGCTTTCCATATCCAGCTTGAAATGGTCGTTGTAAGCTTCAAGTGTGATCATCCGGACGGTATAGCCGTCGTATGTCGCATCCGGCAATTCCGGAGCAGGTTCTGCCGCCGTCGTTTCTTCGGTGTTCTGCAGGGTGCTTTCGGCGCCGTCCTTCGCCTCGCCCCCGCTTTCCGAACAGGAAACGCACAAAACGGCTGCGATCAGCAGCGACAGGCCGGTGAGCGCTGATTTTTTCAGTGACATGTCCTTTTCTCCTTCTGATAAAATTATTATTCGGGCTATACCCATTATAAACCGTAATTTATAAAATGTAAATGTTAAATTACGGGAATATATTCGATTAAACACATCCGGTCCATCCTGCCCGGAGAGAATATAGGCTCCGTTTGTTTGGCATGTCGGCAGCATCCCGAATCGGATAAAACCATGATAATGGATCTTTCTCCCTTCGCTCCGCATCGGCTTGAAAATTTGAAATCAGTTGTAAATGTAAGCATTCCTTCGAAAATCACGGAAAAAGTTGATGTTGTAAATTCCCCTCTTCGGAGGGGTGGTGCTTTAGCGCCGGGGTGGTCAAGCCCCGGGATGGTTTTACAGGAACCGGAAAAGCTGATAAGTTTCCTCCATAACCACCCCGCCCTCCGGGCACCCCTCCGAAGAGGGGAATAGATTTACGAAATAACATTTTTCAAAGAAAGCTGCATCCTGATAACAGAATCAGCCGCCTGTCAATCCCGGGAAAATCGACAGACGGCTGTTGATATTCGTCTTCGGCGCGCCAAAAGGGTAAATTCCGCTCCGTCATATACCGCTTCCGGCAAAGAATCTCCTTCGGTCTCCGTTACTTCCGGTGAAGCGGTTGTTTGAGCGATATCCGCAGATTTTACTTCATCCGTGCAGGAGGAAAACAAGGGTTAAGCAAAAGGGATGAGCGGCAGTGTGCATACGATTTTTGGTTCATCTTCATGATTCGGTTGTTTCTCCGTTTTTCGTATTGGTTCTTTGAGCGGATTCATCCTTTGTCTGATACTTAACGGTTTTTGAAAACAGGTTTGCGGCAATAAGCGCCGTAAGACCCGATATCATCTTGCCTGTGACCATGGGAAGCGTGTAGGTGCTGTCAAAGGCGACAGTGAACGCCAGGTGGTCGGCAAGCACAAACGCCGCCGAAACGGCAAACGCCGCGTTCAGGATCCTGCCCTTTTGATCCATTTCGGAAAATTTCGCAAAGGTGGTTGTGCTTGTGGCAAGCGTACCGATCATGCATAATGCAGAGGTTTCGTTCATGCCGAACCGTCCGCCGATGGCTTTCAGCGGCTTTTTCAGTAAGCGGGACAGGATATATAAAAGCGGAAGCGCGCCCGCCATGATGAAGACTGCATTTGAAACCACTTTCACACCGTCGCCGACGGGATTTGTTCCTTTTATAAGCGAAAAACCCGTAAGCGCTTCCAGTGTACCTGCCGCAAGCCCTGTGTATATGAGCGCCTGCAAAAGCTTGCCGATCACATGAAATACCTTTACGGTCCTGCAGGGAAATTTGCGGAGAAAAAAGGCGGTCGTCAGAGAAAACAGCGTGAGCGGAAGGATGTCGGTCAGCAGTGTC